>CP015195.1:991905-1322540 GCA_012221805.1 Pasteurellaceae bacterium RH1A | reverse complement strand
AGGCAGTTGTAGAGATCCAGAGTTTGACGCATGGTTACATTAAGGGAGCGGATCCCGCCACCTACTGGGGTCATAAGCGGGCCTTTAATGGCGATATGGTAGTGCTTGATGAGGTCTAGGGTTTGCTGTGGCAGCCAGGTGTTCTCGCCGAAGAGCTTGTTGGCTTTTTCGCCTGCATAGATTTCTAGCCATTCGATCTTACGCTCGCCGCCATAGGCTTTTTTAACCGCCGCATCAATGACGGTACGCATGGCTGGGGTAACATCCACCCCAATGCCATCGCCTTCAATAAAGGGAACGGTTGGATTATTAGGCACATTAAGTGAGCCGTCTTCATTGATGCTGATGCGATTGCCTTTTGGTGTTTGCATGGGGTTCTCCTTCAAAATAGGGATGATAAATTTTAACAAAATTGTTACATTTACATCTTAGCAAATTTTTGCCTGAAATTAACCTTTCAGATCAGAATTTCTTGCTATTTTGTGATCTTGGTCACTTTTTTGAGGAAATTCCACCAATGGCCAATAAACAAGCGGTCATTCATTCAAGATTTTTTACAAATTTTGAGGTTTGTGATAAGGTTGAAGCCATTGTTTTCACTTATTTAAGGACACCCATGACCAAACTTTTCCCTCAAGCCCAACCCCGTACTAAAGCCCCTTTCCGCTTTGACATCGTTGGTAGTTTCTTACGCCCTGAAACCCTCAAGCAAGCCCGCCAGCAATGTGCCTGTGGTGACTTATCTTGTGCCGATTTAACCCAAATTGAAGACGCTGAAATTGCCAAGCTGGTTGAACAGCAAAAGGTCGTGGGCCTACACGCCGTAACCGATGGCGAATTCCGCCGCACCTTTTGGCATTTGGATTTCTTAGCCGCCCTTGATGGCGTGCAAGAGGTTGAAGCGGAAAAATTCTCGGTACAATTTAAACACCACAGTGTTCGGCCGAAAACCCTGAAAATTGTCGATAAAGTCGGCTTTTCCGATAGCCATCCTTTCTTGGAACACTACCGCTCGCTCCAAGCCATTGCAGGCAACCACCCTGTGAAATTCACTATTCCATCGCCAAGCATGCTGCACCTGATCAGCACCGTGAGAGAAGAAAACTACCAGCCTATCGCCCGCTATGCAGACAATAACCAGCAGCTTTTAGACGACATCGCCGATGCCTATAAAACCGCTCTTGAAAAATTCTATGCCCTGGGCTGCCGTAACCTGCAATTAGACGACACCAGCTGGGGCGAGCTTTGCTCTGAAGAAAAGCGTGCAGCCTATGCTGCCCGTGGCTTTGACCTAGACCAACTAGCCAAGGACTATGTTTACTTAGTCAATCGAGCCATTGCAGGCCGCCCTCAAGATATGACCGTGACCATGCACATCTGCCGTGGCAACTTCCGCTCAACCTGGTTCTCATCAGGTGGTTATGAACCTGTTGCCGAAACCTTGTTTGGTAGCTGCCAAGTAGATGGCTTCTTCTTGGAATACGACAGCGAACGTTCGGGCGATTTCAAGCCACTACGCTTTATTAAAGATCAGCAAGTGGTCCTAGGCTTGATTACCTCAAAAGATGGTAACTTAGAAGACAAGGCAGAAATCTTCGCCCGTATTCAAGAAGCCAGCCAGTATGTGGACATCAACCAACTCTGCCTCAGCCCGCAATGCGGCTTCGCTTCAACCGAAGAAGGCAATATCCTGACCGAAGAGCAGCAATGGAACAAGCTCAACTTCATCCGTGAAATTGCTGAAGAAGTGTGGGGCAAGCCACAAGCGGCCTAAAATCCCTTGTTTTTTGCAAAAGAAAATCGGGCCTCGGCCCGATTTTTTAGTAATTGTAGGTTCGATAAACAAACAAGCCCACCAAAATTGCCATGGCAATTAAGAGCTGGATCAAACGCTTTTTCGTGAGTTTTTGTGCAGCCATTGGTGTCCTCTCTTTAAGCCCTACGCCAAGTCGTGCCATTGGCTCCATCTTCTAACACAATGCCCATAGCTGTGAGCTTATTGCGGGCTTCATCCGCCGCTGGCCAGTTCTTGGCTGCTCGGGCTTCATTGCGTTGTTTGATAAGAGCTTCAATTTCTGCAACTTCTTGGTCATCTCCACCCGCTTGTAAGAAGGCTTCTGGGGCCTGTTGCAAGAGGCCTAAGACACCAGCCAACTCCTTCAATCGAGCTGCCAAACCATCTGCCTCTGTTGCCTTGTCAGCCTTAAGTTTATTGACCTCCCGAGCCAATTCAAACAAGACAGCCAAGGCACCTGGGGTGTTGAAATCATCATTCATGGCTGCCTTAAAGGCCTCTACATATTGCTGGCCGCCTTGTGGCTCGGCACTTAAATCGCAACCACGCAAGGCAGTGTATAGGCGTTCTAGGGCGGAACGGGCTAGATCTAGATTCTCAATGCTGTAATCCAAGAGGCTGCGGTAATGGGCGGTTAAGAAGAAATAACGCAGGCTTTCGGCATCGTAACGCTCCAGCATATAGCGAATGGAGAAGAAGTTGCCTAGGGATTTGGACATTTTCTCCTTGTCAATGGTCAGCATGCCTGTGTGTAGCCAATAATTAACGTAGTTCTCGCCGTGGGCGCAGCAGGATTGGGCGATTTCGTTTTCGTGATGAGGGAACATTAAATCCGCTCCGCCGCCGTGAATATCAAAATGATTACCCAAAACCTTGCTGTTCATGGCCGAACATTCAATATGCCAGCCTGGTCTGCCCTTGCCCCAAGGGGAATCCCAGCTTGGTTCGTTGGCCTTGGACATCTTCCACAAGACGAAATCCATTGGGTTGCGTTTAACACTCTTGATCTCTACCCTGGCCCCTGCCTGTAACTGCTCAAGGTTTTGGCGAGAAAGGGCGCCGTAGTTTTTGTAGCTTTCCACATTGAACATCACATCGCCATCTTCCGCCACATAGGCATGGCCTTTTTCAATCAGTTTTTCAACCAGAGCGATGATTTCAGGCATATGCTGGGTGGCCCGTGGCTCTACATCTGGGCGAAGAATATTGAGAGCATCGAAATCCTTATGCATTTCGGCGATCATATTTTCAACCAGTTCATCGCAGGTCTGATTATTCTCTAGGGCACGTTTGATGATCTTATCGTCCACATCGGTGATGTTACGTACATAATTCACCTCATAACCCAAATAACGGAGGTAACGCACCACCACATCAAAGGACACAAAAGTGCGGCCGTGGCCAAAGTGGCAGAGGTCATAAACTGTGACACCGCAGACATACATGCCGATCTGATTAGGCTTAATCGGTTTAAATTCTTCTTTTTCTCGTTTTAGGGTGTTATAAATCTTCAGCATAGCGGCCTCGTTTCCAATAAAAATTTAGGCCTAAGTATAGCGAACAAGCGGTCTGATTTGCAAAAAATCTTACAAAATCAGCCGCTTGATCTTGGAGAACATCATTCAACTTATCCTCTATAAGGGTTAAATAATGATTTATACCCTAAAAGGGATATTATTGACTTTATAGGCTAAAGGGGATATATTGCCTTTTATCCTTTATAGATGATAAGGAGGATAAGATGATTGTGACCACGCCCAAGATGTTAGCTCATGCCATTCGGGAATACCGCTATCAGGATAATTTATCCCAAACCGATATTGCCAAACTAGCAGGCACCAAGCAGGCAACCGTTTCTGTGTTTGAAAATATGCCTGAAAGCACCAAACTTGAAACCCTGTTTAAGATCTTAATGGCCTTGGAATTAGAATTGGTCGTTCAGCCAAGGCCCAAAATGAATACAGCAGCCAATCAGGATGAGCTGGCTTTGATTGTGGCTGAACCAACCACTAACCACTACCAAATTGATGATGAGGATTGGTAATGAGCAACCTGAAATTAACTGTCGCCATGAATGGTATGCCTGTAGGAGAATGGCGCAAGCTGGCAAATGGAGCAACCGAATTTCAATATTTTAAGGGTTGGATTGCCTCTGAAAAAGCCCGTGCTATTTCCTTGTCCTTACCCCTTTCAGGCAAGCCTTATCGGGGCGATCAGGTCTATAATTTCTTTGATAATCTCTTGCCTGATAGCGAACTTATTCGTTCTCGTATTCAACAGCGTTTTCAGGTTTCAACCAAACACCCTTTTGATCTGCTTTCGGTTATCGGGCAAGATTGCGTGGGTGCCATTCAGCTCTATCAAGAGGGCAAATCCCGCCCTGTTCGGCGGATTTATGCTGAGCCGCTCTCTGAATCTGAAATTGAATCTTTGTTGAAAAACTATCAATATTCCCCGCTTGGTATGCAAAATCATGAGGATTTTAGGATTTCCTTAGCTGGCGCCCAAGAAAAAACAGCCTTGCTGCTACACAACAATCAGTGGTGCCGCCCCCTGCACACCACGCCCACCAGCCACATTTTCAAATTGCCGATTGGCATGGTGGGGCAAGGCCAGCTAGATCTCTCTAAAAGCTGTGAAAATGAATGGCTTTGCCTCAAATTAATGAAGATGTTTGGCCTGGCTGTGCCTGAAGCAGATATTATGCACTTTGGTGATACTACGGTGCTGGTGGTGAAACGCTTTGACAGGCGTTGGTCTAAAAGAGAATCCTGGCTGGTTCGCCTGCCACAAGAGGACTTCTGCCAAGCCCTTAACATCGCCCCTGCCCGCAAATATGAGAGTGATGGCGGGCCTAGTATGGGGCAGATCTTATCTGTGCTAAACGGCTCTGTGACCCCAGTCGAAGATCGCAAGCATTTTCTCAAGGCTCAGATCGTTTTTTGGCTCTTATGCGCCATTGATGGCCATGCCAAAAACTTTAGCCTTTTCCTTGAACAGGGCAACCGTTACCGCCTAACACCTTTTTATGATGTAATTTCGGCCTATCCCCTGATTAGCGAAAAAACCTTACAAAAGCAAAAAGTAAAAATGGCCATGGCCTGGCAGGGCGAAAATAAGCATTACTTATGGCATAAGATCCAGCCCCGCCATTTTTACTCAACCGCCAAACTGGCAGCCATTGCGGCTGAAACGGTGGATGAAATCCTACATGAAATCCTGCGTGATTCTACCAAGCTCTCCAGTATAAAAACGGCTCACTTACCGAGTTTTATTGCGGATCCGATTTTGGAAGGATTAAGCCAGCAACTTACCAAACTTTAGCCCTTGCAAATTTTTGCCCTATTTTGCCCGCTTGTTACAAGAAAAAAGCGTGTGAACTCACATCCACACGCTTTTTCTAGGCTAATTCATCCTAATCACACGGCACAACCTTAATGGCCAAGCCGCCTGTTGAGGTTTCACGGTATTTGGCGTTCATGTCCTTACCCGTTTCTAGCATGGTTTCAATGACCTTATCCAAACTTACCCGTGGGGCATTGGTGGTTTTCAGGGCCATGCGGCTGGCGTTGATGGCTTTTACGGAAGCGATGGCATTGCGTTCAATACACGGCACTTGCACTTGGCCGCCGACAGGGTCGCAGGTTAAGCCCAGGTTGTGTTCCATGGCGATTTCCGCTGCAATACAAACCTGTTCCGGGCTGCCACCCATAATTTCAGTTAAGCCTGCGGCGGCCATGGAACAGGCCACGCCCACCTCGCCCTGGCAGCCCACTTCTGCTCCTGAAATTGAGGCATTCATTTTATAGAGTGAGCCGATAAAACTGGTGGCCAGTAAATAACGTTCAATGGTTTCAGCTGTTGGATGGGCGATAAATTCACGGTAATAGGCGAAGACGGCCGGCACAATGCCACAAGCCCCGTTGGTTGGAGCGGTTACAACTCGCCCGCCTGCGGCATTTTCTTCGTTTACCGCCAGGGCGAACATATTGACCCAATCCACGATCTGCATAGGATCGTTATTTAATTTGCTAGAAGCCTCCAACGAGCGGCGCAATAGGCTGGCACGACGAACCACTTTTAGCGGGCCAGGCAGTAAGCCCTCTGTGTTTAGGCCACGTTGGATACAGGCATCCATGGTTTGCCAGATTTTTTGCAGGTAATCGCTGATCTCTTGTTTGGAACGCAAGGCCTGTTCGTTTTTCAGCATAATGCTGGAAATAGGCAAGCCCTGTTGCTTGCAGTGTTGGAGCATATCAGCGGCATATTGGTAAGGGAAAGGCACTTTTTGCCCGCCTTCGGCTTCATGGCCAAACTGGCTTTCTTCCACAATAAAACCGCCACCGATAGAATAGAAGGTGCGGGTCAAAAGCAAGGTTTCGCCTGCAAAGGCACTTAAACGCATACCGTTTTCATGCAAAGATAAAAAATCGTGGTGGAAAGGCATATCGCCCATAAAATCAAAGGCGATGGTTTTGGCGAATTCTGGTTCTGCTTGGTCGAGCGTGATTTGGCCGCTGGTTTTCACGGCCTCAATCAAACCCTCAATGGCTTCAACATCCACATTATCTGGCAAATAGCCCATCAAGCCCAAGACAATAGCAATATCAGTATTATGCCCACGGCCCGTAAGGGAAAGCGATCCATAAACATCCACCTGGACACGGCTGACCTGGGCCAATTTTTGGCTGTCACGCAGTTCATCAATAAAGAGCTTACTGGCCTTCATTGGGCCAACCGTGTGGGAACTAGACGGCCCAATCCCCACTTTAAACATATCAAACACACTAATCATAAACACACCTTGCAAAAAAGCGAAAAAAATCCCCCGCTTGTTGGCGGAAAGAAAGGCCTCATTGTAGCAAAATTCTAGGCTTTTTGTAATCTACCCCAAAAGAATTAGCCCCTAACTTTATTGAGTTTAAACATAAATTTTATTAAATAAAAATATTTATCATTTAGTGATAAATATAAATAGTTTTTATTTGTTGATTAATTAAAAATTATTCCCAATAAATCTTAAATAACAATAAATATCAGTTAGCCGATTAAATAAATCTATCAATTTAATTGCTTGCACATTTTAAAAAAACGCCTATAATAGCCCTTGTTTTGGTCATGCAGTGGTTTTGGCAAAACAGGAATATTTCTTAACTTAATAATTAAAGAGGAATTTAAAAATGACAAATGCAATTGGTTTAAATGTAGAAACTTCAAATAAAGTCGCCGCAGAATTAAATAACTTACTTGCTTCATACCAAGTATTTTATATGAACGTACGTGGTTATCACTGGAACATTAAGGGTGTAAACTTCTTTGAATTACACGCTAAATTTGAAGAAATCTATGATGATTTAGTCGTAAAAGTAGATGAAGTGGCAGAGCGTATTCTTACCCTTGGTCAACGCCCTGAAAACGCCTTCAGCGAATACTTAAAAGTTTCACGCATTAAAGAGCACGTTGGCATCAGCAACCCACGTGAATGCTTACAAGGCACACTAGAAGGCTTCCAAGCCCTACTTAAACAACAACGTGAAGTCATGGAATTGGCTGCTGAGTTCGGCGATGAAGGTACCGCTTCTCAAATGAGCGACTACATCAAAGAACAAGAAAAACAAGTTTGGATGTTCTCTGCTTCTGCTGCTTGTGGCATCTGTGAAGCCTAATCCTTAATATAGGTTTAAGCCTGAATATTGGAAAAACAATATTCAGGCTTTTTTACTTTTATTTAAGCAAACGGTTGCGTCAATTATCAAATCCGCTATAATCGCACCTCTTTTTTACCCCGTGATTTTTCACGCTTCATTTTTCCTACTTAAGGTTCAATATGAATAACAATTTACTCTACTTGGTTGAAGATAAACCACCCTTCGGCTTAAGTTTACTGCTTGCCGCTCAACACTTGCTGGCCGCCCTGGGCGGGATCATTGCCGTGCCATTGGTCTTGGGCAATGTTCTCCAACTTCCAACAGAAGACACCATCATTTTAGTCAATGCCGCCCTACTGGTTTCAGGTGTAGTAACCTTTATCCAATGCCGTGGCCTTGGCCCCATTGGTATTCGCCTGCCAAGTGTGATGGGCACCAGCTTTACCTTCGTGGCCGCCGCTCTTGCCATTGGCTTTAGCGATGCTGGAGTAGGCGGGATCTTAGGGGCTTCCCTTGTCGCTTCCCTCGTGATGATTATCGGCAGCTTCTTTATGCCCTACATCCGCAAGCTCTTTCCACCTGTGGTCACGGGAACGGTAGTGATGATGATTGGCCTTAGCCTCATTCCTGTGGCAGTGGACTGGTTCGCCGGTGGCCAACGGGGTGATGCCAACTATGCCAGCCCAGAAAACCTCATGATGGCGACCTTTGTTCTTATCCTCGTAGTCGCCTTGGTCCAATGGGGCAAGGGGATTTTCGCAGCTTCTGCCATTGTGATTGGTATGATGGTGGGGTATGTGGTCGCCCTCTTCTTGGGTTGGGTAAACTTTGATGGCGTGAAAAATGCCCAACTGTTCGCCCTGCCGCAGCCCCTTCACTTTGGCCTGTCTTTCCCGATTTCAGGCATTATTGGCATGAGTATTGCCTATTTGGTGACCATTGTTGAGTCCAGCGGTAACTTCCTAGCCCTGGGCAACGCCACCAAAACCGAAATCACCGGCAACCACCTACGGGGCGGCGTGCTTTGTGATGGCTTGGGTTCAGCCCTGGCAGCGGTTATGTCCACCACGCCATTTTCTTCTTTCTCACAAAATATCGGCGTGATTTCCCTCACCGGTGTGGCCAGCCGTTATGTCGTGGCACTTACAGGCGTCCTACTTGTCCTTGCTGGCCTCTTCCCTGTTTTCGGTGCCTTGATTGTATCTATCCCGCTCCCAGTCCTAGGCGGCGCAGGCCTGATGATGTTTGCCATGATCATCGCAGCAGGCATCCAAATGCTAGACAGCATTGAACGCAGCAAACGCAACGGCTTGATTATTGCCATTTCCATCGGCTGTGGCTTAGCCGTTACCACCCGCCCAGAACTCTTGGACAAACTACCAAGCTTCTTCAAAGAAGTCTTTGGCTCAGGCATTACCGTGGGGGCTATCTTGGCCTTGGTCTTAAATTTGGTGCTGCCTCAAGATAAAAAAGCAGCTTAAGCCAACCCTTCTCCATCAAAAAACCTCTACAGGACTGCCCGTAGAGGTTTTTTAATAGCGCGTTTTATTCTTTAACCGGCACAATGCGTGTGGCCAGGGCGCCCTTATCCCCGTTGTTAAACTCGAAATGCACCTTCTGGCCCATTTTTAAGGAACGGTATCCCTCCCCCTCAATTGCTGAAAAATGCGCAAAAATATCTCCCTCAAAGCATTCTGAGGTAATAAATCCAAACCCTTTGGCATTATTGAACCATTTGACAAATCCAAGTTCCATACGCTGTTCCTTTTGTGTGTTAATCCTGGGCAAATTTTAGTAAAAATGCCTAAATCCACAATAGAAAAAAGTCAAAAATTCGGACTAGATCACAAAATTTTTGTAAGTAATGTGAACCAAGTCACAAAATTTTTTCAAGAGCGTCCAACAAGCGGGAGAAATTGGGGCTTTTCTTGCAAAATACTTTGCCGTAGAATGGCAAAAAATCTCCCTTTTTAGACCGCTTGTTATGCCCTATTCTTTCCTTTCTCGCCCAATTTTTTGGATTGGGCTGGCTCTGCTTGCCTTTGCCTGCCTACCCGCTCAAGCCCTACATTACGGCTTGTTGAAATCAACAGATCAGGAAATTTATCAGGCCATGGGCTGGACAAGTGTCAATCTTAGCTGGTCTTGGTTTGGCCTCTTGGCAGCCTACCCCCTCATTCCCACCCGTTTTCGCCTAGCCTATTTGCTGGGCCTGGTGACCTTTATCCTGCTTTCTGCCATCTTCAACCAATTTCGTTTTGGCTATGCCATCAGTTTTTTAAGCCTCAGCCTGCTGGCCCTCATCACCCAAGAGCTGGCCAAACGTCATCTCCTCAAGGGCGATCATTTTATGATTGCCAGCCTACTGACCTTGCTGGCAACCATTACGATCTTTATTCTTTACCCCATTCTCAGCCTCTTTTTAAGTGCCTTTGCTGGCCAAGAAGGAGCGCTTTTCGGCTCGCTTTCCCCAGCTTACCTAAGCAAAATTATCCTCAATTCTCTCAATGTTGCCCTGACAGTCGGCCTGCTTTCCACCTTCTTAGGCCTGCTCTTTGCCCTCTATACCCACCGCATAGCCAAAAGCAGCCAGGCCATCAGCAAGATATTTTCCCTCTTGCCCTTGGTCACGCCGCCCTTTGTGGTTGGCCTGGGGCTAACCCTCATGCTGGGCCGCTCGGGCTACCTAACCCCTTATTTGATGGAATATGGCGGCTTGAGCCAAAACTGGCTCTACGGCTTTACTGGCATTGTGATTGCCCACACCCTGGCCTTGACCCCCATCGCCTTTATGTTGATTGAAGGGGCGCTGAAATCCCTCAATGCAAGCATAGAAGAAATGGCCCACACCCTCAAGGCAGGCCCCTATCAGGTCTTTTTTACCATCACCCTGCCCCTGCTCAAGCCCGCCCTGGCCAATAGCTTTTTGGTGGTCGTCATTCAATCATTGGCTGACTTCAGCACGCCCATAGTCTTGGGCGGCAGTTTTGATGTCATCGCCACCCAAATTTATTTTTATATCGCCGGCGTTCAGGTCGATTATGCCGCTGCCAGCGGGCTAGGCTCTCTGCTCTTGCTCTTTTCTTTTGGGATTTTCTTGCTCCAATACCTCTGGATCAGAAAGGGATCGTATGTAACCGTATCGGGCAAATCTAGCCGTAGCCTAGGCCTGCCCCTGCCTGCTTTGATGGCCTTTTTCATTAGCCTGCTTTTTAGCCTCTGGGCCTTGTTCAACCTCAGCCTTTACGGCAGCATTTTTTACGGCAGCTTCACCCAAAACTGGGGTATAAACCACACCCTAACCTTGGATCATTACCGCCAGCTTTTCGGCCAAGGCCTATCCCAAGGGGCTTTTCCCTCTCTAATCCAAACCCTGATTTTCTCCGCCCTGGCTGCGCCTATTACTGCGCTTATGGGCTAATACTGGGCTATATTATGGTTCGCCAAGATTTCAAGGGGAAACAGAGCTTTGAGTTTTTGGCCCTGCTCTCCTTTGCCCTGCCCGGCACGGTGGCAGGTATCGCCTATGTGCTGGCCTTTAATCACTCACCGATTTACCTGACTGGCACGGGCATCATCATTGTGATTTCCATGGTTATGCGCAATATGCCCATCGGCATGCGGGCCACCATTGCCAGCCTCAAGCAAATCGATCAGCATCTCGACCAAGCCTCCCTCTCCCTGCGAGCCGATAGCCTCAAGACCTTGTATTTTGTGGTCTATCCCCTTATCAAGCCCGCCTTTTTTTCGGCCCTGGTTACCAGCTTCGTCCGCTCCATGACCACCATCAGCGCCATTATTTTCCTCGTCACCCCAGACACCCGAGTGGCCACCACCTTTATCCTCAACCGTGTTGAAGACGGCGACTACGGCCTAGCCGTGGCCTACGGGTCTAGCCTGATTATTTTAATGATGGGCTTAATTCTTTTGCTGGAAAAGGGGTTGATGGGAAAGCAGAATAATATTTAGCCATCTAGCCTAAACAGGCAATTTTTATTTGACAGAGGACCAATAAAAGAGTATTTCTATACAGGTTTTTCGTTTACGAAAAGAGAGGTGCAACACGCAGGTAGTTTTTGTGAGGTGACTAGGCCGTTTGAAGCAAAAATGAGGGGCGTGCTTGCCGAGGTGTGATTTCACTAGATTGGTTTGATCATCGGCTGAGCAGGTTGAATCCTATCAGCTGTCATTTGTGAAAACAAATGGAGAGCTCTACGTTCCGCAAGGCAGTCATGCCCCATTGAACCTTGCTCAAGGTTTCCTTTCCCCGATTTCACTCAAATTTTAGTTTATTTTTTTATAGGAAGTTTTTTATTATGTCTCATCTTTCTGTGGCTAAATTTGGTGGTACAAGCGTTGCTAATTTTGATGCAATGTCCCTGTGTGCAAATATCGTAACAGCAGATCCTAACACCAAGGTGGTGGTCTTATCCGCCTCTGCCGGTGTTACCAACTTTTTGGTGGAGCTAGCCAACGGCTGCGACAAGCCTCGCCGTGAGGAAATCTTACAAAGCGTTCGCACCATTCAATACAATATCATTGAAAAATTGCAGAACCCGCAAGCCGTTGCGGCCGATGTGGATGCCTTTTTAGACCATATCGAAGCCCTGGCCGAATCTGCCAGCCTGGCCACCTCCAATGCCTTAACCGATGAACTTATCTGCCACGGCGAAATGATGTCCACCAAGATCTTCACCCAGCTCTTAAAAGAGCGTGACTACCCTGCCGTTTGGGTGGATGTGCGTGAAGTCGTAGCCACTGACAGCAACTTCGGCAAGGCAGCCCCTAATGATGAGAAAACCCAGGCCCAATCTGATGCCCTTATTAAGCCTTTGATTGCAGAAGGCAAGATCGTCATTACCCAAGGCTTTATCGGCCGTGATGATGAGGGCAAAACCACCACCCTAGGCCGGGGAGGCAGTGACTATTCTGCCGCCCTTTTAGCGGAAGTCCTCAATGCCAACGATGTCTTAATTTGGACAGACGTAGCCGGCATCTACACCACCGACCCACGCATTGCACCAAAGGCCCAACGCATTGACACCATGAGCTTTAACGAAGCCGCTGAAATGGCTACCTTCGGGGCAAAAGTGCTACACCCTGCTACACTTTTACCTGCCGTTCGCAGCAATATTCCTGTTTATGTTGGCTCAAGTAAGGCCCCAGAACAAGGCGGCACCTGGGTAACCCGTGATCCACAACCTCGCCCAACCTTCCGAGCCATTGCGTTACGTCGTAACCAAATTTTGGTCACGCTTTCTAGCCTCAGCATGTTGCATGCTCAAGGCTTCTTGGCTAACGTGTTCAATATCTTGGCCAAACACAAGATTTCAGTGGATGTGATTACCACATCAGAAGTCAGCGTTGCCCTCACCCTAGACAAGACAGGTTCTGCCTCTTCTGGGGCAGAAATGCTTTCTCGTGAACTCTTGGACGAGTTAAGCAACCACTGCAACGTGCAAGTGGAACAGGACTTGGCCTTAGTTGCTATTATCGGCAACAACCTCCACACCCAATCCGGCGTGGCCAAGCAGCTCTTCCAAACCCTGGAAAACCACAATATCCGCTTAATCAGCTACGGGGCCAGCACCAACAATGTTTGCACCCTAGTACGTAATGATGAAGCCGATGAAGTGGTGCGTGGCCTGCATTTGGCTCTTTTTGAATAAGCCTTTTTAGGGCGTGTCCTCAATTTGAAAACGAGTCGGTTTTTCGAGCAAAAAACGACAGATACGAGGAAAAAAACGCAGCCAAATAGACATTTGGCGAGTATTTTTGACGAAGTAGATGGCGAGTTTTTGCTGAAAATACCGCCGTGAGCAAATTGAGGACACGCCCTAGCTTAACTTCTTTCACAAGCGGTTCAATTTGCAAAAAATCTTGCAGATTGAACCGCTTATTTTTTGCTATAATCCGCCCTTTCAATAAGAAGGAAAAAATATGTTTGAAATCAACCCCTTAAAAAACCAACTCGCTGATCTGCTCCAACGCACCAATGTGCTTCGGGGTATCTTTGACTTTGACCACAAGGTCGAACGCTTAGAAGAGGTTAATGCCGAATTAGAACAGCCTGATATTTGGAATGAACCCGAAAAGGCCCAGGCCCTAGGCAAGGAGCGGGCGGCTCTAGAGGCCGTGGTAGATACCATCAAGGCCCTTGATCAGGGCATTGAAGATGCAGAAGGTTTAATTGAGCTGGCCCTTGAAGCGGAGGATGAAGAAACCTTCAATGAAGCTGTGGCTGAGGCCGCCCAACTGGAAGAAAAATTGGCCCTGTTAGAGTTCCGCCGTATGTTTAGCGGCCAGCATGATGCGGCCGATTGTTATGTGGATCTCCAAGCGGGATCTGGTGGAACAGAGGCCCAAGACTGGACGGAAATGCTCCTGCGGATGTACCTGCGTTGGGCTGAAAGCAAGGGCTTTAAGTGTGAACTGATGGAAGTGTCTGACGGCGATGTGGCCGGCCTTAAGTCTGCGACAGTTAAGGTCTCAGGAGACTATGCCTTTGGTTGGTTGCGGACAGAAACCGGCATCCATCGCCTGGTGCGGAAAAGCCCCTTCGACTCCAACAACCGCCGCCACACCTCCTTTGCTGCGGTCTTTATCTATCCTGAAGTGGATGAGGATATTGACATCGAAATCAACCCGGCTGACCTGCGGATTGACGTTTACCGGGCTTCAGGGGCGGGCGGCCAGCACGTCAATAAAACCGAGTCTGCTGTGCGGATCACTCATATGCCATCGGGCATTGTGGTTCAGTGCCAGAACGGCCGTTCCCAGCACCAAAACAAGGATCAGGCCATGAAGCAGCTCAAGGCCAAGCTCTTTGAGTTGGAAATGATGAAAAAGAATGCAGAAAAGCAGGCCCTGGAAGAAAGCAAGTCAGACATCGGCTGGGGTAGCCAAATCCGTTCCTATGTGTTGGATGATGCCCGTATTAAAGATCTCCGCACTGGTGTGGAAAACCGCAATACCCAGGCGGTACTGGATGGCGACTTAGATAAGTTTATCGAAGCCAGCCTAAAAGCGGGTTTGTAACCATAAAAACAGGGAGCTAAGCTCCCTGTTTTTACATGAAAAATGGGCTCGACTTATGCTTCGCCTAATGGTTCGACAAGCTCACCAACCGGCTCAGCAACCGTTCCCCCTATCCTGTCTTAATCCATCTCCGCCATCAAGCTAGCATTACCCCCGCTGCGGTGGTGTTAATGCTAACCGATTTTTCATGGATAAGCGGCAGCAAGGAGCTGGCCAGCTCAAAACTTTCCACATAGGTGAGAATGGCACCAGCACGTTCTGCATAATGAGCCTTTTGCTCAGCTGTGAGCGGGTCAAGCACGATCATGAGGCTCAAGCCTTCCACGCTGTTTAGCTCAGCCACCAAGAGATAATCCCCTAAAAGCTTAGCGTAATGAGCCAATGGTGCACTGCTTTCCACCACGGCCTTGGCTCCAACGCTGGCAATCAGGGCTAAGGCCTTAAGTTGCTCAACCAGAGAACCCTGGCCGATGGCGATATAGTGGCGGGCGACCAGCTCCATATAGTTGGTTTCACCGGTAATGCCCTGCATATTAAAGATCTTGCCAAGCGGGGAATTTTGGGCCGATTTTTGCAAGAGAGCTAGGATTTCTTCCTGCTCTTGGCCGGTGGTTGGAATGCTGCGGATAAGGTCGCTCAAGCGGCTGACATCCAGGGCCTTGCCTCCTGTCAAGTTTGGCAGCTGCCAGGCTTGACGATTGACCAAACGTTGCAGATAGAGTGGGCCACCCGCTTTCGGGCCAGTGCCTGACAGGCCCATGCCGCCAAATGGTTGCACACCCACAACCGCCCCCACCGTATTACGATTGACATAAAGGTTACCGGCATTGATGGTGTTGAGCCAAGAATCGATGGTTTCATCAATTCGGCTATGAATGCCCGAGGTTAAACCAAAGCCACTGGAGTTGATTTCGGCCATGACCTTGGCTAGATCCTTGGCCTCATAGCGAATAACGTGCAGGACTGGGCCAAAGACCTCGTGTTTGAGGCGGCTGATGGAGTCGATTTCAAACATGGTCGGTGGCACAAAGATGCCGTTAGCATTGACTTCAGGATCAATGCTGACCTGATACTTGTCCTTGGCGATCTTGCTCATGTCCTCAATATGGGCCAGCAAGCGGGCCTGGGCGGTTTTGTCGATGACTGGGCCTACATCAGTGGTCAGGTTTTCTGGCTTGCCGACCTTGAGTTGGGCCATGGCACCCTTGAGCATATCTAGCATATGCGGGGCCACATCGTTTTGGAGGTAGAGCACCCGCAGGGCCGAACAGCGTTGGCCGGCCGAGTCGAAGGCGGAGTTAAGCACATCTAAGACCACCTGCTCAGGCAGGGCGGAGCTATCCACAATCATGGCATTTTGGCCGCCAGTTTCAGCAATCAGCGGCACAATGCGATCTTGTTTGGCCAGATTGCGATTGATGTTTTTAGCAGTGTCAGTTGAACCGGTGAAGATGACGCCAGCCACTCTTGGATCTGAAACCAAAGCCGAACCAATCACCTTACCGCTGCCCGGCAAGCATTGGAGCACACCTTGTGGAATGCCAGCCTGGTGGAAGAGTTCCACCGCAAAATGAGCCATAAGGGAGGTTTGTTCGGCTGGTTTGGCCAGCACCACATTACCTGCCACGAGTGCAGAAGACACCTCGCCCACAAAAATGGCCAGCGGGAAGTTCCAAGGGCTAATGGCCACCACAATACCCCGTGGGCTTTCGGCCTGTTCTGGCTGGTTGCGGCTCTCTTCTGCATAATAACGGCAGAAATCCACCGCTTCCCGCACCTCGGCGATGGCATTATTGAGGGTCTTGCCCGCCTCACGGACGGCCAAATCAAAGAGGATTGGCAGGTTGTATTCCATTAAGTCTGCCATCTTGTCTAGGCATTCAGCCCGCTGGGCTTTTGGTGTCGCCGCCCAGCTTTCCCGCACTTTTTCAGCTTCGGCAAAGGCCGTAGCCACATCATCAGCTGTGGCATCAAAGACCTGGCCAACCACCATAGACTGCTCGGCAGGGTTAAGCACGGCACGGCTCTCGCCCGCTGGTTTGGCGCCATTGCCTAGGAGTGGGTAAGCGGTCAAATTAGTCTGATTTTTTGCAAATTCTAGGGCTTCTTCCAAGGCCTTGAGTTGCACCGCATCGGTTAAATCATAGCCTTTGGAGTTGGCTCGCTTGTCGCCGAAAAGCTCACGAGGGAAAGGAATTTTCGGGTGCATCGTGCCCGAGGTCTGTTCAGCCTTGGCCACTTGGTCGCCCACCAAGGAATCAATGGACACATTTTCATCCACGATTTGGTTTACAAAGGAGCTGTTGGCCCCGTTTTCAAGCAAGCGGCGAACCAAGTAGGCCAGCAAGGTCTTATACGATCCCACTGGGGCATAAATCCGGCATTGCACGCCCAAGTTGTCCTTGCCCACAATTTGATCGTAGAGGGTTTCGCCCATGCCGTGCAGACATTGGAACTCGAAATCCTTGCCCTTGGCCAGGTGGTAAATGGTGGCCAGTGAGCGAGCATTGTGGGTGGCGAATTGTGGGTAGATGGCATCTTGGGCATCTAGCAAGCGTTTGGCACAGGCGATGTAGGACACATCAGTATGCACCTTGCGGGAGAAGACTGGGTAATTGTCTGCCCCTTCGGCCTGAGCCAGCTTGATTTCAGCATCCCAATAGGCCCCTTTCACTAAACGCACCATAAGGCGGCGGCCGTGCTTGCGGGCTTGTTCAATCAAATAATCCACCGCAAAACGGCAGCGTTTTTGGTAGGCTTGAACCACCAAGCCAATGCCCTTGAAATCGGCCAAGTCTGGATCTTGAATAAGTCTGTCAACCAAGTCAAAGGAAAGCTCTAGGCGAGCGGCTTCTTCGGCATCAATATTCAGGCCAATATCGTATTGCTTGGCCAGGAGGAAGAGATCTTTGAGTTTTGGATAGAGTTCATCTAGCACACGTTGGTGTTGCGACAGGCTATAGCGTGGGTGGATAGCCGATAATTTGATGGAAATCCCCGAGGACTTATAGACCCCAAGGCCGGCGGAGAGCTTGCCCATGGCGTGAATGGAATTGACATAGTCTTGGTAGTAGCGGTCGGCATCGGCTTCAGTCAGCGCCGCTTCGCCCAACATATCGTAGCTGTAGCGGAAGCCCTGCTCGAAGCGTTTTTCGCCGTTTTTAATGGCCGCTTCAATGGTTTCGCCAGTTACAAACTGCTTGCCCAACATCTGCATGGCCAGCTCTACACTCTTACGAATAAGCGGCTCTCCCCCCTTCTGAATGGCCTTGCCTAGGCTAGAAACCAAGCCCTTTTCCTGTTTAGGCGAAATGACCTTTCCTGTCACTAAAAGCCCCCAGGCGGCGGCATTCACAAAGAGAGAGGGGCTGTTGCCTAAATGGGATTTCCAGTCGCCACGAGAGATCTTATCCCGAATCAGTTTGTCGGCCGTGATGCTATCTGGAATACGGAGCAAGGCTTCAGCCAAGCACATCAGTGCCACGCCCTCCTCACTGGAGAGGGAAAACTCCAACATCAGGGCATCTACCCCGCTGGATTTTTTACGAGAATCCCGCACCTTGCCCACCAAATTTTTGGCCAGTTGAGTAATGGCGGCCTGGTCTGCCTGATCAATTTTGGCTTCAGCAATCAGTTGCTGCATCAGGGTTTGCTCATCAACACGGTAGTGCTGGCTGAGGGTTTCACGAATTGTTGTATTTTGTGGAAGGAGTTGATAAGTCATAATTGCCTCTAATGGTTAGGTATATACTTACAAGCGGTCATTTTTGCTGGATTTTTTGCAAAACCAAGCCGCAGCCGCCAATAATAAAAATTGCACCGAAGATTTGTTGTATAGAAATGCTTTCTCCCAAACTGACATAAGCCACCAAAGCGGTGGAAAGGGGAATTAAGAGTTGAATAATGTTAAAGGCCACAATGCCCTTTTGCTGCACGATAAAAAAGGCCAGGAGCATACCGGTTAGCATGCCATAAACACCAGCCAATCCTAAGGCCAGCAACATAGGTGAGCTTACATGAGTTAGCTGGCTTAAAATATCGGTTTGCCAAGCCCAAAGCAGATAAATCAAGCCTGAAATACTGGCCGTAAAGGCGGAAATCACAATCACATTAACCTGCTTGGCCAGGGTTTTAACCACTAAATTCTGCACCGCTTGAATACAAATGGCGATAAGGAGGTAAAGGCTACCTCTTAAACTAACCTGCCCCAGCTCCCCACCTGACTTGTTTAAAACAAAGATAAGCGAACCGACAATAGCCAGCCCACTGCCCAGATAGAAGCCCCAGTGCTTGATTTTAGATCGTTCATCAGGATAAACCAGAGCCGCCACAAAAATAGCCAAAGGCATGGCTAGAATGCTAAAAATACTGCCTGATAAGGCTGAGGTTTGCTCCAGGCCACGGATAAAAAAATACATATTGGCCGTCATAAAGCCGCCAACTGTTAGGAGGGTAAGCAGCAGTTTAGGCGAATGAAAAATCTGTTTAAGGGTAGGCCTAAATTTCCAAAGGCAAATGCCAATAAAGACCAAACCGCCCGATAAGAATCGCACGGCATTGTTGTTGAGGGTGTTAAACTGGATGGCCATATATCGCATCAAGGGGAACCCAAAGCCCATTAGGATAATGTAGCTTAGACCTAGGAGGTAGGTGTTTTTGAAGGGGTTCATTGGGGTTCCTTTTCCGATGCTAAACGAACTACTGTACAACATAAACATCCTTTACATTTTTCTCTAAGGACATCGTTTACATTGTATGGTTAATATGCCAGCTACTTGCTGGAGTAATTTTCTTCTCTCGGTCATCCATTTGACCCAGAAAATGAAAACGGTAATAAATGTGCCAAATACCATCGGCGTAAGGCACAAAAGCAACGGTTTCTTGCTTTAAAATTTGGCTCAGGTAGTAAATTTCACCTTGCCAACAGAGTTCGCCACTGGGTTTAACTCGACGAAGTTCAACACCTTGACCGTAGTCATAGTCTTCAATCTTGCCGGTATAAATACGACTTGAGGGCTGATAAAGACTTGCTGGCGTCTGACGTTTTTTGTCATCATCAAGCAGGCTTTCGTGGCTACGCTCATGGTTATATTCGTGCACAAAAGCATCGAACATGGCCTGTTGGTCTGCAAGATTCCCTGCAATGGCCTCACGCTTGAGTAAACAAGCCTTGAGGCTACGGTGCATTCGCTCATGATGCCCATTTTGTTCGGGGTGGGCGGGGCGAATACGCTCGGGCCGAATGCCCAGGTCAATCCACCATTTGGCCAGCTTGCTTAAGCCACCCAGGGCAGTTGAGGCAAAGGGCGAGCCATTGTCGCTACGAATATTCCAAGGCAGCCCGAACTCGTAAAAAAGTCGTTCAAACTGGGCTTTTACAGGGTCACCCAAGGTATTGGGCAGGGCCTGACAAAGCAATAAGTAACGGCAAAACTGGTCGCTCACCGTTAGCGGGTAGCACCATTTCTGGTCACCTAGCTGGAATTGCCCCTTGAAATCCACGCACCAGGTTGTATTAGGGGCGTCACATTCGGCAAAGGGCAAGCTGTCTGCTGGCGTGTGACGGCGAACCTTGCGGGGCTTGACCAGTCCTGCTCGAGCCAAGATTAAATCGCCTGTGCTATCAGCCGGTTTCTTGGCTTCAGGAAAGCGTTGCTCAAACAGGTCAAGCAGCTTTTTTGCCCCCCAATCGGGGCGTTTGCGTCGCTCACTGACCAGCCACTCAACAATCCATTGTGGCGTGGCATTGGGCGAATAATGTGGCTTTCTGGATAGCTCTTGCAAACCAGGAAAGCCGCCTTGTTTAAAGCGTTCAATCCATTTATTGGCTGTTGGACGACTGATTCCGAACTGTTCACACAGGTCGGATTTTGTAAAGCGTTGGGACAACCAAGCCTTGATAAATAACGTTTTTTGTTCCATAGGATTCGTTTGTTTCCAAGCCATTTTCTTCACCAAAGATAAGATGTTTGGTGCGATTTTACGGCAAAGAATGTAAACGATGTCCTTGGGTTATGATGTAAAGGATGTTATCAGGTTGTACCCTACTCCCTCCCCCGCTTGCGGGGGAGGGCGGGGGTGGGGGGACTAACCTTAACAAGCGGGTATTTTTCTTAAATATTTTGCAAATATTTACCAAAATCCTACCGCTTTCTTGCCTGACGGCAATCCCCCCTCCCTAACCCTCCCCCGTAAACGGGGGTGGGGATTTTCCATAGAGATTTTTATTTCTGCTCCTCATAAGCCCTATCCGCCGCCTCAAAGGTTTCCACCACTTGAGCCACTGGCGCAGGTGTAATCAAGGACACAACCACAATGGCCACCATGGCCAAGATAAAGCCTGGGATCATTTCATAAATCCCACTATTCGGCACAAGGTCGTTCCAGAAGACCACGACTAAAGCCCCCACCAGCATACCGGCCAAGGCGCCTGCTGTGTTCATACGTTTCCAGAAGAGGGAAAGAATGACCACCGGGCCGAAGGCACAGCCGAAGCCAGCCCAGGCGTAGGACACCAGGCCTAGCACCTTACTATTCGGGTCTTGGGCCAGTAAAATCGCAATCACGGAAATAATCAAGACCATAAGACGACCCAACCAGACCAGCTCTTTTTGTGAAGCATTAGGACGGATAAAGCCCTTGTAGAAGTCTTCCGTAATGGCACTAGAACAAATAAGCAACTGGCAGCTCAAGGTACTCATAACCGCAGCTAAAATAGCGGAAAGTAGAATACCGGCAATCCATGGGTTAAAAAGCAGTTTGGAAAGTTCGATAAAGACCTGTTCATGGTTGGCGTTTACTGTGCCAGCTACTTGTGGATTGGCGAAGAAGTAGGCCTGGCCGAAGAAGCCGATACCGACCGCACCGAAGAGGCAGATGATCATCCACATAATACTAATGCGGCGGGCATTAACCAGAGATTTGGCATCTTTGGCCGCCATAAAGCGGGCTAGAATATGGGGTTGGCCGAAGTAACCTAGCCCCCAGGCAGATAAGCTCAAAAGGCCAATCAAGCTAGTGCCGGTAAAGAGATCGGTAAAGTCCTTACCAGCGGCTTGGCCAGCATTGACAATCACGGTATGGGTTTCTTCAAAGCCACCTAGGTGAATAAGCACGAAAATCGGGGTTAAGAAAAGGGCAAAGAGCATAAGTGTGGCCTGGATGGTATCCGTCCAGCTTACAGCCAAGAAACCACCGATAAAGGTGTAGGCAATGGTGGCCAAGGCCCCATACCAAAGGGCAATATCATAAGGCACGCCAAAAAGGTTTTCAAAAAGTCTGGCCCCTGCCACTACGCCTGAGGCACAGTAGATGGCGAAGAAGAAGAGGATAATGGTGGCAGAAACGATCTTTAAGATCTTGGAGTTATCGTTAAAACGGTGGTGGAAATATTCTGGCAGGGTCAGGGCATTACCGCTAAATTCGGTATGCACCCGCAAGCGACCTGCCACAAAGAGCCAGTTGAGATAGGCTCCGATGGTTAGGCCGATGGCAATCCAGCCCTCCACCAAGCCCGCAGCATAAACCGCCCCAGGCAGGCCCATCAAGAGCCAACCCGACATATCTGATGCCCCAGCAGACAAACCTGTCACAAAACTACCCAGGCTTCGACCACCTAAAATATAGTCAGAAAAGTTTTTGGTAAAACGGTAGGCGATAAAGCCAATGGATAACATTGCAACGATATAAATTGCAAATGTTATATTGGTAGGGTTATCAAACATGCTTGTCTCCTTATGTTTTATAATCTTTGTCAAAAACGGACGACAAGTTACTCCGAATTAACATTATCGCAACAAGTTTTTTGTAAATTTGTGCGGGAGATCACATTCTTTTTAAGACCTAGCCGAATAGACCTTAAATTTCCCCGTTTTAGCTAAAACCTGATGCGATCCAAAGGCTTGGTCAAGCAGATCGGGATAGGGCAAGAAGGCATTGGCCACAATCCGTAGCTCTCCCCCCTTGGTCAGATGCTGCTTGGCCTGGGCAATCAGGCTTTCGACCGCCTGGTAGGCCGTGTCAATCCCATCATGGAAGGGAGGGTTGGAGACAATCAGGTCGAAACGATCTGAAATGTGGGAGAAAACATCACTGGCCAGAACCTCCCCTTCAAGTTGGTTTTCCGCCAGGGTGCAGCGGCTGGATTCCAGGGCCATGGCGTGAATATCACTCATGGTCAGCTTGATTTTAGGGAAGGCCTGCTTGAGGCTGGCCCCAATCACCCCGGCCCCGCAGCCCAGATCTAGAACCTTGCCCTTGAGGCGGTCGGCCTTGTCGAAGGTGGAAAGCAGCAATTTTGTGCCTCCGTCTAACTCTGCCGAGCTAAAAACAGCCGGCAGGGCAAAAATATCTAAGTCCTGCAAGCGGTAGGATTTCCAGAATTTCTTGCAATCGAAACTGGCCGCCTCTTTCAGCTCAAAGAGATAAAGGCCACAGCGGCGGGCGGAGTCTATTTTGCTGATGTCCCCGTAAGGTTCTAGCAGTTTTTCGACAGACCGCACCCCGGCACGATTTTCCCCCACGATCAGCATTTTTTGCCCAAGGGGAGCAGTTGAAAGCCATTGGAGGAGTTGAAAGAGGCACTCCTGCTTGTTCTTTGTCCAGTAAAACACGGCCAGATCTGCCTGAGCTTGGCAGTTGAAGCCAAATTCCACCTGCTGGCGGCTACGGGCAAAATCAAAATAGCTGGAGAAAACCTGAATAGACTGGGCAGATGGGCGAAAATCATCCCGTACATCCCCAAAAAAGAGGCAGGACTTGCCTTCAAAGAAGTTTAAATGGCGGCTTAAGACTTCACTTTCGACAGATAACATAAAATTCCTAATAACGAAGAATAAATCATTTCCCCATTGTAGCGAGTTTTGCTACCATTCCCAAAATATTTTAATGGAAAAAGTATTGTAGGGACGCACTGCGTGCGTCCGTGCGATATTGATACAATGATGTAGTTTGCGGACGCATGTCTGCGTCCCTACCAATCATGCTCAATGATATTGTTTAGATGAAAATGAACCGCCGCGACCTCCTCCTGCATGAAATGAAGATCACCCAATGGGAACTGGTGAAACCCCAGGTGCTCAAGGGGGATGCCCAAATTCGCCTGAGCCCAGAGGTCAAATTGGTGGTGGTCTGTGAGGAAGATGGGCAAAAAAGCCCCCTCTTTCAGGATATCTTGCACTGCCTGGGGCTTAAGCCTCACCAATACCAATGGCTCAATCTGGAGCAGTCCTTGCGATTGCATATTAGCCACCAGCCCCTATTTTGGCTGCTTCAAAAGGAAGAACAAGCGGGGCAATTTGTGAAAAAATTTGCAAATCAGCCCGCTTGTATCCGGCAAAACCAGTGGCAGGATCTCCAGCATCCACAAGATAAACGCCGCTTTTGGCAGGCTCTTCAACCCTTTTTAGGTCTTTTTACTGATGATTGAAACGGTTACTTCCCAAGACTTTGAGCGCCTCTTTGAGATTGAACAAGCCGCCCATTTGGTCCCCTGGTCTAAGGGAACCTTGCTCAATAACCAGGGCGCCAAGTACCTCAACCTAAAACTGGTGGAAGGAGGGCACATTGTTGCCTTTGCCATCTGCCAGACCGTGCTCGATGAGGCGACCCTCTTTAATATCGCCGTCCATCCTGCCTTTCAGGGCCAGGGCTATGGCAAGCAGCTCTTAAATGAGTTGATTTTGCAACTGAAAGAGAAGGGAATTGCCACCCTCTGGCTGGAAGTTCGAGCCTCCAACCAGGCCGCCCAGGCTCTTTATGACAGGCTAGGCTTTAATGAAGTGACCATCCGCAAGAACTACTACCCTACCCCAGACGGCGGGCGGGAAAATGCGGTGGTGATGGCCTTGTATTTGTAATTAGAACTGATGGCGCAAGCGTCCACGCTTGTGCCTTTATGCTTATCAGCACCAGCCTGGAGGCTGGCGCTATCCATTTTAGATTAGGAAACATAATGATCCCAAACTTTGAATCCCTCGATCTCAGCCCTGAGCTTCTTAGGGCCTTACATAAAAAGGGCTACACCCGCCCAACCGCCATTCAGGAGCAGACCATTCCCCTGGCCCTAGAAGGGCGGGATTTATTAGGCTCTGCCCCAACCGGTACGGGCAAGACGGCAGCCTTCCTCCTGCCAGCCATTCAACACCTCTTGGACTATCCCCGCCGTAAGGCAGGCGCCCCTCGGGTGCTGATTTTGACCCCAACCCGTGAGCTGGCCATGCAGGTGGCAGAACAGGCCGAAGAACTGGCCCAGTTCACCCAATTAGACATCACCACCATCACAGGGGGCGTGGCCTATCAAAACCACGGTGAAATCTTCAACTCCAACCAAGATATCGTGGTTGCCACCCCTGGCCGCTTGCTTCAATATATCAAGGAAGAAAATTTCGATTGCCGGGCAGTAGAGGTCTTAATTTTTGATGAAGCCGACCGCATGCTCCAAATGGGCTTTGGCCAGGACGCTGAACAAATTGCCGCCGAAACCCGCTGGCGTAAGCATACCTGGCTCTTTTCGGCCACCCTTGAGGGCGAACTCCTGGTCGATTTTGCCCAGCGAATCCTAAACGATCCTGTTCAAGTGGATGCCGAACCCAGCCGCCGGGAACGCAAGAAAATTCAGCAGTGGTACTACCATGCCGACAATCTTGAGCACAAGACCAAGCTCCTAGCTCGGGTTATCAGTCAGTTTGAAGTGGAGCGAGCCATTGTCTTTGTCCGCCGTCGTGAAACCGTGCGGGAACTCAGTGAAACCCTGCGTAAAAGAGGTCTGCGCTCCACCTACCTAGAGGGGGAAATGGCCCAAACCCAGCGTAACCAGGCTATTGATCGCCTCAAAGAGGGTGTGGTTAATGTCTTGGTGGCTACGGATGTCGCTGCTCGGGGATTGATATTGAAGATGTGGATTTTGTCATCAACTTCGATCTGCCCTACAGTGCTGATACCTACCTGCACAGAATTGGTCGCACGGCTCGGGCGGGTAAAAAGGGCTCAGCAGTGTCCTTGGTGGAAGCCCACGACTACAAGCTCTTGGGCAAGATCAAGCGTTACCTACAAGAAGAGCTAAAACCACGGGTTTTAGAGGGCTTAGAACCCCGCACCAAGGCACCTAAAGATGGCGAGGTAGCCACGATTTCCAAGAAGGAAAAGGCCCGAATCAAGAAGAAAAAGGAAGAGAAAAAAGAGGCAGCCAAGAAAAAGGCCAAGGTTCGCCATAAGGACACCAAAAACATTGGTAAGCGGAGAAAGCCGAGTGCTGAGCAGGTATAAGCACTAGGAGACAGTTCACTCCAGGCTAACACTATAGATCAATGGATTAGAAGCACCAGCCTAGAGGCTGGCGCTATCTTGGTCTTTACCCCACCTTCACTTCAGCCGCAGAATCTTCCAAGACCTCTTGGATCATAGACTGCTTGAGGGCAATATCACTCATCGGCTCAATCTTCCAGATGTCACGGGCATAGTCCATGACCGAGCGGTCGGAGGAGAAGTAGCCCATGTTGGCGATGTTGATGATGGCAGATCTTGTCCAGGCTTTTTTGTCCTTAAAGGCATTGGCCACGGCTACCTGGGTGTCCACATAGCTGCGGTAGTCGGCGAAGGCCTGATAGTAGTCGCCCCACGGTTGTAGAATGTCGTGGTAGCGGTATGGATCTTCTGGGCTAAAGAAGCCGTTGTGGATTTGGGAGATGGCTTCACGCAGTTCTTCATCCTGGTTGAGGTAGTCTTGCGGGTTGTAGCCCTGGCGGCGGATCTCTTCCACCTGTTCTACGGTGTTACCGAAGATAAAGATGTTTTCGCTGCCCACCCGGTCTAGAATTTCCACGTTGGCCCCGTCAAGCGTTCCCACAGTCAAGGCACCATTGAGGGCAAATTTCATATTAGAGGTACCTGAAGCCTCGGTGCCTGCTAGGGAAATTTGCTCAGATACATCGGCCGCTGGGATGATCATTTGAGCAAGCGTTACGCTGTAGTTCGGGATAAAGACTACTTTAATTAAATCACGTACTCGGCTGTCGTTGTTGATGACCTTGGCCACATCGTTGATGAGGCGGATGATCTTCTTGGCCGCATAGTAGGCACTGGCGGCCTTACCTGCGAAGATAAAGACGCGTGGTTGCCAGTTGCCCTCAGGGTTTTTGAGGATGCGGTTGTAGTGGGTGATGATGTTGAGCACATTCATCTGTTGGCGTTTGTACTTGTGAATACGCTTGATCTGCACATCGAAGATGGCTTCAGGGTTGAGCTTGATGCCCTGGGTGCGTTCCACATAGTCGGCTAGGCGGCGTTTGTTTTCCACTTTAACGGCAGCGATTTCAGCCTGAACATCTTCGTTGTCCACAAAGTCGTTGAACTTGCTGAGTTGCTCCAGATCTGCCCGCCAGCCGCTGCCGATATGTTTGTCTAGAATTTCGGCCAGGCCTGGGTTGGCAATGGCAATCCAGCGGCGAGGGGTAACACCATTGGTCACGTTGGTGAAGCGGTCTGGATAGATACGGGCAAAGTCGGCAAAGATGGAATCAACCATGAGATCAGAGTGGATCTTGGCCACGCCATTGACCTTGCCAGAGGCAATCACGGCCAACCAGGCCATCCGTACACGGCGTTCGCCGCTTTCATCAATAATGGAAACTCGGCGGACGAGCTCTTCATCCTGGAATTTCTCACGCACTTCTTTTAAGAACCATTCGTTGATTTCGAGGATGATTTGCAGGTGGCGTGGCAAAATGCGACCGATCATCTCAACTGGCCAGGTTTCCAAGGCCTCGCTCATCAGGGTGTGGTTGGTGTAGAAGAAGATCTTGCGGGTCATGTTCCAGGCCAACTCCCAGCTGTAGCCCTTCTCATCAATTAAGATCCGCATTAACTCTGGAATGGCCAGGGTTGGGTGGGTGTCGTTAAGATGAATAGCGACTTTATCAGCCAGGTTACGGCAAGAACCGGCTTCGGCTTCGTGGCGACGGACGATGTCTTGCACTGAGGCCGAGCAGAGGAAGTATTCTTGGCGTAAACGTAGCTCACGGCCGTTGTAGGTGGAGTCGTCTGGATAGAGGACACGGGAAACGTTTTCCGAGCTGGTTTGTTGGCTGATGGCAGAGAAGTAGTCGCCACGGTTGAAGTCGGCCAAGCCAAAGGCCTTGTTACCAGCGTGGGCAGACCACAAACGCAGGCTGTTGGTCACGTTCACATTGTAGCCTGGGATTAGATCATCGTGGCCCACGGCTAAAATTTCTTCGGCTGGGTTCCAGAAGGCCTTGTCGCCCTCTTTCCAGGCTTGGCCACCGAAACGGACGGGGAAGCGTTTGCTGGAACGCAGGTAAGACCAGGCAAATTCCTTGTCTAACCAGTGGTCTGGGTGTTCGATTTGCTCGCCATCTTTGATTTCTTGGCGGAACATACCGTACTCATAGCGGATACCATAGCCAATGGCTGGGATCTTCATGGCAGCTAGGCTGTCCATATAACAAGCAGCCAAGCGGCCTAAACCGCCGTTGCCCAGGCCTGGATCGCCTTCTTCATTGATGATTTCATCAAAGTCCTGGCCCAGCTCTTCAAGAGCGGCCTTCATCAGTTCATACACGTTTTCAGAAATCATGGCATTGCTGAAGGTACGGCCCATCAAAAATTCCATAGAGAGGTAGTAAACCCGGCGGTTTACGTTAGCGGCCTGGCTGCGGCGGGTTTGGAGCCAGGTTTCGGTAGAAAGGTCACGCACCACCCGAATGGCAGCATTGAGCCAGTTGCGGCGGCTGGCCTCTTGGGGTTCAACGCCCAGGGCATAGATCATTTTTTGTAGAATGGCCCGCTTAATGCGGTCAATATTTTCTGGGCTAAGGCTGGTTTGAGACAAACGCTTATCCATCGTGATACTCCTGAAAGATAAATAAAAAGGGAAAAATTGTGCGTATTTTACCCTAAAAGGGCAAGGCCTTGTACATCTTATTTCAATAAGTGGAATGAAAAATAGGACTTTTGGCGGCTTTGATCAAGAAAAGGGGAGAAATCCTGAAAATTTGCAAAAAATTTGCTAAATATGACCGCTTGTAATTTGCATTAGGAGGGAGATTAGGTAAAATCTTGCCTATTTGAATAATGGACTAAGATTATGACCAAGAAAAAAGCCAAGGTCGCCTCCAATACCATTGCCCTTAACAAGCGGGCCCGCCACGATTATTTCATTGAAGATGAAATTGAGGCAGGGCTGGAGCTGCAAGGCTGGGAAGTCAAATCCCTGCGGGCAGGCAAGGCCAATATCGGCGACTCCTATGTGATTTTTAAAAATGGTGAGGCCTACCTCTTTGGGGCACAAATCACGCCTTTGAGTGTGGCCTCCAGCCATATTGTGTGCGACCCAACTCGCACCCGTAAACTCCTCTTAAATAAGCGGGAGTTGGATTCGCTTTATGGCAAGGTCAGCCGTGATGGTTATACGGTTGTGGCCACCACCATGTACTGGAAATCGGCCTGGGCCAAGGTCAAAATCGGCCTGGCCAAGGGGAAAAAACAGCACGACAAACGTGATGATATCAAAGACCGTGAATGGAAAATCGCCAAAGATCGGATTATGAAAAATGCCAAACGTGGCTAATTGATAAAAAGGGACAAATATGATCGACCAAAACCTCCTGCGCACCCAATTAGATGAGGTCGCACACATCCTTAAAACCAAACGCAACTTCAACCTTGACACTGCCTTGGTGGCCAGCCTAGAAGAGCAGCGTAAGACCCTCCAAGTTAAAACCGAAACCTTACAGGCAGAGCGTAATAGCCGATCCAAGGCTATTGGCCAGGCCAAGGCTAAGGGCGAAGACATTAGTGTCCTCTTGGCTGAAGTGGATACCATGGGCAATGAATTGGATCAGGCCAAGATTGAATTAGACAAGGTACAAGCCCAGATTCGTGAGCTGCTTTTAAGCGTGCCAAACCTGCCTGCGGAAGAAGTGCCAATTGGTAAAGACGACAGCGAAAATCTAGAAGTTTCCCGCTGGGGCACGCCGAGAACCTTTGATTTTGAGGTTAAAGATCACGTTACCTTAGGCGAAAACCTAGGCGGTTTAGATTTCCCAGCCGGCGTCAAATTGGCGGCCAGCCGTTTTGCGGTAATGAAGGGGCAGGTGGCTAAACTGCACCGTGCCTTGAGCCAATTTATGCTGGATCTCCACACCGAACAACATGGCTACCAAGAAACCTATGTGCCTTATTTGGTTAATCACGACACCCTCTTTGGCACAGGCCAGCTGCCAAAATTTGGTGAAGATCTCTTCCACACCAAGCCCCTAGAAGGCCAAGACCCGAACGAGGTGCAAAAATCTCTAGCCCTGATTCCAACAGCAGAAGTGCCTGTTACTAACTTGGTGCGGGATGAAATTTTAGACGAAGAAAGCCTACCGCTTAAATACACAGCCCACACTCCTTGCTTCCGTGCCGAGGCGGGTTCTTACGGGCGTGATACTCGTGGCTTAATTCGTATGCACCAGTTTGACAAGGTGGAAATGGTGCAAATTGTCGCCCCTGAAAAATCCATGGAGGCCCTTGAAGAATTAACCGGCCATGCCGAAAAAGTGCTACAGCTATTAGGCCTGCCATACCGCAAAATGCTACTTTGCTCTGGCGACATGGGCTTTAGTGCTGCCAAAACCTATGATTTAGAAGTCTGGTTGCCAGCCCAAAACACCTACCGTGAGATTTCTTCTTGCTCCAATATGTGGGACTTCCAAGCCCGCCGCATGGCCGCCCGCTGCCGCACCAAGGGCGATAAGAAAACCCGCCTAGTTCACACCCTTAACGGTTCAGGCTTGGCGGTTGGCCGCACCCTGGTAGCCGTGCTTGAAAACTACCAACGTGCAGACGGCAAGATTGATGTGCCAGAAGTCTTACGCCCCTATATGGGCGGCTTGGAAGTGATTGGCTAACAAGCGGCTAGAAAAGCTGAATTTTTTGCAAACAAAAGCCCGAAGTAATTCGGGCTTTTGTTTTACACTTGGAATATTATTAATATGGCTAAAATAGCACTCTTACGATCCAAAACGAAAAAATCACTTTTAAGCTTGTAAAAAGAAGAATTTTTGCTTTATTTATCAAGCTCCTCTCCAATTCCAGCAAACACTTCCCTTCTTGTTCCATTCCACGTAAACTGTGCAAAAAAACTTAGTCCTCTATATATGAACAAGATCCTCACTGTTACCCAACTTAACTACACCGTCCGCAACCTGCTGGAGATGGAACTCGGCGCCATTTGGCTGACGGGGGAAATTTCTAACTTTAGCCAGCCTGTGTCGGGCCATTGGTATTTGACCCTCAAGGATGAACAAGCCCAGGTGCGTTGTGCCATGTTTAGGATGAAAAACCAGCGGGTGGCCTTTAGGCCGCAAAATGGGATGCAGGTTTTGGTGCGGGCCAGCGTTAGCCTTTATGAGCCTCGGGGGATTATCAGCTTATTATCGACAGTATGCAGCCTGCGGGTGATGGCCTTTTGCAACAGCAGTTTGAAGCCCTCAAGCTCAAGCTGGCAGGCCTTGGCCTCTTTGCCCAAGAACACAAGAAACCCATTCCCCCCTTTGCCAAAACCATTGGGATTATCACCTCATCAAGCGGGGCGGCGTTGCAGGATATTTTGCAAATTTTGCAGCGGCGGGATCCTTCCCTTCACCTGATTATTTACCCTACCTTGGTGCAGGGCAAGGAGGCGGTGCAGGATATTGCGGCAACCATTGAACTGGCCAATCAGCGGCAAGAATGTGATGTCTTGATTGTCGGCCGTGGGGGTGGTTCCTTGGAGGACTTGTGGTGCTTTAATGAGGAAAGGGTGGCCTATGCCATTTTCAATTCACAGATTCCGATTATCAGTGCCGTGGGCCACGAAACCGATGTGACCATTGCCGATTTTGTGGCAGACCTGCGGGCGCCAACACCATCTGCGGCAGCGGAGTTGGTTAGCCGTGACAGGCAGGAATTGGTTCGCCAGCTCACGCATCAATTTGACAAAATTAACCTGGCCTTCGACCGCTTGTGGGCCAGGAAACTCCACCGTTTTGAGCAGCTCAAGCTCCGCCTCAAGGCTCAAGATCCTAAGCGTTCTTTAGCCCGCCAGCAGGAGCAGCTCAAGGCCGTGGAACAAGCCCTCTATCAACAAATGGCTGCCCTGTTAGCCCATAAAACCCGAACCTGGCAAGGCTTGGCCGACAGGCTCAAGCGTAACCCTCTGCCCTATCAAGTGGTCAAACTCAAGCAGCAACAGATTCAATTACAGCAACGCCTAAATTATGCCCTAGAGAAAAAATTAACGGCTGATCAGCAAAAATTCAAGCAGCTTTGTGTGCAGCTTGAAAGTTTAAGCCCGCTCAAGGTTCTGGGGCGGGGTTATAGCCTGACCCAGCAAGAAGCAACAGGCCAAGTGCTAACCAAAGCCGGCCAAGTCCAAGTGGGCGACAGGCTTATCACCCGCTTGGAGAGGGGGAAGGTGGTGAGTGTGGTGCAGGGTTTGGTTGATAGTTAAAGAGACATAAAATCAAGATTAGCAACATTTTGCCATTTTTAGACCGCTTGTATTTGCGCTACTAAGGGAAGTTATTGTACAATAAATTGGACAACAATAGAGGAGCTTTTATGCAAACAATTACTTATTCAGAAGCACGGCAAAACCTTGCTCAAACAATGGCAAACGTAGTGAAAAATGTTGAACCGATGTTGATTACTCGCACCAAGGGCGAAAATTGCGTGCTCATGTCTTATGAACAGTTCCGTTCCTTAGAGGAGACGGCCTATCTTTTACGCTCCCCCGCAAATGCCAAACGCTTAATGGCCAGCATTGAACAATTACGTGAAAACCAAGGTCTTGAGAGAGAGCTGATTGAATGAAGCTGATTTTTTCTAATGAGGCTTGGGATGATTACCTTTACTGGCAGCAATATGATAAGACCTTGCTAAAGCGAATAAACACGCTTATCAAAGATATTCGCCGTGAACCTTTTGCGGGTATTGGTAAGCCTGAACCTTTGCGATATAACTTAAGTGGCTTTTGGTCCCGTCGTATTAATGATGAGCATCGCCTGGTTTATAGCGTAGAAAATGATGCTATTTTGATAGCATCTTGTCGTTATCATTATGGAGAATAAACAAAAAATCCCCACCTTTCGGTGGGGATTTAGTTTTAGCAAACAATGTGTATAGGAGGATTTTTTGCCTCCATCGGCTTATTTGGCCAGATGTTGGCGAATGGCGTTTGCTAATTCTGGGTTGATCTTCTCAAAGTGAACCATTTGCATATCTAAAATAGATTGCTCGACACCTGACAAGCTCGCTGCGTAGTTGGCCGCTAGACGGTCTTTTTCTTCTTGAGAGAAAAGGGCGTAAAGGGCGGCTGGCTGTGAGTAGTAATCCTCATCGTAGCCACGGAAATCAAAGTGGGCAGCACCGCGCTCTAAAGCCAATTCAGGTTGCTGATCGTGGCTTGGCACATAGGTGTTGAAACGGTTTGGTGCGTAATTCGGGTTGGCACCGCCGTTGTTGTCCACCCGCATTGCCCCATCACGGTGAGTGGTGTGGTATGGGCATTTTGGTGCGTTCACTGGGATTTGGTGGTGGTTTACGCCCAAGCGGTAACGCTGTGCATCTTGGTAAGAGAACAAGCGGCCTTGGAGCATACGGTCTGGCGAGAAACCGATGCCTGAGACGATATTGCTCGGTGCAAAGGCAGCCTGCTCTACTTCAGCAAAGTAGTTGGCTGGGTTGCGGTTAAGCTCAAGTACACCTACATCCATCACTGGGTAGTCAGCGTGTGGCCATACTTTGGTTAAGTCGAAGGCATAGTTGTGCTTGTGGGCATCGGCCTCTGGCATAATTTGTACTTGCACTGTCCAACGTGGGAAGTCGCCACGTTCAATGGCTTCAAAGAGATCACGCTGGCTGGATTCACGGTCTTGACCCACCACTTTAGCCGCTTCTTCATTGGTGAAGTGCTTGTGGCCTTGCTGGGTTTTAAAGTGGAATTTAACCCAGAAACGCTCATTGGCTTCGTTCACAAAGCTGAAGGTGTGGCTGCCGTAACCGTTCATGTGGCGAAGGGTGGCTGGAATACCACGGTCTGAGTGAAGGATCATCACTTGATGCATGGATTCAGGGTGACGAGCCCAGAAATCCCAAGCCGCATTGGCATCACGCAGGTTGGTTTGTGGGTTGCGTTTTTGGGTGTGAATGAAGTCTGGGAACTTGAGCGGATCACGGATAAAGAAGACCGGCGTGTTGTTGCCCACTAAATCCCAGTTGCCTTGCTCGGTGTAGAATTTGAGGGAGAAACCACGTACATCACGCTCGGCATCGGCCGCACCACGTTCACCCGCTACGGTTGAGAAACGCAAGAGGACTTCGGTTTGCTTGCCAACTTGGTTGAAAAGGGCAGCCTTGGTGTATTTGCTGATGTCGTGGGTAACAGTGAAGGTACCAAAGGCCGCAGAACCCTTGGCATGCACCACACGCTCAGGAATACGCTCACGGGCGAAGTGGGCTAATTTTTCTTGGAACCAAACATCTTGCAAAAGCAAAGGGCCTTTCGGGCCGGCTGACATGGTGTTGTCGTTATCAACAACAGGGCTACCAGCGGCTGTGGTTAGGCTTTTGTGATCAAATGGACATTTTGACATGGTAATCTCTCCTACTGGGTAAAAATAAAACAGAAATAAATCAAGAGGGATTATAGGTTGGTGAGAGGAAGCGGGCAAACTATTGAATTGATAACAAATGCTGATTGATATATTATTATTGATAGTATTTAACAGAGAAAAAGCTAATAATGCAAAGCGCTAAACTTTTATGGGAAAAGGCCAAAGAGCTTGAACCTCAGATTACCCGTGATGTAACTAAAATCATTTCTTCCGTGGGAGGTAAAACAGCAGGACTTGAATATCGCCTAAAATCGGTTGAATCCTTAGAGCGTAAAATCAAAACAGAAATGTTAGCGGGGCTTTCAGAGGAAAAAGCCGTAGAAAGTATTAAAGACCTGATCCGTTATACAGCTATTTTTGATCCTCACACCTTTGTTGAGCAATACCAACAAATGCAGATTCAACTTATTGAACAAGGATATAAGACCCTTATTATCAAAAACACTTGGCAAGATGGCTCAAGCTATAAAGGTATTAACACTTTTGTAAATGTTCTGCTTAAGAAAGATAATATTATTTTTGAACTGCAATACCATACCCAAGAAAGCTTTGAACTCAAAAATGGCAGACTGCATCAACTATATGAGGTATTTCGATCTCCTGAAACATCGGTACAAGAAAAAGCAAAAATTTTGCTTGAAATGCAGAAATTAAGTGCTAATCTAAAAGTACCTAAGAACATTGATTTCATCAAAGGTAAAAAGTAATGTATCAATATTATTTAGCAGATATTGGCGACAACAAGCAAAAGTTGATCCGTGGAATGCCGTCAGATTGGCTTTCTTTCGCTGTCTATGAGCCTGAACAAGAAGATTGGGATCAGAAATTCGGCACATTTTGGGCAGACAAGATTTTGGTAAGCGACTTTTCTGATTACGATGAAATTTCAGAAAAAGAAGCTATCCGCTTTATTAAGGTGCATTGATGTTACTTTCCCAAAAAGCCGCACAGTTTGCTCAGCAAGCACATCAAAATCAGCTTGATAAAGCTGGGCAACCTTATATCTATCATTTGAAGTTTGTTGCAGATTTGCTTTCTCATGAAGATGATATAGTGATAGCAACCGCTTGGTTACACGATAGTGTAGAAGATACCCAGATGTCTTTGGGAGAGATTTCAGTTTTATTTGGCCAAGCCATTGCTAAAGCGGTTGAGGCAATAACTAAACGCAAGGGGGAATCTTACCAAGATTACTTGGGGCGTGTGAAGGCCAATGAAATTGCTCGAAAAGTTAAAATAGCGGATTTGACACATAATATGGATTTATCTCGTTTACCTAACCCAACAGAAAAAGATAGATTGCGCCAGCAAAAATATCAACAAGCCAAGCACTTCTTACTAACCTAGCTAACAGCTAGGTTTTTATTTGAGAGTGATTAGTATTTGTGGGAGATGTAGGGGGAATAAACTCTTATTTTGCAAATAAATCGCAAAAATCAACCGCTTGCTGAGGAAACAAGCGGTTGGTTTTGGAGGTAATCTTATGCTAAATAATCAACTTCCTTCGCTAAATTTAAACCCTGTACGAGAAATCATATTCTGGATATCCTCTGTAGCATTTGTAACAAATAATTGCACATCAGGGTGTTCATTTTGATAGACACGGAAAATTTGATCTGCAAAGGCCTGGCCAATGCTGGCTACATTCTGAAAATCTAAAATCACCTGTTGAAAATGTTCAAAACGTGCAACCAGCCTTTTGGCCTGAGAGCGTGAAATCAAAAATTCCCCCTCGTGTTTAGCCAAATTAACAGGCACAACAGTTGTTGCAAAAGTATATTCTTCAGGCATGGCAAACTTGTCAAAAATATCCTTTGTCTGTTTTGGCCAGCTATGTTTTAGTTCAAACATTACCTCTGTGCCATCAACATAATCAACATCATGTTCATACATAACATCAATTAAGTCACCATTATGAACAAAGGCCCAGCCCTTTGAGCTAATACAGAAAAAATCAAAAATTTTAGAGGCAAAGAAGATGCCTTCCCCGCTATGATTAGCCTTGTCTGTAGTTAGCTTTCCTTTTGATAATTCAAAGATAGATTGGCGAATATCAATTAAACCAAAGGCCTTTTGAATTTTTTCAAAAATCCCCAAGCCATTATCTTTAATGCTGACAAAGGTTGAAATAGGGGTTTGGCGAATTTCAACGATGATTTCCGTTGCTGCTGAATGATCAATGGCATTATTGAACATTTCAGTAAAGCCATATTGGAAAGCTTCTAGCACATTGCGTGGTAAGCTGGACAATTTAGGGCCTAAGGTTTGTGAATAAACTAAAAACTCATCTAAACTGTCAATCTGTCCAAAATGGAAAGATTCAACCTGTTCAACCAAGGCATAACGTGTTGCACGCCCTCTGCCTGATACACTCAGCAAATTATCCTCTACCCAGCCCTTTAGCTTGCGTGATGCACTTTGCCGAGTAATAGATAAAGTAGTGGCAAGGGCATCTGCTGTTTGTGTAGGATTATCTTTCACTATTTCCAGTAATTTGTGCAAAATATTGTTCATACCCACCTCAATAAGTAACATTAATTGAGTAAAATAGTAACATATAAATAAGAGAAATGTAACTCTTTCTTTTTGCTTTTGGCCGTGGGTAAGGAGTTACCCTAGGATAGATTAGTGCTGATAAGCCATTGATATAGAGGTACCAGCCTAGTCATCTTAAATTGAAAACTTCTGAGGCTATAGATAACAAAAAACCACTCTTAAAGAGTGGCTTTAACCTTATATTACATTGCCGTTTTTACATAATCCAAGAGAACGTCATTTAAGCGACTTTGCCAGCCCTTGCCTGTTGCTCGGAATTTTTCTAAGATTTCAGGCGATAGGCGTAGGGTGACGGATTGTTTTAAAGGTACTTGCTTATCTTGAGGAGTGATAAAGCCTAAACGCTCACGTTCTGCTTGATGAGCCATTACCATCTCAACAAATTCCGCAGGCATAACATCCTTTAATGGACGAAATTGAGAAAGCTCTTTATCTGTTAAGGGCGTCTTTTCTGCAATTTCATCATAGTAGTCAGCTTTATTGATTACTTTCATATTGTTTTACCTCTCGTTTATTCGCTTTTCTAAAGCTAATAACTCTCACACCACCCTCAATAGGCTTAAAGGTTAAGTAATGAAGACGCTCTCCTAAAAAGCCTAATGCATTTAAGCGAATTTCTCCATAATCAAAGCGTAAGTCAGGCCAAATATAGGCCGTTCCCCATTGGAAGTCAATGACTTGCTCAAAAGACAATCCTCTCTCAACAATATTTCGCTGGTTTTTATCTGGATCAAATTCTATCTTCATTTGAATACCTCATCCAGACAAATTCTAATCATTTTTCCTTTTTTTCACAATATAAAAAACGAATAACAAAAAACCACCCTTGAGAGGGTGGTTTTGAACTAGGAGAAAAAGATCTTAGAAGTATGCTACTAAACCAACACCAATACCTTTATCTTTTTGTTTTGTACCGTTAGCAAATTTGATTTTATCAAATTTACCTTCAACATAAGTTTTAACTTGTTTGTGAAGTTTGTATTCAGCACCTAACATAAAGCGGTGAGCAGTATTCTTACCATGCGTTTTAGCTTCTTTAGGTGTATCCGCTTTAACTGTTAAGTAACCATAGTTACCATACACTGCAGCTTTATCTGTTACGTTGAATTTAGCACCTGTTCTTACAAAACTGGTTGTGTTAAGTTTGTCGCCATTTTTGGCTTTAAGCACTGCACGACCACCATCAACACCCACTTTGAAGAAGCTGTTTTGGTAGTTTACACCACCGTAAACGCCATCTTTATCTTCTTGGTTTGTTGCAGCTACATTTTGGAAGTCTGTGTGTGAGTAACCTACAGAAGCACTTACGGTTGCATCTTCAGCTACTGCAAACTCATAGATTGCACCTACACCGTAGTCAGCTTTGGCTGAGCCAACTGTGTCAGTTTCAGTCGCAAAATTATAGTTGGCTGCTAAGGTTAAGCCTTTCACACCTGTAAAGCGATATTCAACACCACTATTAGTTGCTTCAGTTAGGATAGATTGACCTTTAACTTCTGATAAGGCAGAACCTACACCATAAAGGTTATCTAAACCGATACGGCCAATATCATCACCAATGAGTAGCATCTTACCAAAGGTTACTTCGCTACCCGCTGATTTGCTACCTAAACCAACATAACCACGGTGCGCATATACGTTACCCCAGTTAGCAGATCCAGTTGAATGGCCTTCTTCTAATGTATATGGTAAAGAATTTGGATTGGTTGAATCATACTTCTCATTTTTCACTAATTTGGTTTTGTCTTTACCATGAAAACGTAGTTCAACACGGCCAAAGCCATAAAAGTCATCAGTAATATTGTGTGTTACAGTAAAGCGTACACGAGAGCCATTATTTGCTAATTTTGAATGGCCAGTTGTTTTTGCATTACCTTCTTTAGAGGTTTCTTTATCTGCATAAACATGTACACGACCATCAACAACGAACTTAGTACCTTCATTGTCGTAAACGGTTACTGCTGAAGCTGATGCTGCGAATGCAGTTACTGCTAATGCAACGAGTGTTTTTTTCATAATAATCACCTTAAATTGTTATTTTAGTTTGCTTAGAAACGGCTCTCGTTAAGGTATAAGAGCGTCCTCCGAATTCAACAACTTCAGTTTTGTAAACTAGGCGACTGTTGAATGCGAGCGAATAATGGCAAAAATGTGATTTTGTGTCAATAATCTAAAGCATTTTTTTAAATAGTTTAAAAACCTGTTTTAAATCAATAAGTTATAAGTATTTTTAGAAGTGTAACTCTATTTATTTCAAAAAAATGACAAAAAACTTCATTTTTAAAATAACTCAACATATTGAAAAACAAGGGGAAAATATTTTTATTTGATTTTTGTCATTTTATGGAACTTTCTTCTGATTTTGTGATATGGCTCACATTTTTACAAAATACTTGCATTCGGAACGGTTCTCTGTACAAAGAAATGGTGGGATTTTGAGCGGTTTAGGTTTTTCTTTTATGGGATTTAAGGTCTGTTGATGTTTGAAGCATAAAAAATCAACCTATTTATTGCCTAGCACGGCAGAGCCGTACTAGGTTACGCATAAGTCAGCCCCTTTGGGGCTGTGAAATGAGGAGCAGCAAAGCTGCTCAACCATGCTTAACCCAGTACGGCTCTGCCGTGCTGGGGAAAAAGATTATATAACGTTGCTTGTTTTAATACTTAAAACATCAATAGCTCCTAGGCTTACAGCTCATATAACTTGGCCGTGGAAAAACTCAAGTGGGGAAATCGTACTGAGGTAATGATTTCGCCTTCGGAAACAGGGGCGATGCCGATATAGCGGCCATTTTCTAACACATAAATTTGGATATATTCCTGAGAGGGATTCACCACCCAATACTCACTCACACCTGATTCTTGGTATAGCTCAAACTTATGCTTGATTTCACGCTTGGAGTTGCCCATAGAGAGGATTTCTACCACCAAATCAGGTGCACCAATGCAGCCCCTGTCGTCTAACTTGCTATGATCGCAAATGACACATAAGTCTGGCTGAACCACGTTTTTAATTTGGCCATTTTGATCGGGTAAACGAACATCAAAGGGAGCTGCGTAAAGCTGGCAGTCGTGGTTGTCAAACACGCTAACAAAATAAGCGGTAAGCTTCATTGAAATCCGCTGGTGTAGGCGTGTTGGAGCGGGTGACATGGCAACAATCTTGCCTTTAATAATTTCCACCCGTTCCTTGAGCTTCCACATCAGATAATCAGCGTAGCTGTAACTACGATTCAAATCTAACTGCTCTAGGCGGGTAATTTCATTCATAGGCAGGCTCATTGGCTCTCCTTGGAGATGGTTCTTGAATTGGCCTATCTTAAACAGTAGGCTTTCTTTCGTCAAATTTTAGGGCAAGAGGGTGGGTTGGTTTTTGTTGTTTTCGCTGATGGCAACTAGTTTACCAACGAATGCTGTCCTCGCTTTTATATCTGAAAAATACGAATATCCCCTGTTGGCATTTCTACTGAAAGGCTAAGTTTACCGCCCATGGTTTCAATATAGCGTTTTAGTGTTGAAAGTCGTAAATCATTTCCTCTTTGTTCAATTTGTGCAATCGCAGGCTGGGAGATACCTAAACTTTTGGCCATATCTTTTTGGGAAAGTGCCAATTCCTGCCGCAAGGTGGATAAGCCGCTTTCAAGCATCAGCTCCTCGGCCTTTTGCTCGATCTCTTTGCGATCGGTTGGGCTAAATTCATCAAGAAATTGTGCGAGCGTTTTCATTTAGGCCTCCAGTTCCTTTAAATACTGACTTAGTTCTCTATCCGCCAATCGGATCATTCGTTGGTAAAATTGCTTATCGCCTGTTTTATCTCCGCCACACAAGACAATCGCTTGGCGTTTTGGATCAAAAGCAAAGAAAGCTCGTAAGGGCTTGCCTTGATATTCATTTACTTGGTTCATAAACTAACCCTTAGTTTATAAGTTATTCCTTATATGTCAAGCCTATAGGAGAATGGGTGAAGATGCAGACCATTGCCCCACTCTCACTAAAGATCTGCTACAATAACCCTTATTTTTGATAGGAACTCAGCCATGACCAAACACGGCAAACCCTTTATCCTCCACAGCCCCTTTAAGCCCTCGGGCGATCAGCCCTCGGCCATTGCCAAATTAACCGAAGGGCTTAATGATGGCCTGGCCCACCAAACCCTTTTGGGGGTAACAGGTTCGGGCAAGACCTTCACCATCGCAAACGTGATTGCCACCCTTAACCGCCCGGCCATGCTACTCGCACCCAATAAGACCCTGGCCGCCCAGCTCTATGCCGAAATGAAGGCCTTTTTCCCTGAAAATGCGGTGGAATACTTCGTTTCCTACTACGACTACTACCAGCCTGAGGCCTATGTGCCCAGCAGCGATACCTTTATTGAAAAGGATGCCTCCATCAACGAGCAGATCGAGCAAATGCGGCTGTCTGCTACCAAGTCTTTCTTGGAACGGCGGGATACCATCGTGGTGGCCTCGGTGTCGGCCATTTACGGCTTGGGGGATGTGGATGCCTATATGCAGATGATGTTGCACTTGCAGGTGGGGGCTATTATGAACCAGCGGGAGATCCTCACTCGCCTGGCCGAACTCCAATACACCCGTAACGATCAGGCCTTCCAGCGTTCCACCTTCCGAGTGCGGGGCGAGGTGATTGACATCTTCCCAGCCGAATCGGACGAGGTGGCCCTGCGGGTCGAACTGTTTGATGATGAAATCGAAAACCTCTCCCTCTTCGACCCGCTGACTGGCCACAGCCTGGGCAAGGTTCCCCGCTATACGGTCTATCCAAAGAGCCATTATGTGACTCCAAGGGAGCGGATTTTAGAGGCTATTGAACAAATCAAGGAGGAGCTGGCCGACCGCCGAACCTATCTGATCAAGGAAAACAAGCTGGTGGAAGAACAACGCCTGGCCCAACGCACCCAATTCGATATTGAGATGATGAACGAGCTGGGCTACTGTTCGGGCATTGAAAACTACTCCCGCTACCTGTCGGGCAGAAAAGAGGGCCAGCCACCGCCAACCCTCTTTGACTATATGCCGGCTGATGGTCTGCTGATTATTGATGAATCCCACGTTACCGTGCCGCAAATTGGCGGGATGTATCGGGGCGACCGAGCAAGAAAAGAAACCCTGGTGCAATACGGCTTCCGCCTACCTTCAGCCCTGGACAACCGCCCGCTTCGTTTTGAGGAATTTGAAGCTCTTTCGCCTCAAACCATTTATGTGTCCGCCACCCCAGGCCCCTACGAGTTGGAGAAATCCAACGGCGATGTGGTCGATCAGGTGGTGCGGCCAACGGGGCTTTTAGATCCGCTGATTGAGGTACGACCTGTTGCTACCCAGGTGGATGATCTCCTGTCTGAAATCCATAAGCGAGTGGAGGTGGACGAAAGGGTCTTGGTCACTACCCTAACAAAAAAAATGGCCGAGGACTTGACCGATTACTTGGACGAACACGGGGTGCGGGTGCGTTACCTGCACAGCGACATCGACACGGTAGAACGGGTGGAAATTATCCACGACCTGCGTAAGGGGATGTTCGATGTGCTGGTGGGGATCAACCTGCTTCGAGAAGGTTTAGATATGCCAGAGGTTTCGCTGGTGGCTATTCTTGATGCAGATAAGGAGGGCTTCTTACGTTCCGAACGCTCCCTGATTCAGACCATCGGCCGAGCCGCCCGTAATCTCAACGGCAAGGCCATTCTTTATGGTGATCGGATTACTAATTCAATGCAAAAGGCCATTCAAGAGACCGAACGCCGCCGAGAGAAGCAGCAGAAATACAATGAGGAACAGGGTATTACCCCGCAAGCCCTAAATAAGAAGGTGGGTGAATTGCTGGATATTGGTCAGACTGACAAACCAAAAAGGAGCAAGCAAGCGGTCAAAAAAGACCAAAAACTTGCAAGTGATTTTGTGCCGAAGTCCCGCAAGGATTTGGAAAAAGAACTCAAGCGTTTGGAGGCCCAAATGCGAGACTTTGCTAAGGACTTGGAGTTTGAAAAAGCGGCTGCGGTGCGGGATCAGATCCAGCAGCTTAGGTTGGCCTTGTTAGAGGTCTAACTCAAAGATGGCGCCAGCCTCCAGGCTGGTGCCCTATCTATCAAGGGGGTTTCAGCACCAGCGAGGACGCTGGCGCTATCGGAGAGATCTTTTATGGTGGGCAAGGATGCCCACCCTACTAAGGAATAAAACCATGTTCGACAGCCATATCCACCTAGACCAATTCCCGCCTGAGGATATTGACTACATCCTCAACCAGCCCCAATTATCTGGCTGCCTAGCCGTCAGCACCTCCTTGGCCAGTTTGCAAAAATTGGCCCAAATCCAACCGCTTGCAAGCAAACTCCATATCGCCGCCGGCTTCCACCCTGAACAAGCCCTACCCTCTCCTTCAGAAATCCAAGCCCTCTTTGACTGGATTGATGAAAACCACCATAGATTATCGGCCATCGGCGAAGTCGGCCTGCCCTATTATCTGAAGAAGGAAAACCCAAGCCTTGATTACCAGCCCTATCTTGAGCTGCTTGAGCGTTTTATCATCACCGCCAAGCGGTGGGATTTACCCTTAAATTTGCATATAGTTTATGAAGATACGGAACTGGCTCTAGCCTTGTTAGAAAAACATCAGATCAGTAAGGCACATTTTCACTGGTTTAAGGCCAGCCCTGCCCTTATAAACAAGCTGCTAGATACAGCCTATATGGTCAGTGTTACGCCCGATATTTTATGGAATGCCAAGACCCAGGCCGTAGTAAAAGCCTTTCCGCTCAAGCGTTTGATGATCGAAACTGATGCCCCCTATCCGCAAGAGGGCTTTATGGCTCGAGAAACCGTGCTTCAGCTTAAGGCTGTGATGGAGCAAATTGCTGTTCTGAAAGGCATACCTGTGGAAGAGGTAACTGGGCAGGTGAGAGAAAATGCCTTGGGGTTTTATGAATTTATTGCCTAGCATGGCAGAGCCGTACTAGGTTACGCATATTCAGCCCCTTTGGGGCTGGGGATAAAAGATGAGATAAATTTGTTTGTTTTATATACTTAAAACACCAATATACTTAAAACACCAACAGGCCTTACTTATAACGCTGCTTGGCACTCAACCTATTCTGCTCCTCTATCCATTCCACCTTGTCTTTAATTTGCTTTTCTAAGCCTCGCTCATTGGGGTAGTAAAACTTGGTATCCTTGAGTTCGGGAGGGAAATAGTTTTCCCCTGCGGCAAAGGCGTGGGCTTCATCGTGGGCATAGCGGTATTCAGCGCCGTAGCCCAGCTCCTTCATCAATTTAGTTGGGGCGTTGCGAAGATGGGGTGGAACATCATAGTCCTTGGCCTCTTGGGCCAGTTTCTTGGCCTGGTTAAAGGCCTGATAGACCGCATTACTTTTTGGAGCAACCGCCAAATAAATCACGGCCTGGGCAATGGCTCGCTCGCCCTCATAGGCGCCTACTCGGGTAAAGCAGTCCCAGGCGCTGAGCGCTACTTGCATGGCTCGAGGGTCAGCATTGCCAATGTCTTCAGAGGCGATGGCCAAAAGGCGGCGGGCCACATAGAGGGGATCGCCGCCTGCGGTGAGAATGCGAGCATACCAATAAAGAGCGCCATCGGGCGAAGAACCTCGGATAGACTTGTGTAGAGCGGAAATCAGGTCGTAATACCGATCTCCGCCCTTGTCAAAGCGGGCTTGGCGTTCGCCTAGCACATCCACCAAAAGCGCCTTATTGAGTACCTTTCCTTGGGGCGATCCTTCCGCCATATCCACCATCAGCTCCAAGCAATTTAGAGCAAAGCGAGCATCGCCATTGACATAATCGGCCAAGAGATCAATCACTTCATCTTCTAAGATGATTTTTTCTCGGCCCAAGCCCCGCTCCTCATCGGCCAGTGCTTGTGCCAAGACCTGCTGGATTTCGGTGCTGGTCAGGGATTTTAGAATGTAGATCCTGGCTCGTGAAAGTAGGGCATTATTGAGTTCAAAGGAAGGATTTTCGGTAGTTGCGCCAATAAAAATGATGGTGCCGTCTTCAATATGAGGTAGGAAGGCATCTTGCTGGCTCTTGTTAAAGCGGTGGACTTCATCCACAAACAAGAGGGTACGGCGGCCTGTTTGTTGGTTGCGTTTGGCAATCTCTATGGCTTCTCGGATTTCTTTAATGCCGCTGGTCACGGCTGAAATCCTCTCCACTTCGGCATCAAGTTGGTGGGCAATGATTTCGGCCAAGGTGGTCTTACCCGTGCCTGGCGGCCCCCAGAAAATCATCGAATGGCTGTGGCCTGCTTCAATGGCTCGACGCAAGGGCTTGCCTGGGCCGACAATGTGCGACTGTCCGATATATTCATTGAGATTGCGGGGCCGCATACGGGCAGAAAGAGGACGGAAGTCTTCGGTAAAATCAAGGGAAAGGCTACTTTTCATATCTAATATAAATGTAGGGTGGGCATCCTTGCCCACCATAGGAACGGGTAACACGGTGGGCAAGGATGCCCACCCTACGGCCTAACGCAAATGCAAGCCTCGGCGGATATGGCGCATCAACAAGAAGATCCAAGGCCAAAGTACGCCACTAATGACCGCCCCAGCTAACTCTTGGCTGTTAAATTCTGCACTGTGTAAAATAAATTCCACCAAGAAAATGGCACAGCGAATCAGCACAATAAAGCCCATGACCAAGAGGCTTTGTAACCAAAGGGAGAGGTTGCGTAAAATCAGGTGGTATTTGGCCACAAAATAAATGGCAAAGGACAAAACCAGGGCGTGAATGCCCAAGATAGAGCCTAGAATCAGATCCCAAACAATGCCTGCGGCAAAGGCTGTGCCAACGTTAATTTTATTGGGTAAAGCCAGAGTCCAATAAAGCAGCACCAACACAATCCAGGTTGGACGTAGACCTTGAAAGCCTGCTGGCCAAGGCATAATTTCCAGCACAAAGGCCACCACAAAAATGGCGATTAAGACCAGCAGTTGAAAAATTGGGTTGCCTCGCATTATTCTGCTCCTTCTTCTGTGCTGTGGTTGATGCCGTCCTCTTCTTGCTCAGGCAGGCTGGCTGGGTTTTCACCTAGGTCATCATCCTGTGCTTCTTCCCTGCTGTCTTCCTTGATAGGGGTCTTTTTCATACCATTTTTAAGGCGTTCTAGCGGGTTGAGGCTTTGGCGGCGCTCTTCCACCGCATCACGCACATCTTGTGGCGAAATGCTTTGTGCCTTACGCACCTCTTCGCTGGTTGGCCAAAGCAGGAGCAAATACCGCAAACGATCCAGAGAAGCCAGCGGACGGGCAACCACTCGGGCGAAGTGGGTCTTGCCGTCATTTGACACCGATTCCACCACCGCAACAGGATAACCTTCAGGAAAACGGCCACCCAGGCCAGAGGTAACTAAGACATCGCCCTTGGCAATATCCACCGTACGGGGCAGGTTATCCAGCAAGAGTTCATCATTATGGCCCGTGCCATTGGCAATGGCTCGCACATCATTACGCAAGACCTGAACTGGCACAGCGTGGGTCACATCACTAATCAGTAGCACTCGACTGCTCTTTTCCCCCACCGAAATGACCTGGCCGACCACGCCCCGTTCATCAATAATAGGCTGCCCCACAAAGGCACCATCATTTCGGCCCTGGTTGATGACCACCTGCTGGCGGTAGTTATCCATTTCAGCGGCCAAAACTTCTGCCACTTTTTTATATTCATCTTGACGCAGAGGGGAACTTAATAGGAGGCGCAGGCGCTGGTTTTCCACCTTGAGCTGATCAAGCAAAAGCAGATCGGCATTTTTTTCACGCAGCTGATCCTTTAAAGCCTGGTTTTCAAGCTGAAGTTTGTTGTTATCAATAAAGTTATTACTGACACCATCTAGGACGGAACGCGGGGTATTGGCAAAATAATAGAGGCCACTTACTGCGGTTTCAAGCCAGTTGCGTACTTGTATCATGGCTGTCGTGCGGCCATCTGTAAGAATACAGATGATAGACAGGGTGATAGCAAAAAATAGGCGTAGGCCCAGGGAGGGGGATTTAGCAAAAATTGGCTTCATGCGTTTTTAAGGCTCTGGAAAGGGGATTGGCGATGAGAACATCGCCAATTTCAAGGACTTAGCTTTCGTCACTAAAGAGATCGCCACCGTGCATGTCGATCATATCTAGGGCTTTACCGCCCCCACGGGCTACGCAGGTTAGCGGCTCTTCGGCCACAATGACAGGTACGCCTGTGGCTTGGGAAAGGAGGACATCGAGGTTTTGCAAGAGTGCGCCACCGCCTGTCAGCACCATGCCACGCTCAAAAATATCCGCAGCCAGCTCTGGCGGGCATTGCTCTAAAACGCCCTTAACCGCTTCAACAATGCCACTTAAAGGCTGTTCAATGGCTTCTAAAACGTGTTTTGAATTAAGCTCAAAGGTACGCGGCGCCCCTTCTGCCAAGTTATGGCCATGCACTTCAATAGCTTTAATTTCATCATTTTCCTTGATGCAGGCCGTGGCAATTTCTTTCTTAATCCGTTCTGCCGTGGTTTCACCGATAGCAGAACCAAAATGGCGGCGGACATAGGCTACAATGGCTTCATCTAGTTTATCGCCACCAATGCGGACAGAGGCTGAATGCACAATGCCGTTAAGGGATAAGACAGCCACTTCTGTTGTACCACCGCCGATGTCAATCACCATAGAGCCTGTCGCTTCATGCACTGGCAAGCCTGCACCAATGGCAGCAGCCATTGGCTCTTCAATCAAATAAACCTCACGGGCGCCTGCACCGATGGCCGATTCTTTAATGGCCTTGCGTTCAACCTGAGTTGCCCCTGCTGGCACACAAACCAAAACCCGTGGGCTTGGGCGCATAAAATTGCCACTGTGCACCTGTTTGATAAAGTGCTGGAGCATTTTTTCTGTCACAAAGAAGTTGGCAATCACGCCATCTTTCATGGGGCGAATGGCTTCAATGCTTTTTGGGGTACGGCCTAGCATGAGTTTGGCATCATTGCCCACGGCTGCAATACTTTTGGCCCCGATTCGGTCTTGACGTACTGCCACCACTGATGGCTCATCAAGGATGATGCCCTGGCCTTTTACATAGATAAGGGTATTGGCTGTGCCAAGGTCGATAGAAAGGTCGTTTGAGAAAAGTCCTCGAAATTTTTTAAACATATTGTGAAATCCGTTGAATATAAAAATCAGCCCGCCATTAACCGCAGATTAAGGCGAAAAATCCTGCTAAATATAACAAAAAACCCCTTGTTAATTCAATGAAATAATCTGCCTTCAGCAAAATTTAGGCCTTTGGCCTATATAGAGACAAAAAAATAGGCGGTTAATTCCGCCTATTTTGCCTTAAAGGGTTTTGAGCAAGCTCTTGAGGTAGGTTTTAAAATCCTTTCCGCACTTATTATGATGCAGGCTATATTCGACAAAGGCTTCCATATAGCCTAATTTATCGCCACAGTCGAAGGTTTTGCCCGTCATCCTAAAGGCTTCCACGGTTTCTTTCGCCAAGAGCATATCAATGGCATCGGTTAATTGGATTTCATCACCCACACCCACAGGGGTTTTGGCTAAGAGATCCCAAATGGCCGCAGAGAAGACATAACGCCCGACCACCGCATAATTAGACGGTGCTTCTTCCACGCTTGGTTTTTCCACCAATTTCACAACGGGCGTACTAAGGCCAGCTTCTAAGTCCACGCCTGCACAGTCAGCAATCCCATAGCTGCTGACATTTTCTTGAGGGACAGGTGCCACCATAATTTGGCTGTTGCCTGTTTCCTTAAAGCGCTTGATCATGGCTGCCAAGTTTTCTCGGCTTTGATCAGCCGAAAAATCAGCCAAGAGCACATCGGGTAAAACCACCGCAAAAGGCTCATTACCCACCAAGGCACGGCCACATAAAACCGCATGGCCTAGGCCCTTGGCCTGGCCTTGACGGACGTGCATAATGGTCACATCTTTTGGCACAATGGAACGGACTTCATCCAATAACTGACGTTTTACCCGTTTTTCCAGCATGGTTTCCAACTCAAAAGAGGTATCAAAGTGGTTTTCGATGGCATTCTTGGATGAGTGCGTCACCAAAACAATTTCCTTGATGCCTGCCGCCACACATTCATTGACGATATACTGAATCAGCGGTTTATCTGCAATGGTCAGCATTTCTTTTGGAATGGCCTTGGTTGCAGGCAACATACGGGTACCAAGCCCCGCAACAGGAATGATCACTTTCATAAAATATCCTTAAAGATGCCGCTTGCACATCCTGCAAGCGGTTTGTTTGGGTTGAAAATTTACAAATTACACAAAACAGTAGCGAGGCCTGTTTGCCCCTAGTCTAAAAATCAGTTTTGATTATTGGACTCAGCCTCTGATGCCTTGATGCGCTGGTAGATTTCCTCACGGTGGACAGCCACTTCTTTGGGGGCTTTCACCCCAAGTTTTACCTGATTGCCTCGCACGCTTAGCACGGTAATTTCGACTTCATCCCCGATCAGTAAACTCTCTCCAATCTTGCGTGTTAAAATTAACATAGTTGCCTCCTAGTTTTCTCTATAATAACAACTTCCTATATTATAGAACTGAGTAAAGCAACTCCTATGCTTCGCTCTTCATTGATTAAAGTTTTGCTTGAATCCAATTCGTCGCAAGGGCAAGTGCCTCTTCGATATGCTCTGGCTGTGTCCCCCCAGCCATGGCCATATCTGCACGGCCGCCCCCTTTGCCGCCAACCGCTTGAGCCATCTGCCCAACCAATTGTCCCGCATTGATTTTGTCGGTGATATCTTGCGATACCCCAACCACTAAATTAACCTTGCCATCCAACTCTGAGGCAAAGACAATCACGGCTGTGCCCAGTTGATTTTTCAGATCATCGACCATGGTTCTCAAGGCCTTGGTTTCCACGCCTGAAAGTTTCTCAACAACCAAGTTCACACCATTGACTTGTTTTGCAGATTTTGCCAATTCTGTCCCCGCTTGTGCGGCAAACTTATCCTTGAGCTGTTGCAATTCTTTCTCGGTGCGTTTGGCCTTGTCTTGTAGTTGTTGGATTTTTTCAACTAGGCTATTGCTGTCTGCCTTGAGCAGCTCTGCACCCTGTTGAATCACTTTTTGTTGGTGGTGTAACCAGTCAAGAGCATTTTCACCTGTTAAGGCTTCCACACGGCGAACGCCTGCGGCCACGGCCCCTTCAGAGACCAATTTGAATAAACCAATCTGGCCGGTTTGCCCAACGTGTGTCCCGCCACATAACTCGACAGAAAACTCACTCATGCCCACCACACGGACCTTATCGCCATACTTCTCGCCAAAGAGAGCCATGGCTCCTTTTTGTTTGGCAGCCTCTAAATCCATAACATCCGTAGTTACGGTAATATTTTCACGGATCTTACGGTTAATAATACGCTCAATTTCTTCTAATTGCGACTTGCTAATGGCTTCTGGCTGAGAAAAATCGAAACGAAGCAGGTTTTCATTAACCAAAGAGCCTTTTTGGGCCACATGATCACCTAAAACCTGACGTAGGGCCGAATGTAATAGGTGGGTAGCTGAGTGATTAAGGGTAATGGCCTGACGGCGGGCTTCATTAATCTGACAAGCAACTTTATCACCCAATTGGAGAGTCCCTGAACGAAGCTGACCAATATGACCGAAAACCGATCCATATTTTTGAGTATCGTTTACAGCGAAGAAACTGCAATCTTCTTTTGAAATTAGGCCGCTATCACCGACTTGCCCCCCTGATTCACCATAGAATGGCGTTTTGTCTAAGATAACCACCGCATTTTCGCCTGATTGAATGCTGTCCACAGCCTTGCCATTACTAAAGAGGGCAAGCACTTTAGCACCCTCAAGCGCTGTTTCGGTATAGCCTAGAAACTCGGTTGAGCCTTCAACCTTGATCACATTGTTGTAGTCTGTGCCAAAGTTACTGCTGGCCTTGGCCCGCTCACGTTGGGCCTGCATTTCAGCCTCAAAGCCGGCTTCATCAATGGTGATTTCACGTTCACGACAAACATCGGCTGTTAAATCTAGCGGGAAGCCGAAGGTGTCGTACAGTCTAAAGGCAACTTGGCCTGAAAGCTGTTTGTTTTCTACCTTAGCCAAGGCCTCTTCCAATAGGGCCAAGCCACGCTCAAGGGTGCGGGCAAACTGCTCTTCTTCAGCCTTGAGAGTTTTCTCAATATGTTCTTGTTTTTGGCTAATAATTTGGCCAGCCTGACCCATTACCTGGGCAAGCACAGGCACTAATTTATAGAAGAAGGCTTCTTTAGCACCTAAAATGTTACCGTGGCGAACAGCTCGGCGGATAATGCGGCGTAATACATAACCACGGCCTTCGTTAGACGGCACAACCCCGTCAGCAATCAAGTAAGAACAGGCACGGATGTGGTCGGCCACCACACGCAGGGATTTATTGTCTAAATCGCTCACGCCTAACAAATCTGCTACGGCCTTAATCAGGGTTTGGAAAATATCAATTTCGTAGTTGGAATTAACATGCTGAAGCACGGCGGTCATCCGCTCAAGCCCCATTCCAGTATCAACCGATGGCTTTGGTAATTTTTCCATGGCGCCATCGGCCTGACGGTTGAATTGCATGAAAACGATGTTCCAGACTTCGATATAACGGTCGCCATCCTCTTCAGGTGTACCCGGCAGGCCACCCCAGTGGCTTTCGCCATGATCGTAGAAGATCTCAGTACACGGCCCACAAGGCCCTGTATCGCCCATGGCCCAGAAGTTATCTGAGGCATAAGGCGCGCCCTTATTGTCGCCAATACGAATAATGTGATCGGCTGGTACACCGACTTCCTTGTGCCAAATATCATAGGCCTCATCATCGGTTTCATAGACGGTAACGTAAAGTTTTTCTTTCGGCAGGCCCAGCCATTGTGGCGAGGTTAAAAATTCCCAGCCGAAACGAATGGCATCGTGCTTGAAATAATCGCCAAAGCTGAAATTACCCATCATTTCAAAGAAGGTATGGTGGCGGGCGGTATAACCTACATTTTCTAAATCATTATGTTTGCCACCAGCTCGCACACAGCGTTGGGCTGTGGTAGCACGGGTGTAAGGGCGTTTTTCTAGGCCCAAGAATACATCTTTAAACTGGTTCATGCCTGCATTGGTAAAAAGCAGGGTTGGGTCGTTCTCCGGCACAAGGGAGCTACTTTCCACCACCGTATGGCCGTGGCTTTTAAAAAAGTCTAAAAAAGATTGTCTGATGTCAGAAGTTGTTTTCATTTTTCGTACTCTAAATAGGGATAAAGACAAAATACATCATATTCTTGCATACTTTAGGTTTTTTATAAAACATTCATGCTGATTTTTCATGCAAAAACCTGACTATTTCCCTATCTTTTACAAAAATAAACCGCTTGTCGTCCAACAAGCGGTTTGTTTTCGGGATTTATTTGCAATTTTTTGATTAAAATGCCCCGCTTGTTATTCATCAGCCAGCGGCACAACCAACATATCAACAGATACCGTATTCAAGACTTGTCGAGTGGAAGAGACAAACTTGCTCCAGAAGTCTTGGTGGTGGCCAGTAATCAAGAGATCAACCTGGTAATTATCCACCGCTTCTTGTAGGACTTGGCTGAAATCGCCCGTGCCATTGAGTTTTTCTGTCAGCGGATAATCAATTTTACCTGCCAATTCATTCAAGGCCTCTAGGGTTTCATTGCTGACTGAGTCTTGTACAGAAGACATATTAATATCAATCAGGCCAGTATAGAGATCGGAAAAATTCACATCCACATGAATGACCGACAATTTGGCCCCGCACTGTTTGGCCAAACTCTCGCCCTTACGTAATAAGATCAGACTTTCTTCGGAAAGATCAACGGCAACTAAAATATGTTTGTACATAATGAACTCCTTATGGTGGTCTGTTATGGCTTTATCCTAACATATTCATTTTCAAAAAAACTTGGACTAGATCACACTTTTGAAAATTGGTGGGAAATATTTAAGGCCTATTGATGTTTCAAGCATAAAAATCAACCTATTTATGCCTAGCACGGCAGAGCCGTACTAGGTTACGCATCTTCAGCCCCTTTGGGGCTGGGGAATAAGGGGTAATATAAACTTGCTTGTTTTATATATTTAAAGCATCAAGACGCCCTATCAATATCACGACCATAGAGTGCAAAAAAGCCACGAAATCGTGGCTTTTTGTGATGATATTTATTTATTTGGTTGCGTGCTATGGCGCTGTAATTCGTGGCTTTGTAACAGCTCGTTGATACGCTGTTGCTGATACTCCAACTGCTCTTTGGTAGGCTGTTGAGGGTTAGCAATTTGGTAGCTGACCTGTTGAACCGTGTTGGTAAAGGGCAGGGTTTGCAAAACAGGCTGCTCAACTTGGGCCACTTCGCTGCTGCTGTTAGCATTGTAGAGATTAACACCTACGACAGCCATCAAGCAGACAGAAGCTGCGATCCCTGCTTGCAGGAGTGGGGTGCTCCAGCCTTTTAATTTGAGCAGGAGACCTTTTTTCGGCGCTTGGGTTTCTGAACCCATTTGTTCTTGTTCAATCAAGGCTTCCATTTTGGCACTGAAATCCAGGCCTAAAAGCTGCTCTTCGCCCCGCATGACACTGCGAATGGTGTGGTAGCTGGCCCAGGTTTTTTGTAACTCAGGACTTTTTACCAAGGTATCAACGAAATGACCCTCGGCTGGGTTGCCATCCATATAGGCCGATAGGGTTTCTTTCTCTTGCATAATTTACTCCAATCTACTTGAATTCTGCACAATTTCTAAACTAATGCTGTTGCATTAGCGGGTTTACTTTTGCATCAATGGCTTCTCGAGCACGGAAAATACGGGAACGTACTGTTCCAACTGGGCATTGCATGACCTCGGCGATTTCCTCATAACTTAAACCTTCTATCTCCCGCAGGGTGATGGCGGTTTTCAATTCGTCTGGCAAATTTTCGATGGTATCAAATACAATGCGTTTAAGCTCATCAGAAAGCACTAGGTTTTCAGGCGTGTCGGTGTCACGCAACTGACTGCCGCTATCGTAGCTTTCTGCATCTTCGGCCAAAATATCTTCTTTGGGCGGGCGACGGCCTAAGGAAGTTAAATGATTCTTTGCGGTGTTTACCGCAATGCGGTAAAGCCAAGTATAAAAAGCACTTTCACCCCGGAAACTGTCTAAGGAGCGATAGGCCTTGATAAAAGATTCTTGCACAATATCGGGGATGTCATCCCGTGAAACATAGCGAGTTAGCAAGCCTGCTACTCGGTTTTGATAACGTACCACCAGTAAATTAAATGCTTTTTTATCACCTTTTTGCGTACGTTCAACTAATTCCTGATCGGTGATTTGCTCACTCATCTATCGGCATTCTCCTAAACTTCGCTGCCTTCTTTATTTTTCTTGTTTCTAGATCACTTACGTTGGGTTAGTGGCTTAGATTTAAAAAAAGTTCATTCAAGCGGGGGAAATTCTTTAAAAATTTGCAAAAGTATTGTGTTTGCTGAAAAAATCAACGTGTAGATTGATTGTACACTCATGTAGCACTTGCACAAAACGGTTGCTGAGCCTGTCGAAGCATAAGTTTTGTGCCACACGACACTGAAAGACTTATGGTTCGACAAGCTCACCAACCGTCTTTCAGTTCTATGAGCATAGCGACATAATCCAAAAAATAAAGCACTTTGACAGGAATCAAAGTGCTTTATCATTTCTTTTTATGCTAAGAATTAAGCACGTTTAAAGTCTAAGTGCACTAATTTTGGTTTGGTTGGGTGGCGTTGGATGGCTTGAACCTTCACTTTCTCTTCTTTACCGCCAACAACAATCGTTAAAACTTCAGCATAGAACGCATCGTGAACTTGGGCGTTGTTTACTTTGTTGTGGTCTAAAACGATTGATAAAGGCGCTTCTGAACCACCGTAGATGATGGCAGGCACTTGATCATTGTGACGCAGGCGGCGGCTCGCACCCTTACCTTGCGTTAAACGTACTTCAGCTTCAAATGTAAATGACATTTTTTTTATTCTCTAATAAAAGGTTTAAATTAAATAGCAGGCGACCCAGCTATTCCCTATAAATAACTCGACCGACTTGAACAGTCGGTCGAGGGGCATTTTAATCCAAATCGCTTAAAAAATAAAGCCTTTTCTATTTTTCAAGGTAGAAATCTTTAATGCGGTAGTTGTCTTGGGCGCTCTTGCCTTCATAGCCCTTGAGTTTCGGGTTCTTAATAAAGAGGCCAGCATAGTGGTAAAGAGCAACAAATGGGTGGTGGCTGTCTAGCTCAGCTTCTGCTTGGGCATAGATTTCTGCCCGCTCGTCCTCGGTTTTGGCTTCATAGGATTGAGCAATTAAAGCATCAAATTTCTCGCTCTTAAAGCCTGAGGTATTTTGCTCACTGTTAGACAAGAAGTAGGTCAAGAAGGTGCTGGCTTCGTTGTAGTCGGCACTCCAGGCAGAGAAAATGATCTCGTAGTTGCCTTGTTTTTTCATGTCTAAGAAGGTTTTCCACTCTTGGTTTTTGAGGCTGATATTAACCATGCCATCAAGGTTGGTTTTCCACATAGAACCCACTGCAATGGCGATGGTTTTTAAGCCATCGTTGGTGTTATAGAGCAATTCTGCCTTGAGTGGATTTTGCTTGCTAAAGCCTGCTTCCCGCAAGAGTTTCTTGGCTTCTTCATTACGCTCCTGCTGAGTCCATTTAGCATATTCAGGCTGTTGGATTTTTTCGCCTGCGCCGATGTAGTCAGGGGTAAAGGTAAAGGTTGGTTTTTGACCAAAGCCCAGCACCTTATGAGCAATCACATCCCGATCTACCCCTAAATCCAAGGCCTTACGCACCCGAACATCGTCTAGTGGAGCCTTATTCATATTGAATTTATAGATAAAGGTGCCTAATTTCTGGAACTTGTGGATCTGCGAGCCATATTCTTGCTGGAATTTTGCATCCTTGTAGAGGGGTTGTGGCATCATCGCAACGTCTAGGTCTCCTGAACGGAAGCGGTTAATGCCTGCACTTTCACCCAGCACAACAAAGGTGGCCTTATCAATCACGGTTTCCTTATCATTCCAGTACTGGTCGTTACGCACTAGCTCTAATTTTTCGTTAATCACTCGGTTGCTGATTTTATAAGCACCATTGCCGATAAACTTATCTGCGGCCGTCCAGTTATCGCCATATTTTTCTACAGAAGCACGATGAACCGGCATAAGTGAGGAGTGTTGGGTTAGCTCCACCGCATAAGGCACAGAGGCCTCAAGAGTCAGTTGCAGGGTGTGATCATCCAGGGCTTTAACGCCTAAACTTTCCTTAGGTGCTTGGCCTGCTACAACTTTGGCCGCATTTTCTAGCTGCATAAAGTTCAAATAAGAGGCATAAGGGGAGGCAGTTGCAGGATCAACCAAGCGCTGCCAGGCAAAAACGAAGTCTTGAGCAGTGACAGGATCGCCGTTTGACCACTTGGCATCTTGACGCAGGTGGAAGGTCCATTCTTTAAAATCAGGCGAACTTTCCCAGCGCTCTGCCACGCCTGGAATGATATTATCGGCCTCATCGGTAATCACCAAGCCCTCCGATAATTGGCGCAGGACACGGGATTCCGGCACGCCTGACGCCTTTTGCGGGTCAAGCGTACTCACTTCCGCTGTCGTTTGCAGGGCAATTTCTTGTTTGGCAGCCAGCTCAACACCCGCTGGCACCTTGGCCGCAAAAGCTTGGTGGGAAAAGGCCACAAGGCTGCCTAGGAGGGAAAGGGTAAAGAGTTTTTTTAGTTGTTTTTGCGCTTGCATGGGGTTTAACCTCTGATTTTGGGGAAATAAACGGGGCGTAAATTACCCTAATCACCTTTTTTTAACAAGCCATTTACTTTCAAAAACGTGATCTCTTTCACAAAATAAAGATTTAGTTTGAAGCCAAATCAGATTTTCTGCCCCTTATGCCTGCCTTACCTCATTTGGCCATTAACAAGCCAGCCAAGAAATGCTACTCTTGCTTGCAAATTTTTTCACTTTTTCAACCGCTTGTGGGGACTTATGGAATTAGGTTTTGACGTATTAGCACTCTTATTTATTGCGGCCACAGTCGCAGGTTTTATTGACTCCATCGCAGGTGGGGGCGGACTGATTACCATCCCTGCCCTCTTGGCTGCTGGCCTGCCGCCTGCTGTAGCTCTGGGCACCAACAAGCTCCAGGCCTGTGGCGGATCTTTTTCGGCCTCCCTCTATTTCATTCGCCAAAAGGCCGTTAATTTACGTCAGATTAGCCTATTGATTTTATTGACCTTTTTAGGGGCAAGTGCAGGTACAATACTGGTGCAAATGTTAGATGTGGATCAGCTCAAGGTTATCCTGCCCTTCTTAGTCCTCATCATTGCCCTTTATTTCCTCTTTAGCCCCAGCATTGGCGAGGAAGATCGTAAGCAGCGTATCAGCTTTCCGCTTTTCGCCTTTACAGCGGCCCTAGGCATTGGCTTTTATGATGGGCTCTTTGGCCCTGCCACAGGATCTTTTTTCACCCTGGCCTTTGTGCTTTTGCTGGGCTTTAACCTGCCTAAAGCTGTTGCCCATGCCAAGGTCTTGAATTTTACCTCCAACCTGGCCTCCCTGATTTTCTTTATGCTGGGCGGGGCAATTTTATGGAAGGTGGGCTTGATTATGATGATCGGCCAGTTTATTGGCGGAGCCATGGGGGCTAGAATGGTGGTGACCAAGGGCAAACAACTTATTCGCCCTATGATCGTGACCATTTCCCTGGTGATGGTGGGCAAGATGTTGTGGGATCAGGGCTATTTTTCGTTTTTAGGATAGGTATTTAGAGAGATATGAACCAAGCAAAACGTGTCGAAATCTTAAGTCGCTTACGGGACAACAACCCCCACCCCACCACGGAACTCAATTTCAGCTCCCCCTTTGAGCTGTTAATTGCCGTAATCTTATCTGCCCAGGCCACCGACAAGGGCGTGAATAAGGCCACAGATAAGCTCTTCCCTGTGGCCAATACCCCCGAAGCCATTTTGGCCCTGGGCGTAGATGGGCTTAAGGAATACATCAAGACCATCGGGCTTTTCAACAGCAAGGCAGAAAACATTATCAAAACCTGTCGGGACTTAATTGAAAAACATAATAGCCAAGTGCCTGAATCCCGAGAAGCCCTAGAAGCCTTGGCTGGCGTAGGGCGAAAAACGGCCAATGTGGTACTTAACACGGCCTTTGGCCACCCCACTATTGCAGTCGATACCCATATCTTTCGGGTAGCCAACCGCACCAACTTTGCCCCAGGTAAGGATGTGGTGAAGGTAGAGGAAAAATTGCTAAAAGTCGTGCCTGCCGAATTTAAGGTGGATGTCCACCACTGGCTTATTCTCCACGGCCGTTATACCTGCATCGCCCGCAAGCCTCGCTGTGGTTCTTGTTTGATTGAAGATTTGTGTGAGTATAAGGAAAAGACGGAGATTTGAGGTTTGTAGGGGCAAATCACATTTGCCCCAATCTACTATAGATAGCGCCAGCGTCCTCGCTGGTGCTCATCACTCTTAAAAAATAAGGCACCTGCCTGGAGGCTGGCGCCATCAGTGAGGTGCCGAAGGCGGAGGGAGATTTTTAAATCACCCGCCCATACTGGCCCAAAAACTCCCGCTGTTTCAGCCTGGTTTCTGCACAAAACTGCGGATTAAGTTTGGTGGGTTTGGAGTGGTTTAAACGGGTAAATTGTTTTTCAAAATATTCTCTTGCCTGGGTATTACGCTGAATATTGTCAAAGGCCGTCTCCCCAATTTCCTGCTTTAACAATTCATCGCTATAAGTATGCAAAAAAGCCGTTTCATTGATAGGCAAGGACTCATAAAAAGCATGAACCTGGTTATTCATCTGTTGGATCTGCGGATAGAGGCATTGTTCAGCCTGGTTGGCTGCCACAATATAGGCCTGCATTTGCTTGTCCGAAATGGTTTGAAAGGTTGGCTGGGAGCCAGAACAGGCGGCCAAAGCGGCAGCAGAAAAAAGCACTAAAGATGATTTAAACATCAAAAAAATTCCTAAAAATAAAGAAGGCAAAAACTGGCGGATTATAGCCTAGTTTTTGCCTTAATCAAAATCTGGCTTAGTCCTTAAGCCACTTATTACTGATCGTACCAGCCACCATGGCGCCATTCACATTCAAGGCCGTTCTGCCCATATCAATGAGCGGCTCAATGGAAATCAGCAAGCCCACCAAGGCCAGCGGCAAGTTGAGGCTAGACAAGACCACAATAGCTGCAAAGGTTGCCCCGCCGCCCACGCCAGCAATCCCAAAGGAAGAGATAGCCACCACCAAAATCAGAGTGGCAATATATTGCAAGCTAAACGGATCCACCCCCACGGTTGGCGCCACCATCACCGCCAACATGGCCGGGTAAATCCCCGCACAGCCGTTCTGGCCAATAGTTGCCCCAAAGGTGGCGGAAAAGTTGGCAATCACGCTGTTGTTGCCCAATTTATTAGTCTGGGTTTCAATGTTGAGTGGGAGAGTGGCCGCACTGGATCGAGAGGTAAAGGCAAAACTCAGGGTTGGCCAAACCTTTTTGTAGTAATCAAGCGGGTTGATTTTGGCCAAAAATAGCAAAATCCCATGCACGATAAACATCAAGATAATGGCTGCATAAGAAGCCACAATAAAGCCGCCCAGATTGACAATATCTGCCCAGGCCGATGTAGCTGCCATCTTAATCATAAGGGCAAAAACGCCGTAAGGGGTCAGGCGAATGACAAAACGCACCAAACGCATAATAAGCTTGTTGAGGGTGTCCACGCCTTGGCTAATACGCTCGCCCAAGGCCTGGTCTTCACGGCCTAAACTCAAGGCCGCCAAGCCCAAGAGGGCGGAAAAGATCACCGTGCTGATAATGGAGGTTGGGTTGGCTCCAGTCAGTTCCGCAAAAGGGTTTCTTGGAATAAAGGACAGAAGCATGGCCGGCACACTTAGGTTGCTAACCGTATCTACCCTGCCCTCTACACGGGCTTGAGCCGCCAATTCACGCTCGCCAGCCACCAGGCCTTCGGCCGAGAGGTCAAAGAGATATACCATGGCAATACCGATGGCCGCAGAAATGGCCGTGGTGACCAGCAGCACGGACAGCACGCTAAAGCTGATCTTGCCCAAGGAAGAGGCCTGGTTAAGGCGGGTAATGGCCGATAAAATAGAAATAAAGACCAGCGGCATCACGATCATTTGCAGCAAACGCACATAGCCATTGCCGATGAGGTTTACCCAATCCAAGGTGCCGTTAATCACATCCTTATTGTAAAAAATCTGCAAAATGGCCCCGCTTGCAAGCCCCAAAAGGAGGGCGATAAAGACGGTTTGGCCCAGTTTTTGACTGCTGCGATAGAGCTTGGCCAAGAGCACAAGCCCCAAGGCGAAGACTGCTAAGTTTAGTAAAATCATATTGTTCCCTAAGTAAGTAAAAATTGTGCCTATGCTAAAACGATCACTTTTAAGGGCAAAGATCCTTTTTCTGTATCTTATAACCAAAAGTTATTTAGAATGATACCCAAAGGAATATTTGCAGAAAAATAGGGATTTTGCACCGCTTGATGAAGCACTTGGTAAACGTGCCTAAAGGTGGTTAAGGTATTGAGATATTGGATAAAATGGCCAAAAAGTTTATGGAGTGACAAGCTCCCCAATCGCCTTTCAGCCTATTTATAGGAGGGAAAATTAGCGTTTTCCGCCAAACGAAGTGTTTAAACTGCTGTTATTACTAAACTCAACAAGGCCAGCGGCTTCTTCAGCATTTTTTCCAAATAAGGCCCCTTTATAAGTTCCACTGTCATTAAGCAATACACTAGCTTTTCCTGAAAACTCTGCACCCGATAGGTTGGTTTTATGTAAGGTAATATCCCGTCTGCCTTCAGCAAGGGTATAATCAATACTGCCCTCAATAGTTTTATTATCAAAATCCACATCTAAACGTGTTTTACCACCATTGGCAACATTTCCAGTCCAGCCACTAATCCAGTAGCTATCACCAAAATAAGTTGCTGATCCTCGAGGTAAAATTTCCGTTTTTGTACCTTGATAACGCAATTCATGTAAGGATTTATCATCCTTTTGCCAAGCTCCATAGAAAGAAGCATTATTGTTTTGTCCAACAAAAATGCCTTCTTGTGTCTTGCCGCCGATCTGCCCTTTGTCACTTAATTCTAAGTTGATTTTTTCGCCATCAGGGGTTTGAGCCGTGCCAGCTCCACCACCTCCGCCACATGCGGCGAGAGCCAACACTAGAGTTGCAAGTGATAAATGTTTGATGTTTTTCATAAAAAGACCTCATTTAGTCATTGGTTGAGTATTTACTCAAATTTACAACATGACAACAATCATTGCAAGCGTAAAAATAAGAAAAATATCGTTCATTGAGTAAATATTTGAGGAAGATCAATGAGCAGATTTGTCGCTGCCGAAGTCGATTTGGCAATAGGTAAACGGATACAGCAACGCCGCAAAGAAGTTGGGCTAAGTGCAGAAAATTTAGCAGAGCAAATCGGGGTATCACAACAGCAGTTCTCACGCTATGAACGTGGTGCAACCAAAATCAACGTTGCCCATTTGGTTAATATAGCCGTTATACTTGACACTCCCATCAGCTGGTTTTTTGCTGATAGCCAAGCAAACGGCCTTACCTTTAGTGATGAACGCACCTATGTCCCCGTCAGAAGCGATGCTCTAAAAATGCGTTTGGATTACCATTGGTCGCAACTCTCTACCGAACAAAAACGCAGTTTTATCAACTTTTTAGATGCAATGGCCAAAAGCCATCTACAAAAGTAATGCCTTAAAACTAGGCTTACAGTATAATTCCTCCTCAAAAGGAGTTCTTCTATGCAAAAAACCAAAATCGTGCTGGCCACGGGCAATCAAGATAAGGTTAAGGAAATGGCGGATATTCTGTCAGGCTTTGGCTTTGAAGTCCTGCCGCAAACCCAGTTCAACCTGCCCTCTGTTGAGGAAACCGGCCTAACCTTTGTGGAAAATGCCCTCTTAAAGGCTCGTTTTGCAGCCAAGATGACTGACCTGCCGGCCATTGCTGATGATTCTGGCCTGTGTGTGGACGCCTTAAATGGCGAACCCGGCCTCTATTCCGCCCGCTATGCAGGAGAGGAGCATAATTACCGTGCTAACTGTGAACAGGTACTGGCCAAGCTGGCCGACACGCCTGATGAAGCCCGCACGGCCAAATTTGTGACCTGCCTAGTCTTCCTGCGTCACGAACTTGACCCCAACCCCATTATTGCTCTGGGCGAATACCAAGGCCAGATCTTACGGGAATTTCGGGGCGAAAACGGCTTTGGTTACGACCCGATTTTCTTCTCCTTTGAAGAAAACTGCACCTTTGCCCAGTTGGAATCAGCCCGCAAGAAGCAGATTTCCCATCGCGCCCGCGCCCTACAATCCCTTAAACAACAACTCGGAGTTTCATTATGATTATTACCACCACCCCAAGCATTGAGGGCAAGCAAATCGTGGAATACAAGGGCCTGGTCTTTGGCGAGGTCGTTTCAGGTGCCAACTTTATTCGGGATTTTATTGCCAGCATTACCGATGTGATCGGCGGCCGTTCGGGCGTTTATGAAAGCAAGCTCAACCACTCCCGCAAAAATGCCCTCAAGGAACTGGAAAAGGAAGCCCAAAAGGTCGGCGCCAATGCCGTGGTGGGCGTGTCGATGGAATACCAATCCATGGGCGGCGATAAGGGTATGTTTATTGTGGTGGCAACCGGCACGGCCGTTGTGGTGCGTTAATGTTGCAAAAAAAGGCCGAAAATGCCCCGCTTGCAGAAGGCTTCTGGCAGACCAAATCGCTCCTAGAGATGAATGAAGCCGAATGGGAGGCCCTCTGCGATGGCTGCGGCAAATGCTGCTACCGCAAATACATCCAAGGCCGCGGCCGGCGGGAGCGGCTCTACTACACCCGTGTGGCCTGCAACCTCTTGGATGTAGAAACAGGACGTTGCACCAACTATGCCAACCGCTTTAAACTGGAAAGCAACTGCACCAAGCTGACCAAAAAGAACCTGCCCGATTTCGGCTGGCTGCCCCAAACCTGTGCCTACCGCCTGCTTTATGAGGGCAAGCCCCTCTTTGACTGGCACCCGCTAATTTCTAAAGATCCTCATTCGGTTCAAAAGGCCAATATTCTGATCAAACACGGTGTACATGAGAAAGATGTGATTGACTGGTTTGAGCTGGTGATTGATGAGGTTTAGTGCCTAAATTGTAAATTTTTCTTTCTCCCTCTTGCAAAGCCTGCCTAAATTGTTTATCTTATTTCCAGTTTGTACTATTATGATAGTACATTGATACAGATTTTATTTTTCAGGAGTTTCACATGAATTTACGCAAAACCCTTTTAGTGGCCGCCCTTGGTGCCCTTTCCCTTAACAGCTTTGCAGAAGGCCTTAAAAATGTCGGCATCACCGCCATTGTTGAACACCCAGCCTTAGACACCATCCGTCAGGGCATTGTGGAAGAATTAGCTCGTGAAGGTTTTGTTGATGGCAAGAACATCAAAATTGACTTCCAATCTGCCCAAGGCAGCACAGCAACCGCCGCTCAAATTGCCCGTAAATTCGTTGGCGACAAGGTGGACATCATCATTCCAATCACTACCCCATCAGCCCAGCCTGTTGTGGCAGCAACCCGCTCTATCCCTATCGTTTTTTCAGGCATTACCGATCCTGTGGCCGCTAAGCTAGTTAAATCCCGTGAAGCCTCTGGCACCAACGTAACTGGCATTTCCGATCACAAGCCTATTGAACCGCAGTTAGAGCTGATTAAAACCTTGGTGCCAGAGGTGAAAAGTTTGGGCTATGTTTATAGCGCCGGGGAAGTGAATTCCGTCTTTGTCTTGGAAGAATTAGAAACGGCCGCCCAAGCAGCGGGCATTAAGGTTGTGCCTGTGGCCGTGCAACGCAGTGCAGACATCGGCACCGCTGCCCGCAGCCTCAATGGCAAGGTTCAGGCCATCTACATTACTGAAGACAATGGCGTGGTTTCCGCCTATGAAGCCCTCCACAAGGCCGCTCTTGAAGCCAAGATCCCTGTGATTGCCGCCGACCGTGACACCGTAAAACGTGGCGCTTTAGCCGCCTACTCCATCAACCAATATGATATTGGCGTGGAAACTGGCAAGGTGGCTGCCCGTGTTTTACGAGGCGAGAAAGCAGGCAGCATTCCAACGGCGGATTTAAAAGATTTAGATCTTTCCATAAACCAACAAACCGCCAAAGAATTAGGTGTGAATGTGCCTGAGGATCTGGTTAAAGAGGCTAAAGAAACCTTCTAGCAATGGCCTAAGGATATTCACTGATGGCGCCAGCCTCCAGGCTGGTGCCTTATATATCAGTATCTTATCATCACCAGCCTGGAGGCTGGCGCTATCCTTGAAACCTCTACTTTCTCTCCACTGCCGTCAGCATTCCTCTCAATAAATTCAATTCATTTTGCTCCAACTCTGCCCGTTGATAGAGGCGGCGGAGTTTGGCCATCACGCCCTCGTTGCGGATAAAGCCTAGATCCCGATAAACCCTTTCGGTATGCTGGAAGAAGTGTTCTAGCTCGTCAAAAGATGGATAGCTGGCAAGCGGTTGGGTTTCTGTCTTTTCTTGCAAATTGAGCCAGGCCATTCGCACTTCATAGGCGGCTAGTTGTACGGCCATGGCCAGGTTAAGCGAACCATATTCAGGATTGGTCGGCACGTTAAGATGGTAATGGCATTTGAGCAGTTCTTCATTGGTCAGCCCCACCCGTTCTCGTCCGAAAACGATAGCCACCTTGCCCTGCCCTGCTCGCTGGACAGCCAGTTCTCCACAAGCTCTAGGCTCAATCAGGCTGGCTTGCAAGTGGCGAAGTCTGGCACTGGTGCCGATAACCAACTGGCAATCAGCTAGAGCATCTTCAAAAGAGGTAAAAATTTGAGCTTGTTCAAGCACATCTTTTGCCCCTGCGGCCAAGGCCTGGGCCTGTTCATCAATACCCTGCTTGGGAGCAACCAGGCGCAGGTTATTTAAGCCCATGGTTTTCATGGCCCGGGCCGCCGAGCCAATATTGCCGCTGTGGGAGGGTTCCACCAGTACGATGTGGATCTGGTTTAATAAATCTTGATCTGCCATTTGCAAGTTTTCGTCCTTTTTAATCCGCTTGTGCTTCCCGCACGGAAACCTTTTCAAACTCGGCAAAGAAGGTCGGGAAGGTCTTGGCCGTGCATTTTGGATCGAGAATGGTCACTGGCGTGTCGGAAAGGGCAACTAGGGCAAAGCACATGGCCATTCGGTGATCGTTGTAGGTTGCAATTTCTGCCTCCTTAAAGTCCGTTAGGGCTAGGGGCTGAATGCGGATAAAGTCTTGGCCCTCTTCCACGGTCGCCCCCACCTTACGCAGTTCGGTCGCCATGGCTGCCAGGCGATCGGTTTCCTTGACCCGCCAGTTGTAGATATTGCGGATCACGGTTTCCCCCTCAGCAAAAAGGGCGGTGGTGGCAATGGTCATGGCCGCATCAGGGATGTGGTTCATGTCCATATCAATGCCCTTAAGCTCACCCCGCTCGGCTTCAATAAAGTCCTCGCCCCAGGTGATTTTAGCCCCCATGTTTTCCAGCACATCAGCAAACAAGCGGTCGCCCTGGATGGATTTTTTCCCAATCCCGGTCACTCGCACCTTGCCTTTAATGGCTCCCGCTGCGAGGAAGTAAGAGGCTGAAGAGGCATCCCCCTCAACCATATATTTTTGTGGGGAACGGTAGGTTTGATTACCCTTGACCAGAAAGCGTTGATAGGCCTGGTTTTCAACCGTTACGCCAAAATCGGCCATCATGGCAAGCGTAATATCAATATAGGGCTTGGAGACCAAGTCTCCCATAATCTCAATTTCCATATCGCCCTCGGCCAGTGGGGCTGCCATAAGCAGGGCGGTTAAGAACTGGGAGGAGATGGAGCCATCGATCTGCACCTTGCCGCCCTTAAGGCCGGTATTACGAATGGCCACAGGCGGATAGCCCTCGTTTTCTAGGTATTGGACACTGGCTCCTACTTGTTTGAGGGCATCAACTAAATGCTTAATTGGCCGCTCCTTCATGCGGGGTTCGCCGGTTAAAATCACTTCTGCTTCCGCTTCTCCTTTAAGGCAGAGGGCTGCGGTCAGCGGCCGCATGGCTGTGCCAGCATTGCCCAAGAAGAGGGAGAGGCCATTTTGCCAGCGGAAGGCCCCACCCAAGCCCTCAACTGTGCAGATGGTCTTATCGTCAGAGAGCTGGTAGTTTACCCCCAAAGCCTTGAGGGCCTTGAGCATATGGCGGATGTCGTCGCTGTCGAGGAGGTTGGTCACCTGGGTCCTGCCTTGAGCAAGAGCGGCCAAGAGCAAGGCTCGGTTGGACAGGCTCTTGGAGCCTGGCAGGTTGATTTGGCCCTCTACACGGGAAATGGGCTGGAGAGTGAGTTGTTCCATGGTCATGCTTTCCTTTAATAATGTGTTTGCAAGGGGCTTTTTATACCGCAATTTGCCAGGATTTAAAATAAGAAGCGGGAGAAATTTGCCCTTTATTTGCAAATTTCGCTTTTTGGGTGGAAAAAACAATACAATCAGGAGGGGAATAAGGCTATAATTTGAAAACTATTTTGTCTGGCCATTGCTCTTAACTGGAGCGTGTCCAGCGTGAAATAACCCCCTCCCCCGCTTGCGGGGAGGGCGGGGGTGGGGGGCCTAATATAATAAGCGGTCAAAATTTCAGAAAATTTTGCAAATTTTACTGTTTTTAATACCGCTTCTTGCCTACGGCAATCCCCCACCCTAACCCTCCCCCGCAAGCGGGGGAGGGGATTTTATTTCGACATTAGATTTAGCAATAAATATTCAAAAAACTGAGGTAAACATGTCCACATTTCCTACTGTGTCTGAAGTGCTTTCAGGCAAGGTTGCGGTTGGTCAAACCGTGTCTGTCCGTGGTTGGGTGCGTACCCGCCGTGACTCCAAAGCAGGCCTTTCCTTCTTAGCCATTTATGATGGCTCCTGCTTCGATCCTATCCAAGCCATTGTTAATAACGATATTGAAAATTACCAGTCTGAAGTCCTCCGTTTAACAACAGGTTGCTCTGTTGTGGTAACCGGTGTGATTGTAGAATCGCCAGCTGAAGGCCAAGCGGTTGAACTCCAAGCCACTAAGGTTGAAGTGCTAGGTTGGGTGGAAGATCCAGATACCTACCCAATGGCTGCCAAACGTCATTCCATTGAATACCTGCGTGAAGTGGCCCACCTCCGCCCACGTACCAACCTGATCGGTGCAGTGGCCCGTGTCCGTCACTGCCTGGCCCAGGCCATCCACCGCTTCTTCCATGAGCAGGGCTTCTACTGGGTCGCCACTCCACTTATCACAGCTTCTGATACCGAAGGAGCAGGCGAAATGTTCCGGGTATCTACCCTAGATTTAGAAAACCTACCACGGGGCGAAAATGGCCAGGTAGATTTCAGCCAAGACTTCTTCGGCAAGGAATCCTTCTTAACCGTATCAGGCCAGTTAAACGGCGAAACCTACGCCTGTGCCCTAGGTAAGATCTACACCTTCGGTCCAACCTTCCGTGCCGAAAACTCCAACACCACCCGCCACTTGGCTGAGTTCTGGATGGTAGAACCAGAAGTGGCCTTTGCTGACCTGGCCGACAATGCCAAATTGGCCGAAGATATGCTCAAATACGTCTTTAAGGCGGTCTTGGCTGAACGCCAGGACGATCTGCAATTCTTCGCCAAACATGTGGACAGCAATGTCATTACCCGCTTGGAGCAATTCGTCAATTCCGACTTCGCCCAAATTGACTATACCGATGCCATCGAAGTCCTACTTAAATCTGGCAAGAAATTCGAATTCCCAGTGGAATGGGGGATTGATCTTTCCTCTGAACACGAACGCTATCTGGCCGAAGAATACTTCAAGTCGCCAGTGGTGGTGAAAAACTACCCGAAAGACATCAAGGCCTTCTATATGCGTTTAAATGATGATGGCAAGACCGTGGCGGCCATGGACGTTCTGGCCCCAGGCATTGGCGAAATCATCGGCGGTTCCCAACGTGAAGAGCGTTTGGATGTGCTAGATAAGCGTATGGAAGAGATGGGCCTGGTCAAAGAAGACTACTGGTGGTACCGTGACCTGCGTAAATACGGCACGGTTCCGCACGCAGGCTTTGGCCTTGGCTTTGAGCGTTTGATTGTCTATGTAACCGGCTTACAGAACATCCGTGAAGTGATCCCATTCCCACGTTCACCACGCAACGCGAACTTTTAAACAAATTGGCCCTCTAAGGTTTTCCCTAGAGGGCTTTTTTTTGGCATAGTAGACAAAATAGTTGCTGATTCGTCAAAAACTATGCCAAGTGGACAAAATAGTTGCTAATGTTTATTTTCTAAAATGTTAGCAGCTATTTTTATTCAAAAAATCCTTTATAAACATGGCTTTATGTTTTTTGCTTAATCCATTATGATTATTTAACTGTCGCTTCATATGTTTAAATAGCCCTTCAAGCCTATTTGTTGTCCTTTCTATATTTAAATCTGACCGTTCTTCAAAAGTAAATAAATATTTCATATACCATTTAAGGCTTGCATAAGCCCCTCTAACACTACGATGCTTATAAGGTAAATATCCCTTTTCATTTGGCTTATCACTTCTTTCTTTTAAATACTCTTCATGTTTTAAATACCAATAATGAAGGCGTTTGTAAAATTCATTTTTTGAACTCTCCACCAGTGTTTTTACGATAACTTTTAATTCTTTTCCCGCTTGTGATTGATGCTTTTTTCTGAGTTTTCTCATCACTATTGCAACCATATGAAACTGACACATCTGCACAGGTGCATTGAACAAGTCCTTCATCAGACCTCGCCTACCATCACAGGTAATGGATTGTATTATATAGCTTTTTTCTCTCAATCTATTAAGTGCCAGCTTATAGTAAACGTCTTTTTCTGTTCTTACAAAACAGTGAAATACCACTTTCTTTGTATGAGAGTCCATTAACACTAATACGCCGAAATTACGCTTAAAAAAGGTAGTGTCCATAATTATATTAAGCGATGTGCTTTGAGGTGGATGTAATAATGTTTTAGGAGCTTTATCAATATATCTTTGGATAGTTCTAACCGAACAATGATACTTATTGGCAAGCTGTTGATAAGTTTGTTTTCCTGAAGTGTAATCATCCCAGATCTGTATTGGGTCTAATTTCTTTTGATGGGTAAAGGTTTTATGGCATTGATTACAATAATAACGCTGAATGTTATTTTGTTTACCATGTTTCTTGATATTCGCACTTTGGCAGAAAAGGCAGTTTTTTGTTCATTTTTCAAAAAGAGGGCTTAAAGCCTTGTACTATAAGGCTTTAAGCCACTTTTTAGCAACTATTTTGTCTATTATGCCTTTTTTTTTCGGAGAGATTATGAATAACCTACCTGTTCCTTACACCGATTCCCAGCGTAACTATATGCTGGCCATTTATGTTTTGTTTGGTTTAAGCGTCTTTGTTGGCGGGCTGACTGCCGTGGTCGGCGTGATTATGGCCTATGTAAAACGCCAAGAAATGCAGGGCACCATTTATCAAGATCACATTGCCTTTTTATTTAGAACCTTTTGGGTCACGGCCCTAGGCTTGATTGCCGGTGCTGTACTTAGCGTCATCGGCATTGGCTTCTTGGTCATTTTTGCTATTGGAGCCTGGTATATTTTCCGTGTGGTCATTGGCCTTATCCGCTTCTTTGAAGATAAGAGCGTTACGCCAACAGGTTACTTTATGTAATTCCCCCCTAACCCCATACAAACCGTATGGGGTTATTCCCATTCCTGGACTTAGTACCACAACGAGCACGACTCGTACTAGATGGTAAATCCTCCTAACACATCCCAAAACGCCCTCACAATCGGCTCTTGCAATCTTCTTTCCTGCACGCAGATACCCAGCTCAAAAGGTGAAATAGGCGCAGGCAGATCGACATAAGAAACCTGGTTATTCATGGGGCTTTGTTGCAGCACCACATCGGGCAAAAGGGCCACGCCGCAGCCTAGGGCGACCATGGGGACGATGGCTTCGTGGCCTGCCACCGTGGCATAAATCTGCGGGGTTTTGATTTTTTGTGCCTTAAACCAGGCATCAATTCGCTTACGGGCTGGGCCGTCTTCGGGCAGGATAAAGGGTACGCTTTGCCAGTCTATGGGGGCTTGCTGCAAGAGTTGAGTGGCCAGGCAGGCGACCCGAGGGGCGACCAAGGAAAGGGTAATATCATCAATATAATGAAAAACCATATTGGCTGGCAGGTGTTCAGGCTTACCGGCCAGGGAAAGATCGGCCTGGAGGGACTGCACCTTGCTTACCGCTTGGGCAGGATCGCCAGTCAGTAGCTTGATTTCCACTTTAGGATATTGCTGGCGGAAGCGGGTTAAGAGCCTTGGCAGGTGGCTATAAGAAGCTGTAACCGAACAAAAGAGCTTCAGCTCCCCTTCCAGGGCCTGTTTTTCTGGGGAAAATTCCTGTTGCAACTGCTGCCAATCGGCCCAGGCTTGTTGGGCAAAATGTAGAAAACGCTCCCCCGCTTCGGTGAGGCTGACCTGACGATTATCTCGTAGCAAAAGCGGCTGGCCCATTTCCTGTTCGATCCGTTGGATCTGGCGGGAAAGGGTGGAAGCACTCATATAATTGCGTTCAGCCGTGCGGATAAAACTGCGGCTTTGCACCACATCGAGGAAAAGTTTAAGGCTTTGGAAGTCCATTTTTGCAAAAAAGTGGGGATTTCAGACCGCTTGCATACAAGAAAGCCCCACATTTGCGGGGCTTTGCTTGCTTTCAAGCGCTTATTTTGTGCTTGGAATGCTGAAACGTTTGTTGAAGCGCTCAACACGGCCGCCTGTATCAACAACACGTTGTTTACCTGTATAGAATGGGTGGCAGTTGCCGCACACATCTAGGTTTAAGTCTTTACCCACTGTAGAGCGAGTTTTGATCACATTACCGCAAGAGCAGGTTGCAGTAATTTCAGTGTAATTCGGGTGAATACCTTGTTTCATGGGGAACCTCTAAAGAAGCCATATCGCCATCAGAGCATACAACTCGGCTGTCTGATACCATATGTAATTAAAAAAACGCCAGGCAAAACCTAGCACCAAAAAGAGTGCGTATTCTATACAAAGTTAGGATCAAATACAAGATAAATCCAACCAAAACTTTGGACTATTTGCAGCCATAAAAAATGCGACCCGAAGGTCGCATTTCTATTATTTAGGTTAATAGCTGATTACCATTGGTACATATAACCTGCACCGCCAGTGAATTTGCCTTGGGAATCTGCACTTCCTGAGAATTTGATAATGTGTTTACCATTATCAGACGCTCTTGAGTAGCCCACTGCCACAGCAGTTTCACCACCACGAGTACCCACACCCGCACCTACACCAGATTTACCTGGTAGGTAAACTTGTGGAATGTTGCTCATGGCCGCCACAGAGGCTACACCAGCATTAGCATTCTTACGAACGCGGTTAATGTTGTTATTAACATTGCTGATTGCGCCTTTTAATTGGCGAACGTTCACAGCATCGGTTGGATCTTTACCGTCTGCAACGTTAGTTACACGGTTTCCACCCATATCAACCTTGCTGTTAGGTTTCACAGTCAAGTTACCTACTGTGGTATCACCATTCACGGTCAAGTTTTTGTTTACTGTCGCGTTGCCAGTGATATCAATATTCTCGCTCAAGCCGTAGGTTACGGTTGTGCCAGATTGATTAACCACTAGGTTTTTGCCCGCTGCATAAGTTACGGTATCACCCGCTTTCACTTTAGCTGCTGAGCTGCCTGCTTTAACCTGTGTACCATTTACGCCACCTTTGCTGTTGTCAGCGGTGATGTTGTGCGAAGCTTCATTGATCAGGTTGGTTACAGTGGTTGCATTGTAGTAAGTGTTGCCACCAGTGGTATTAACTGGAGCTTCCACTTTACCATTTGTTACCTTACCACCAACGGTATTCACGTCAACTTGGAATGAGTTGTCAGCATCGTTGAATTTCACTGTTGTGCCGTTGCCGTTTACCGCATTGACATCGTAGCTTACATTCACATTGCCATCAGCATCTGCTTCCACATTGGCTTTGGTGCCTACACCATCAACGAAGTCCACTTTATCGCCTGGGTTGATAACTTCTGTATCACCATCAGTCAGTGTGGTTCTCCAACCAGAGTTGTTGATTGCATCAGCAACCGTGGTGGTGTTGGTTAAGGCTGTTGGTGCGGCTGGTACATCTACTTTACCGTCAGTGTTGGTTAGCTCACCTGTGTTGGCTTTGATGTTGTTACCATCAAAGACAATGGTATCGCCATCAACCGCAACATCAATCGCACCAGTGGTAGTATTAACTTCCAAGCCTTTGCCAGTGTTTACGGCTAGGTCGTAGTTTTTCGTACCATTCTCATTGTTGGTTTCAGTGATTTTAACCGTTTTATTGGTGCTGTTGGTGGTTGATTGGGTGTTTTTGGCAGTTAATTTGCCATCAACAATCTTCACTGTGTCGCCATCAACATTCACGTCGTAAGACACGTTGGTTACTGTGCCAGTGCCTTCGCCTGTTACAGTTACTGTTGTGCCTTTGCCATCTACAAAGTTCACGGTATCATCGGAGTTGATGGTGCTCTTCACATCATCATTTCCTGCAACTTTGAAGATTGCATCTTTACCGTCTTTACCGTCTTTAACAGTGGTGCTGGTCATTGTGCCGTCGCCACTGATTGTGGTGATGGTGTGTGTGCCGTCGCCATTGTCTACAACGTTGGCAATAGCATCACGACCATCCTGACCATCCTGACCATCTAGACCATTAATACCATCTAAACCGTCTTTACCGTCTTTAACAGTAGTAGTGGTTACAGTGCCGTCACCGCTTGTGGTGGTGATGGTGTGGGTGCCGTCGCCGTTGTCTTTAACAGTAGCTGATGCATCTTTACCGTTAGTACCGTCTTTAATCTCTAGGTTCTTCTCAGAGCCTGCGATTTCATTACCAGCTGCGTCTTTCTCTACAAGAACAACCTTAGTGGTATCACCATCTTTGGTGGTGCTCTTAATCGCTACAGAGTTACCGTCTTTACCATCAGTACCATCGTTGATGGTTGTTGTGGTTACAGTGCCGTCACCGCTGGTTACGGTTACAGTGTGTGTACCATCGCCGTTGTCTTTAACAGTAGCAGATGAGTCTTTACCGTTAGTACCGTCTTTGACAGTTGTGCTGGTCATTGTACCGTCGCCACTGATTGTGGTGATGGTGTGGGTGCCGTCGCCATTGTCTACAACGTTGGCAATAGCATCACGACCGTCTTCACCATCTCGACCATCTAGACCGTTAATACCATCTACACCGTCTTTACCGTCTTTAACAGTGGTAGTAGTTACAGTGCCGTCACCGCTTGTGGTGGTGATGGTGTGGGTGCCGTCGCCATTGTCTTTAACAGTAGCTGATGCATCTTTACCGTTAGTACCGTCTTTAATCTCTAGGTTCTTCTCAGAGCCTGCGATTTCATTACCAGCTGCGTCTTTCTCTACAAGAACAACCTTAGTGGTATCACCATCTTTGGTGGTGCTCTTAATCGCTACAGAGTTACCGTCTTTACCATCAGTACCATCGTTGATGGTTGTTGTGGTTACTGTGCCGTCACCGCTGGTTACGGTTACAGTGTGTGTACCATCGCCGTTGTCTTTAACAGTAGCAGATGAGTCTTTACCGTTAGTACCGTCTTTGACAGTTGTGCTGGTCATTGTACCGTCGCCACTGATTGTGGTGATGGTGTGTGTGCCGTCGCCATTGTCTACAACGTTGGCAATAGCATCACGGCCGTCTTCACCATCTCGACCATCTAGACCGTTAATACCATCTACACCGTCTTTACCGTCTTTAACAGTGGTAGTGGTTACAGTGCCGTCACCGCTTGTGGTGGTGATGGTGTGGGTGCCGTCGCCATTGTCTACAACAGTGGCTGAAGCGTCACGACCGTCTTGACCGTCTGTACCGTTAGCACCGTCTTTACCTGCTGCACCGTCTTTACCGTCTTTACCATTAGCACCGTCTTTAACAGTGGTGGTGGTTACTGTGCCGTCACCGCTTGTAGTAGTGATGGTGTGGGTGCCGTCGCCATTGTCTACAACAGTGGCTGAAGCGTCACGACCGTCTTGACCGTCTGTACCGTTAGTACCATTAGTGCCGTCTTTACCGTCTTTACCTGCTGCACCGTCTTTAACAGTGGTAGTAGTTACAGTGCCGTCACCGCTTGTGGTGGTGATGGTGTGGGTGCCGTCGCCGTTGTCTACAACTGTGGCTGAAGCATCACGACCGTCTTGACCGTCTGTACCGTTAGCACCGTCTTTACCATTAGCACCGTCTTTAACAGTAGTAGTAGTTACAGTACCGTCACCGCTTGTGGTGGTGATGGTGTGAGTACCGTCGCCATTGTCTACAACAGTGGCTGATGCGTCACGACCGTCTTGACCGTCTGTACCGTTAGTACCGTCTTTACCGTCTTTACCTGCTGCACCGTCTTTAACAGTAGTAGTGGTTACTGTGCCGTCACCGCTTGTGGTGGTGATGGTGTGGGTGCCGTCGCCATTGTCTACAACAGTAGCTGAAGCATCACGACCGTCTTGACCGTCTGTACCGTTAGCACCGTCTTTACCGTCTTTACCTGCTGCACCGTCTTTACCATTAGCACCGTCTTTAACAGTAGTAGTAGTTACAGTACCGTCACCGCTTGTGGTGGTGATGGTGTGAGTACCGTCGCCATTGTCTACAACAGTGGCTGATGCGTCACGACCGTCTTGACCGTCTGTACCGTTAGTACCGTCTTTACCGTCTTTACCTGCTGCACCGTCTTTAACAGTAGTAGTGGTTACAGTGCCGTCACCGCTTGTGGTGGTGATGGTGTGGGTGCCGTCGCCATTGTCTACAACAGTAGCTGAAGCGTCACGACCGTCTTGACCGTCTGTACCGTTAGTACCGTCTTTACCTGCTGCACCGTCTTTAACAGTGGTAGTGGTTACAGTGCCGTCACCGCTTGTGGTGGTGATGGTGTGGGTGCCGTCGCCGTTGTCTACAACAGTAGCTGAAGCGTCACGACCGTCTTGACCGTCTGTACCGTTAGTACCGTCTTTACCTGCTGCACCGTCTTTAACAGTGGTGGTGGTTACAGTGCCGTCACCGCTTGTGGTGGTGATGGTGTGGGTGCCGTCGCCGTTGTCTACAACAGTAGCTGAAGCGTCACGACCGTCTTGACCGTCTGTACCGTTAGTACCGTCTTTACCTGCTGCACCGTCTTTACCGTCTTTACCGTCTTTACCTGCTGCACCGTCTTTAACAGTGGTAGTGGTTACAGTGCCGTCACCGCTTGTGGTGGTGATGGTGTGGGTGCCGTCGCCGTTGTCTACAACAGTAGCTGAAGCGTCACGACCGTCTTGACCGTCTGTACCGTTAGTACCGTCTTTACCTGCTGCACCGTCTTTACCGTCTTTACCTGCTGCACCGTCTTTAACAGTGGTAGTGGTTACAGTGCCGTCACCGCTTGTGGTGGTGATGGTGTGGGTGCCGTCGCCGTTGTCTACAACAGTAGCTGAAGCGTCACGACCGTCTTGACCGTCTGTACCGTTAGCACCGTCTTTACCGTCTTTACCTGCTGCACCGTCTTTAACAGTGGTAGTGGTTACAGTACCGTCACCGCTTGTGGTAGTGATGGTGTGGGTGCCGTCGCCATTGTCTACAACAGTAGCTGAAGCATCACGACCGTCTTGACCGTCTGTACCGTTAGCACCGTCTTTACCTGCTGCACCGTCTTTACCGTCTTTACCTGCTGCACCGTCTTTAACAGTGGTAGTGGTTACAGTGCCGTCACCGCTTGTGGTGGTGATGGTGTGGGTGCCGTCGCCGTTGTCTACAACAGTAGCTGAAGCGTCACGACCGTCTTGACCGTCTGTACCGTTAGTACCGTCTTTACCTGCTGCACCGTCTTTACCGTCTTTACCTGCTGCACCGTCTTTAACAGTGGTAGTGGTTACAGTGCCGTCACCGCTTGTGGTGGTGATGGTGTGGGTGCCGTCGCCGTTGTCTACAACAGTAGCTGAAGCGTCACGACCGTCTTGACCGTCTGTACCGTTAGCACCGTCTTTACCGTCTTTACCTGCTGCACCGTCTTTAACAGTGGTAGTGGTTACAGTACCGTCACCGCTTGTGGTAGTGATGGTGTGGGTGCCGTCGCCATTGTCTACAACAGTAGCTGAAGCATCACGACCGTCTTGACCGTCTGTACCGTTAGCACCGTCTTTACCGTCTTTACCTGCTGCACCGTCTTTAACAGTGGTAGTGGTTACAGTGCCGTCACCGCTTGTGGTGGTAATGGTGTGGGTGCCGTCGCCATTGTCTACAACAGTAGCTGAAGCATCACGACCGTCTTGACCGTCTGTACCGTTAGTACCATTAGTGCCGTCTTTACCGTCTTTACCGTTAGTACCATGTCTAACTTCGGCTTCTTCTTTTGTGCCATCAGTGTTGGTGATGGTGATGGTTATGCCGTCAGCTGTTGGGGTTGTGGTGATTTTCGGGCCTTCCACGTCAAAGGTAACAGTGGTTACACCGTTTGCTTCGGTAGTGGTGTTTACCTTGGTGTTTTTGCCATTAACGAAATTGATGGTGTCACCTGGGGTTACGTTGCCGATCCTTGCACCCTTGTCAGCCACCCAGAAACCTTGGTTTACATAGGTGTTTAGGTTGGTTAGGGCATCGCCTACGTTGTTGGCTGGTGCGCCAAACAATGTTGTGCTGCTGCCTGCGGTGTTTGGTGCAACGTTACCTGTGTAGATGTTATAAACAGGAGCTGTTAATGAACCATCTTTGTTCACCTGCACGCCGCCACCTAAGTGGGTTGCAGTGCTGCTGGCTAGATTGCCAAGGGCCTTTTGGGTTAAGTATAGCTGTGAGCCGTTGATGGCATCTGTTGAATCCGCACTGATACGGCCTGCGGCTACGTTGGTGATTTGACGTTTGGCAGTTGCATTACCCACGCTGACCACAGAGTTTGATACGCTGCCTGCGAAGTTTTCGTAGTCAATGCCGTTTACGCTGGCCTTATTGGTGCTGGTCGGTTTTTCAGTTTTAGAGCCACGACCTAGGGCAACAGCATTGGTATCACCATCTAACACATCAGCATCATCACCAAGTGCCAAGCCGCCTTGGGCGCTACTTGATGAGTTGTTACCGATGGTTACAGAGTCGTCTGATCCATCATTGGCACGGGCTGAGTTACCGATAGCAACAGAGTTGTTCGATGTTGCAGCAACTTGCACGTTATCACCGATGGCGACAGAGCTGGTTGAGTTAGCTTTGGCATCGATACCTACCGCCACAGCACGACCTGCCAAGACAGATGAACTGCTACCGATGGCTACACCGCCGCCATCAACATCATCAGCCACTCTTGCACTATCACCGATGGCGACAGATGAGATTGCTTGAGCTTTTGAGTTGAAACCTAGGGCTACTGCACTTGGTCCTTCTGCCGCTGCATTTTTACCAACAGCAATGGCTTCAGGTGCTTTAGCACCATCATTGTTATAGTTGCCGCCGCCTGTTGAATTCACGCTGAAATAGTGAATATCGGTCGTATTGGCAACCAACTGACCTTGGTCGTTGATGATGATGGTTTTGCCATCAACATTAGCAGCGACTTCATAGATGGTGGTGCCGTTGGCGTTTTTGGTCGCATTTGGTGTAACAGTTACGCCTTGTGCCTTGCCGCCTTCAGTTTTGGCAACGACAGTGGCTTGGGTGTTGTTGGCATTGATGGTTACTACGCCGTCTTGGTTATTAACAGTAACGTTATTGCCAGCTTTGATTTCAGTTACGTTGGCATCAAAGGTTACATTTTTGCCATCGGCTGATACATTGGCTTTGGTGCCTTTGCCATCAACGAAGTTCACCGCTTCACCAGGGTTTACTAGGTTTTTGGTTTCGCCGTTGGCTTGTAGCTGCCAGCCAGATTTGGCGACCACATCTGCCACGTTTTGAACAGTTGCTAAGCCGTTTGTGGCTGGGGTGGTAACCTTACCTGCATCGGTATTGGTGATGTCAGTTACTGGAGTAGCAATCGTGCCTGTTCTAGCACCAATCATATAGCCATTATCTTTTAGGGTGATATTAATATAATCACCTGTGGCAAGATCGAGCGTTTCGCCATTGGCAATACGATGATCTGCGCCTGTCTTGTTACTGCCAGCCCCTGAAGTGCTTAGGTTAAAGCCTGTGTTGTTCAATCCACGAACGATGGTTGAAGCATTTAAGAAAGCATCGCCTTCACCATCAGGAACCACGGTGGCAATACTAATAAGATCGCCTTGATTTACCGTGGTAATATCTGTAATTTTTGGTGCAGGCGCAACCGCTTGTAGTTTGCCTTGGGCGTTTTTGGTGATGGTAGTGCCATCGTATTCAACATCGTATTTAACATCGAAGTTGGTGCCATTGGCGGTTACTACTGCTTTGGTCGCATCGCCGTTTTTGTAGTTTACCTGCTCGCCAGGGTTCACCACACCAACACGAGCGCCGTTATCACCTGCAACACCCCAACCGCTTGCGTTGATGGCGTTTACGACGTTAGTGGTAGTTGCTAGACCGTTTTGGTTGGAGTCTGGAACGGTGATCGCACCAGTGTTTGTGTTAGTGTCAATCGTGCCAGTTTTGGCTGCCAAGGTGTAGTTGGTGGTTTGATTGTTAGCATTAACGTTGGTGGTTACCGAGATGTAGTCTGGTGTGGTTGTACTAACAGACGCTTGGGTGTTGGTGTCGGTAACATTAGACTTCAACACGCCGTTTTCGATTTTGATGGTGTCGCCATCAACTTGAACATCGTATTTGACGTTGAAGTTGTTGCCTTCGGTGGTTACAGTCGCTTTGGTGGCGGCACCGTTTTGGAAGCTCACCTTCTCGCCTGGATTAACCACGCCAAGGCTGGCTTTATCATTGCCAGCAATCTGCCAGCCTGAACGCTTGATGGTGTCGGCAACGTTGTTAGCTCTTGCCAAGCCATTGGTGGCTGATTGTGTTACATCGCCTGTTGTTGCGTTTACATTGATAACTTGAGTGTTTACACCCACATCATAACGAACAGTGCCGTTTTCATTGGCTGTGGTGTTTGGTGTTACTGTTACATAGGTAGCATTGTTTGGTGCAACTGCAACAGATGCTTGGGTGTTTTTGGTGTTTTCTTTGACATGTTCTGCCAAGGCACGAAGCTGGGCAACGTTCACCGCATCAGAGTCTTCATAACCCGCTGCCACGCCTGTGATTTGGCGAGTGTGTGTTGAGTTACCAACAGCAACCGTACCCACCATATCTGTAACAGTTTTAAGAATCTCCGCTCTGCCCTTACTGCCTTCTTCTACGAAGTTGTAGTAGATGTCGTTAAAATTCGGATGGTTTTTATCTTTAACGATGTTGTTGGTATTGACAATTGTACGATTTGCCACAGAGCCTGCACCTAGGGCGACGCTGTTAGGTTGAGTAACTGAGCTGCCATCACCGATTGCCACGCCTGATGTTGCAGTAGCAGCAGCATTAGCACCTTTACCCAGTGCTGTTGAGCCTTGAGCTAGGGCTTGTGAGCCTGTACCTAGTGCGGTGGCATTGCCTGCATTGGTGGTTGCCCCACGGCCGACAGCGGTTGAGTTTTCGCCTGTGGCATTGGCTTTGGTACCTAATGCAGTGGCATTTTGGCCATCAGCCTTCGCTTGATAACCGCTGGATAACGTGAAATTACCCTTGGCTTGAGCACCAGAACCCAGTGCAGACGCATGCTCTCCATTGGCGTGAGCGTATTGGCCTAATGCAGCAGAACCATATTGTTCAGCAGTAGAAACCACACCAATAGCAATTGATCTTTCGCCTGCTGCATTTGACTGCGTACCTGAAGCAATACTATCTATGCCTTTTGCTTGAGCTCCGTTACCCAATGCTGTTGAATTAACGCCCGATGCGTTAGACTGGAAACCTAGCGCAGATGAGAAATTACCATAAGCGTTCGACTCTGTACCGATGGCAGTGGCTCTATCAGCAACCGCTTCAGCGTGTGTACCGATGGAAGTGGTACGGTTGCCTGTGGCGTTGGATTGCTTACCGATGGCAACAGCAGATCCATCAGCAATACGGCTATCTGCCTTAGCGTGTCCACCGATGGCAACATCATACTCACCAAGAGCGCTAGAATTACTACCGATGGCAATAGCCCATTGGTGGGTGGCGGTTGCTACTTTTTCGCCTTTTTCATAGATACCGATACCATTACCGTTACCACCAAATTGACCTGCCGCACTGGCGTCTAGGGTGGTGAGAGTGCCGACTGCGCCCATCACTCCTAGGGCTGCGGCAGTTACTGTAAGGCTTTTAGACGATTTAGTCTTGCCCTTACCTTTTGTTAATTCAGACACGGCCATCCAGGTTTGGGTGGCATGGTTCCAAATTACTTTGAATACTTTATTCATTTGTTGTTAATCCTATATCACAATAGAGCATTTCAAAGATTAATCTTTTGCTAGACCTAGCAAAAACTAATCACAAACAATCATTAGTCGTTTATTCCCTTAAAACCTTACAAAATAAACAACCCCACAATTACCTCTTTAGGGGTAAATTTTGTATTTTTGATGAAAAATTAATCTTTGAAATATGATTATTTTTAGCACTTACAACGGCTAAATCCTCAACAAAAATCAGCGATTTTTTTGAGGGAGGTTATTTTATATTAGCTTTGTACACAATGTAAACGAAAATATTGATTTTTTGTTGAGCGCTCGGAGTTATTTTTTTTTTTTTTTTTTTTTTTTGCTTATAAATCAATAAGTTATAATCACTTCAAATGGAGGTGAATTCTTTTGTAAATTAACAACTTACGTTGTCTTTACGTTCAACGCAAAACATCATTACATTTCATCTTGTTAGCCAAATGTAAACGATTGCCTAAAAAATTGTTGAAAGGTTGGGGGTGATTTAGTGCTTCAATAAGCAAAGAAAATGGCTTTTAAAGAGGGAATTTGTAAATTTTTGATGGGAAGTGACCGCTTGTGGGGGCAAAGGCTGGCGCCAACGGGGGGCCTAGCGCGGCAGAGCCGTGCTAGGTTACGCATAAGTCAGCCCCTTTGGGGCTATGAAATGAGGAGCAGCAAAGCTGCTCAAGATGCTTAACCCAGTAAGGCTTTGCCGTGCTGGGGGGTAAAACAAATCTAATATATGAAAAAAGCCACTATCAAGCGGCTTAAAAATGGTGGGAATTTGCAAGTTTTTGAGGGGGAGTGACCGCTTGTGGGATGCTTAACGCAAATGCAAGCCTCGGCGAATATGGCGCATGAGCAGGAAGATCCAGGGCCAAAGCACACCACTGATGACTGCACCGGCCAATTCTTGGCTGTTAAATTCTGCACTGTGTAAAATAAATTCCACCAAGAAAATGCCACAGCGAATGAGGACAATAAAGCCCATGACCAAGAGGCTTTGTAGCCAAAGAGAGAGGTTGCGTAGAATCAGGTGGTATTTGGCCACAAAATAAATGGCAAAGGACAAGACAAGGGCATGAATACCCAAGATAGAGCCTAAGATCAAATCCCAAACAATGCCTGCGGCAAAGGCTGTGCCAACGTTAATTTTATTGGGTAAAGCCAGTGTCCAATACAGCAGCACCAGGACTATCCAGGTTGGACGCAGGCCTTTGATAGCGCCAGCGTCCTCGCTGGTGCTGATAAGGTTTGATATAAGACACCAGCCTGGAGGCTGGCGCCAGCGGGGAGAGTGATCGCTTGTGCCAATACCTAATTCACTAAACGATTTTTAGCCGTGTCATAGGCTGCTTCTCGCTCTCGTTTGCCAATGGCCAGAACAAAAACAAGCACAACATCATTTTTCACTTGGTAAATTAAGCGATAACCAAGTTTACGCAATTTGATTTTATAGCAGTTTGGATAACCGCTAAGTTTGTTGGCAGGAATTTCAGGATTTTTAAGGACTTCATCCAGTTTCTTTTTAAATTGATCCCGAACCGTTTGATCCAACTTCCGCCACTCTTTCATGGCTCGAGGGTCAAATTCTAATTCATAGTTCATCAAGCGTTACTCTAATACCTGGTTGTGGATTAGCAAGACGATAGCGGACGGTTTGAAGTAACTCGTCCTCTTCCTCCGTTATAACGGTCTGCTTGATGGGCAGATTTCGATTATCAGTAATGTACTGAAAATAAAGGCGGATTGCTTCGCTTGGGCTAATGTTAAGATCGGCCAATACGGCATAGGTTTCTTGTTTGAGCTTGTCGTCTAAACGAACATTTAAGGTTGCCATGTAATACTCCTTATTGGGTTAATGGTAGATATTGTAATGCTGTTTGTAATGCAAGTAAAGGTAAAGATAAAGAAGGAAAAGGAAATCATCAAGCGGCCTAAAAATGGTAGGAATTTGCAAATTTCTCACTGATTTTAACCGCTTGGGTAGGGTGCGTTTTAAGGCGCCGTTTGAACCTAGGAGGTATTAAGCAGCCAAAATCTTATCGGCCGCAATTTTAGATAAAAAGCTGCTACGGTTCTTATATTCTTTATGGACGGCAACAAATTCATCAATACGTTTGATAAGGTAGCCAGGCATGGTGATGTTAATGCGTTCAGCCTTGCCCAGTAAATGAGTGATGTCCACATCGACCACCGAAAAGACAGTATCCGCATAATCAGGGTTATCTTGATGGCTCTCTATGCTGGTTGGTTTTGGTACTTCTTCGCCATCACGCACCAAGAGTTCTAGGTGGCTGGTAATGGCCTCCTTGGTGTTGGCAAAGGCTTCTTCTAGCGTATTGCCAGCGGAAAAACAGCCTGAAATATCAGGCACAGCCACAACATAACCATCTGAAACTTTTTGAAAAGCGATTGGATATAACATAAGGCTCCTTAAAGGGGTTTATAGCCCCGCTTGTTTTCGAATAAGTTTTTCTAAAAATCCAAGTTCTTCTCTTGGATAGGGAACGGTAACTTTCCCCTTTTTGGTTGGGTGTTCAAAGTGGTGATGGCTTCCGCTCACGCTATCAAGATACCAACCGTCTTGTTTGAGCAGTTTTATCATTTTTTTGCTATTCATTCTTACTGCTCTCCTTATTTTTAGATGTGTATTATGAGTATAAACCAAACTTGCTGCAAGAATTTTCTCTCAAGCATTTTCACGCTTTGAGCCAATAAAACAAGTTTAGCCATCAATTTTTACGATCCAGATCGAAAAAATCATTTTTTGTGCTTGTGAACAGAAAAATTTTTGCTTCATGCCATGTATGCGAAGATAAAGAGAGAAAAACAACCATCAAGCGGCCTAAAAATGGTAGGAATTTGCAAATTTTAATAGGGAAGAGCCGCTTGTCTTCCGTTTTTTGGCCTATTTTTATTCTCCCTAATTTGTGCTACTATTGGCTCAATTTTTCTCTCTTAATCAATCCAAATGGCAAGCAAATCTAAATACCAAGACCAACAACTTGACGCCCTTTTAAACGACCTCATCATTGTGCTGGAAAAGCACAAGGCACCTGCGGATCTCTCCCTTATGGCCCTGGGCAATGTGGTCAGTAATATTTTGCAAAACAGCATCCGCAGCCCTGAACAACGTGAAGTCTTGGCCGAGGCCTTTGCTGATGCCCTGAAAAACTCCTTAAAGTCTATTCACTAACCTATGCTAAACCAAGTTCGCCAGCTGCTCCCTGAAAACTCTCGTCAATACCGAGAAGAAACCTCGCAACGTATTGCCTGGGGGCATTGGTTTGCGCTTTTTAACATTGTGCTGGCGCTCTTGATTGCCTCCCGCTATGCCTTTGAGGCCGACTGGCCCAACACCCTTTTGGGCAAGCTCTACTTTTTCGTTAGCCTCTTTGGCCATTTCAGCTTTGTGATTTTTGCGGTTTACCTGCTCCTGCTCTTCCCGCTCAGCTTTGTGATTAAGCATAACCGAGCCTTTCGAGCCATTTCTGTGGTGGTGGCCAGTGCGGGGCTAACGGTGCTCTTGGTGGATACTGAGGTCTTTAAGCGTTTTTACCTCCATCTTTCCCCCTTAGTTTGGGACTTGTTGGTCAATCCTGATGAAGGGGAATTGGCCCGCCATTGGCAGCTGCTCTTTGTGCCCATGCCCTTGATTTTGCTGGCCCAAATGCTCTACTCCCGCTGGTGTTGGAACAAGTTACGCAGCTTCAGCCGCCAAAAATGGGGCAAGTATGTGGCCCTCTTTTTCCTGGCCTGCTTTACCCTGACCCACCTGGTTTACGCCTGGGCCGATATGACGGTTTACCGCCCCATTACCGCCCAAAAGGCCAACTACCCACTTTCCTACCCTATGACGGCTCGCAGCTTTTTAGAAAAGCACGGCTTTGTGGACAAGCAAGATCTGGCCCAACGGGCGGAAGAACAGGGCCGGGCCGACACCTTTTTCTTAAATTACCCGAAAAATAATCTTGTCTTTGGCCCGCTTGAACAGCCCATTAACCTGGTTATTATCAACCTGTCTGAACTCAACAATCAGGACATTGCCCCTGAAACCATGCCCACACTTTGGCAGATCAGTCAGCAATCCCAACGCTTTATGCAGCACTACAGCGGCGGCGACAGCAAGGCGGCCAGCCTGGTTAGCCTTTTTTACAGCCTCAGCGGCCGTTATACTGATGCTATCTTAAACGAACAAACTCCCTCTCCGTTGATCCAGGCTCTGCAAGCCGCCCATTACGAGTTGGGGCTCTTCTCTCACAATGGCTTTGCCGAGCCGATTTATGGGCGCTCCCTCTTTAAAGACTTCAAGCTGCCACAAGCCAAAGACAATGCAGAGGCCATTGGCCAATGGCAGGCCTGGCTGGAAAAAGCCGCCAATCAGCCGCATTTTAGCTACTTGGATTTGGCCAGTGAAAACAAGGCCAGCCTAGATCAAGCCCTCCAAACTATTTGGACGCGCCTTGAGGGCAAGGGTCTTTTACATAAGAGCCTCATCCTTATCACCGCAGAAAAAGCAGGCAAGGACTTAAACTCAAACAGCTTTGCCCAAGACCAAATTGAAGTACCTTTCTTGGCCTACTGGCAGGGGCAACCCAACCGCTATAACTCCCTGTCTAGCCAGTTGGATATTATGCCCACTCTCTTGAAACAGTTCTTTAAGGTGCAAAACCCTGTCAGCGACTTTGCCCAAGGGATTGACTTAACCCAAGAAAATCACCGCCGTTGGATCTTGGCCTCAAATTATCAGTGGAATGTGGCTATTTTGCCGACTGGGGAACAGTACCAAATCGACCGCAAGGGCCATTTGGACTACTATGATAGCGAAGGGAACAAACAAAAAGCCAGCCGCCCACCACTGGCCATGTTCTTGCAGCTCTTACAGCAGAGCAATCAGTTTGTTGAGAAGTAAATATGCCTATTTCTTCCTATATGCCCCCAAAAACAGGCATATAGGACAAAATAGTTGGTAAAAAGTGGCTTAAAGCCTTATAGTACAAGGCTTTAAGCCCTCTTTTTGAAATATGCACAAAAAACTGTCCTTTCTGCCAACATTCCCCGATCCAGAAGTATGGCAAACAAAATAATGTACAGCGTTACAAATGTCTTAGCTGTAATAAAACATTTACCTTTAAGAATAAATTAGATCCTGAAAAAATTTGGCTTGATTATTCATCTGGAAAACAAACACAAGTACAGTTAGCAGAAAAATATTCTTGCTCTTCTCGAACTATTCGAAGATATTTAGAGAAGCACCCTAAATCCTCCTTAAATAAACCTCAAAATACATACTTGAACTTAATTATTGATACAACATTCTTTCACCGAGATTTTGGTGTAATGGTGTTTATTGATAGCTCTACAAAAAAGGTGGTTTATCACCAAATAGTCAAAACAGAAAAAGATATCTATTACAAGAAGGCCATGAACCGTTTAAGGGAAAGAAATTATATTATTCAATCAGTTACCTGTGATGGGCGTAGAGGCCTCTTAAAAGATTTGTTCAATACACCAACACAGATGTGTCAGTTTCATCTTGTAGCAATCGTAATGAGGGCATTGAGAAAGAAACATCAATCACATGCAGGAAGAGAATTAAAAAGTATTATTAAGACGCTTAAAACCAGCTCTAAAAATGAATTTTATTTAAAAATATATGAATGGAAGAGAAAACACCAGGAGTTTTTAAGTGAACGGTCAGATAAACCAAATGAAAAAGGGAAATACCCTTATAAACATCGAAGTGTAAGAAGTGCTGCTGCGAGTATTAAGCGTTATTATGAATATATTTTTACTTATGAGAAATATCCTGAATTAAATATTGAAAAGACAACAAATAGGATTGAAGGTTTATTTAAGGAACTAAAAGACAAATTACGTCCGCACAGCGGTTTAACAAGAAAGCATAAGATCTTGTTTATACAGGACTTTTTGAACAAAAAGAGTTGGTAAGGATCTGTTAAAATAATCTTTACCAACTTTTTTGTCCTATAGAGGCATAAAGTGCAAAAAGACCAACTATTTTGTCCTATATGCCTATTTTTATGCCGAAAAGAAAGACGGTAAGATTTTTCTTACCGCCTTTTGTGCTTAATGCAACCTACAAAAGCGATGGCGCTGCGGCCAGTAGGGTTCGGGTGTATTCATCTTTTGGATTGGTAAATACCTCGTGGGCTGGGCCGCTTTCGATGATTTTACCGCCGTTCATGACCACAATTCGATCTGAAACTTGGTGAACGGTTTGTAGGTCGTGGGAGATGAAAACCATGGCTAAGTTTAGCTCTTTTTTCAAGTCGGCCAAGAGGTTAAGTACCTGGGCCCGTACCGATACGTCAAGGGCGGAAGTTGGTTCATCTGCCACAATCAGTTTCGGGTTGAGCGCCAGCGCACGCGCAATCGCCACACGCTGTTTTTGACCACCTGATAAACGAGTAGGTTCAACAAGGGCGGCTGAGCGTGGCAACCCCACGCGAGAGAGTAGCTCATAAACGCGTTTTTCTCGCTCATGTGGTTCCAGTATGTTGTGAATATCCATCGGGTCTTTGAGAATATCTAGCACACGCATACGTGGGTTAAGGGCTGTCGCGGGGTCTTGGAAAATGACCGACACTTGGCGGCCGAACTGACGGCGGGCTTCGGTGCTGCCGTATTTCATCTGCAAGCCGTTGAATTTAACAATACCTGATGTTGGTTTTTGTAGGCCGATAATCACGTTGGCCATGGTGGATTTACCACAACCAGACTGGCCTACGATCCCAACTGTTTCCCCTGCGTGAATTTGCAGGTTTACCCCACCGACTGCGGTGAATTTTTTGGGGTTAAAGAGCGTGCCTTCACGAGAACGGAACTGCACCACAATGTCTTCCAATTCAATGATTGGCTGTTCTTTGATTACTTTAATACTGCTCATCTTAGTTCTCCAAGTGTGATGCCCAAACGTGTTTAGGGTGATCGCCGACTGGCACAAGTTTCAAGCGTTTATCAGGGTTGGCATCTGGTCTGAGCGAGCGGCTGGCGAAGCGGTCGCCTTTAGCAAAGTCAAACGGAGATGGCACACTGCCTGGAATTTGGTAGAGACGCTCTGCCCGGGCTTCGGTTGAAAGCACGGAGCCAAGTAAGCCACGGGTATATTCGTGGGTTGGGTTCTCTAAGAGTGGCGAGGTTGGCGCTGCTTCCACCACTTGGCCGGCATACATAACGGTGATGTGGTGGGCAATTTGGGCAACCAAGGCCAAATCGTGGCTCACAAAGACCATGGCAAAACCGAGTTTTTCCCGCAATTCGTTGAGCAACTTGATGACTTCTGCCTGAACGGTTACGTCTAGTGCCGTCGTTGGTTCATCAGCAATCAAAAGTTTTGGTTCACGAGCCAGGGCCATGGCGATGAGAACACGCTGACGTTGGCCACCTGAAAGTTCATGCGGATAGCGGTTGAGGGTTTTCTCTGGATCGAGTTTTACCCATTGGAGCAAGGTCTCAGCACTTTGCTTACCACCACGGCTAATAAGCTGGGCCATTTGATCCTTGATCCGCATAGATGGATTAAGGGCACTCAAGGCATCTTGATAGATCATGGAGATTTCATGGCCACGTAAGGCATTAAGCTCGTTGGATTCCAAGAGATTATGCTGTTTGCCAGAGCGGTCGGTGAAGAGGATTTCACCCGTAATCTTGGCCGTTTTCGGTAACAGGCCCATGATGGAGAAGGCAGTAATGGATTTACCACAACCAGACTCACCCACCAAGCCCATGGTTTCGCCCTCGTGAACAGTGAAGCTAATATCATCCACTAATGGGGTTTCGCCATAGCGATTTGGGAAACGGATGGAAAGGTTTTTGACCTGTAAAATCGGTTTGGCATCTGGGTTGAGTTTCATACGGTCGGTGCGTTTGCTTTCGACTTCTTGCAATTGAGCCAAGTAGCGTTTGAGCGCTAAGCCTTCAGCCATCGCTTCTTGCACGTCAGTTGAAAGCGGTTTGGCCACATCGTTGGCTTTTTGTTTCGGGCTGGCTTTGAGTTTTGGATTAACTAAAGCATCGGTTAAGCCTTCAGACAAGATATTCAGTGAAAGCACGGTTAAAAGGATGGCTAAACCAGCAAAGGTTGTTGCCCACCAGAAACCACTTAAGACGATGTTACGGCCTTCAGAGAGCACGTTCCCCCAAGAAGGCTGTGGCAATTGTACACCTGCGCCTAAGAAGGAGAGAGAGGCTTCAAGTACGATCGCATCAGCCACCATCACGGTTGCAAATACCAGCACAGGCGCTGCGGTATTGCGCACCACGTGTTTAAGCAGAATGTAGGTACGGCTACCACCAATTACGCGTTCAGCACGCACATAATCTTCTTCCCATTGAGATACGACGTTAGCACGTACGACACGAGCAAGCTGTGGTGTGTAAACAATAGCAATGGCAAGGATGATGATTGGCACGGCGTTACCTAAAGTAGCAAGTAATACAGCAGCTAAGGCGATACCCGGGAAGGCCATCAAAATATCCATCAAACGCATGATGACTTCGTTGCCGAATTTGTCCGCAGTGGCTGCGGTTGCACCCAAGATACTGCCCAGCACAATGGCAAGGCCAACTGCACCCAGGCCGATAAAGAGTGAGGTTTGTGCCCCGTAAACAATACGAGAGAAAATATCACGCCCTAAGCGGTCAGTTCCGAACCAATAATCTGCACTTGGCGCTTGAACTGGACGGAGGGTTTGCAGTGGATCGTAAGGCGAAACCAGTGGTGCAAAAATTGCCATCAATGCCACAAGGACGATAAATGCGAGAGCCAATTTAGAGGCGGTTGATAATGCTTTGAATCTTGCCCCGCCTGAAGCAAGTCTATCAGCTAATCCTTGGCGAAACATTATAGACTCCGAATTTTTGGATTGATGAGGAGGTAAAGAATATCTACGATGATATTCACCAATACAAAGGTAAAGGCGATAGTGAGCACCACACCTTGTACGAGGTGTAAGTCGTGGTTGACGATACCGTTAAAAATGAGTTTACCCATGCCCGGCAAGTCAAAGATCTGTTCGATAACCACGGCACCACCCAGCAAGTAGCCCACACGTAAACCAAGCACGGTAACAGGGGTAATGAGGGCATTACGCAAGACGTTGTGGCGGATAACGGTTGAATAAGGCACGCCGTTACCAATGGCAGTACGCACATAGTCCTTGTCCATTTCTTCCACCATGGTGGTACGCACCACACGGATTAAAGAAGCACAAACTGGCACCGCTAAGGCCAGGGATGGCAGGATCATAGAACGGGCATATTCCACAGGGTTTTCACTAAATGGCACAAAGCCCCCTGATGGCAACCAATCTAGCTCAAGGGAGAAATATTGAATTAAAAGAATACCCAGCCAGAAAGATGGTGTTGCCACCGCAGCCACTGAGAGTAAGCGAATAACTTGGTCAATCCAACGGTCACGATGAAGGGCGGCAAGGATACCCAAGGAAAAAGAAACAATAGCCGCAAAAAACACCCCGATAAAGGTTAATTGAAGGGTGAGGGGGAAGGATTTTGCGATAAGGGAAGTAATAGGTTGTTCTGGCGGTGTGGTCACCCCAAAATCAAGGACAAGCACGTTACCAATAAAGCGGAAGTATTGCACCAGTACAGGGTCATTCAAGCCGTGTTGTTGGCGATAAAGCTCTTTGGCAGCTTCACTGGCACTTTCACCCAAGGCAACCGAGGCTGGATCACCGGGGGTAAATTGTAAAATGATAAAAACCAATGCGCTCACGCCCAGCATCATAAGAGGTAATGCCATTAAGCGCCGCATCAGTAAACGAAGTACGATTTCCATTTTTTTCTCCGACCTAAATAAAGCAAGTGGATAGGATTTTGGTATGCAAGCGGGTCAAAATTGAAGATTTTTTGCAAATTTTTGAGAAGATTGCACCGCTTGTAAGGTACTCCCCTCTTTAGAAAAGAGGGGAAGGGGGAGATTTGACAGAAGCGATATGAAGCTCATAAAAGAAGAGCCTGAGATAATTTCTTATCAGCCTGCTAAACAATTTTATTAACTCCGTTTTCACGCTTTAAAATCTCCCCTAGCCCCTCTTTGTCAAAGAGGGGAACTGAAATTCCCTCTATACGAGGGAATTTCATTAGAGCCTACTTACGAGAAACCCCTAAGAAGGACATACCCGTTGTTGGTAACGGTTGGAAGCCTTCGAGTTGTTTATTGTTCCATGCAGTTGGAAGTTTGCGGTGAACAATTGGGTAAAGGGCAGCTTCTTCAGCAATGATGTTGATGGCTTTACCCCAAATCTCACGGGCTTCAGCAGGTGTTTTGGCAGCAACGGCAGCATCAAGTAATTTTTGGACTTCTGCATATTCAGCCGTATCAGACCAGCGGAAGCGGTTTTTCGGCCATACATCACCACGGTACCACCAGCTTAAGAGAAGGTCTAAGTCGTTACCGAATACAGATGGGTCACCTGGGGCAAGAAGCACATCAAAGTTACCCGCATCCACACCATCATTGTATGGTGATTGGGAAGCAATGTTGCTCACTTTCACGCCTGGGATCTTGTTCCAGTCTTCCAAAATCACCTGTACAGAGTCCACAACCCATTTGTGGGCGGTTGAACGTGTGGTGAATTCGAGTTTGGTTACGCCAGCTTCTTTGAGTAAGGCTTCTGCTTTTTTCAAGTCGTAATCAAATTGCGTGGTCGCTTTCACATAGTCTGGGTGGGTCTCTTGAACATAAGAGGTTGCCGCTTTCGCATTGCCTAGGAAGACGATGTCGATTAATTTTTGGGTATCAATCGCATAGTGGAGGGCTTGGCGAACACGTTTATCGTTAAACGGTGCTTTTTGGCAGTTAAACATTAAGAAGATCAGGCCGAAGGATTGGACAGATTCCACATCACCTTTACGTTTTAAGCGATCAGCATCTAAGTAAGGGACGTTTTCCATGGCTTGGGTACGGCCAGACTCTTGGGCAGCTACACGGGCAGCATCGTCAGAGAGTAAGAACCAGGTCATTTTCTCAACGGTGGCTGGGTATGGGCCGTTATAGGCTGGGTTGGCTTCAAAGACGATACGGTCATCTTTCACCGCTGACACGAATTTATATGGGCCAGTACCGACTGGGTTGGCATCAAAGTGGGCTTGGCCTTTTTCTTCAATTAAGGCTTTTGGCACGATTTTGATGATGGTTAAACGCTCTTTAAAGAGGCCAAATGGATATTTAAGTTTAAACTCAACCACTTTATCATCAACGGCTTTCACGCTTTGGATAAATGGAATAAATTGAGCAAAGAGTGATTTGGTGTTCGGGTCTAACACACGTTCAAAAGAGAAAACCACGTCTTCGGTGGTTACAGGTGCACCGTGGTGGAAGACCGCACCATCACGTAAGGTAATACGATAGGTCACATCATCAACCATTTCAGGCTCTTTGGCAGCAAGGGCCAGGTAAGGCTGACGTGTTGCAGGGTGTAAATCCACCAAGCCTTCAAAGAAGTGTAGGTCGGCCGCCATGGCTGAAGCCCCGGTAGAGCTCATTGGGTCGAAACCTGTTGATAGCGGGTAGGCAATACCTGCTTCAATGGTGCTACCCTTGGCTGGAGCAGCTAAGGCATTTGGTGAAAAGGAGCCTAAAGTACCTGTGAAGGCCAAGCCTGCACCAACGCCTGCTAACAATTTCATAAAGCCACGACGGGATTGATTAAGTTCAAAATGTTGAGTCATAAACCACCTCTAGTTTGGTTAAGAGCGTTTAAGAAAATGATTGAAATCAGGAAAACTGCATCTGCACAATCACGATCAGGATTAATCCTAAAAATGAAGTGAATTAATCAAATCTAGAATTAAATTTGGATTAAAGACATCATAACACTAAGAAAGCCTGTGTCAATCAAGCAAGGAGATGAGTTTCTAGAATTGTGATCTACATCACGTTAAGCGGGGAATTTTTCAGAGAAATCGGCAATTTGCCCCCAAATGAGCAGGCCATTTGGGCTGGAAGTATGGTAACATTTGCCCCATTACGTTCCAAGCTAAGAATAATATGAATAACGAAAAAATCATCAGTGCAGCAGTGCAATTTTTCACCATCAGCGACGACGAAGCTGGCCAACGGCTCGACAACTTCCTGCTAGCCAAGCTCAAGGGCGTGCCCAAGAGCCTTATCTACCGTATTGTACGTAAGGGCGAGGTGCGAGTAAACAAGGGGCGGATCAAGCCTGAATACAAGCTCCAAGCCGATGATGTCGTGCGGGTCCCGCCTGTGCGGGTGGCCGAAAAAAATGAAGCCCCCATTTCCACCAAGCTCAATAAGGTGGCCGAGCTAGAAAGCCAGATTCTTTATGAAGATGAGGTTTTACTGGTTATCAACAAACCTTCTGGCATTGCAGTTCACGGTGGTAGCGGCTTGAGTTTTGGGGTTATTGAAGCCCTACGAGCTTTACGCCCCCAGGCTCGCTTTTTAGAGCTGGTTCACCGTATTGACCGAGATACCTCAGGCATTCTCTTGGTGGCTAAAAAACGCTCTGCCCTACGCAGCCTGCATGAACAACTGCGGGAAAAGGTGGTACAAAAAGACTACCTGGCCCTGGTACGAGGCCAATGGCAGGCCCATTGCAAGGTGATCAAGGCCCCGCTTAATAAGAACGAACTGGCCAGCGGAGAGCGGATTGTACGGGTTAGCGAAGAAGGCAAACCGTCTGAAACCCGCTTTGCCATTGAAGAACGCTATGCCCAGGCCACCTTGGTTAAGGCCTCCCCCATTACCGGCCGCACCCACCAAATTCGGGTTCACACCCAATTTGCCGGCCACCCCATCGCCCTTGACGACAAGTATGGCGACAAGGCCTTTGATGAGAAAATGCAGACCCTGGGCCTCAAGCGCCTCTTCCTCCACGCCCATGCCATCCGTTTTATCCACCCCAAAACGGAAGAGGAAATGCGGATTACCGCCCCTTTGGATAAACAGCTGAAGGCGGTTTTGGCTAAGTTAAGAAGTGAGCAGTAAGGAAAAATGCTAGCGCCAGCCTCCAGGCTGGTGCTTATAATTTGGGCACCAGCCTGGAGGCTGGCGCCATCTGTGACTACTTGGCTAATACGCCCCCAAGGCCTGATTAACCACCCGATCCCGAGCAACTTGATGATGGGAAGCCACTATCAAGCCCAGATTACGCACCACCTGCACTGGCAGAAATTCGCAAGAAAAGAGGGAAATCAGCCCGCTTGTTATCCCGATGATCCGGGCCTGATCGGCCTGACGAGCCTGAGAGTAAGCTTGCAGGAGCTGGTAAGCTCCCAAATCCTGCCCCTTCAAATAGGCCTGGCCTAGCAGGGCGGCCAGTTCATAGAGATCCCTTAAACCCAAATTAAAGCCCTGGCCTGCCACAGGGTGGAGGAGCTGGGCGGCATTGCCCACAATGGCCAGGCGGTGGTGGATGTGGCTGGCAGCCCTTTGGGAGCTGAGCGGATAGACAAAGCGTTGGCTGACCTGTTCAAACTTGCCCAACTGCCAGCCAAAGGCTTCTTGCAAACGAGCTAGGAAGGTTTCATCAGAACAAGCGGTCAATTCCTCTGGATTTTTTACACACCAGACCAGGGACATCTGTTTATCCCTAAGGGGAAGGAGGGCCAGAGGGCCTTGGCTGGTAAAGCGTTCAAAGGCCTGGCCCTGGTGCACCTGGCTGATGGCTACATTGGCAATGATGGCCGACTGCTCATAGTCCTTGAGTTGGAGGGTTTCCACCCCGCAGGCCTGAGCGATTTTGGACTGAATGCCATCCGCTGCTACCAGGAGCTGGCAGGCGAGTTCTTGGCCACTTGCCAGCTTAATCTGACATTGTTCTTGGCTGCGGTGAATGTCTGCCACCGTATCGGGGCAAAAAAGTTTGATGTTAGTGTCTTGCTTGATCAGGCTACTCAAGTCCCGCCCCAGATCAGCCAGGGGCACAACTACACCCAACTGGGCCAGGCCCTGCTCTTGGGCAGACAGGTTGGTCTTGCCAAAATGGCCTAAATCAGAGACCTGGATCTGCTTGATGGGCGTACCCAGTCTTTGAATAAGCAGCCCCAAATTCTCCCCTACAAGCGGTTGGATTTGGGCAAATTTTTGCAAAGATCCCTGGGCCAAAGCAATAGAGCGGGCATCAAAGCCGCCCTGCTCTTCATAGTTAGGGGCAGATTTCTCAACGATGGCAATCCGCATCCCATGCTGGCTAAAACTACTCAAGGCCAAGGCCAGCACTGAACCGGTTACCGCCCCGCCAACAATCACCACATCAAACTCTTGCATTATTTCACCTCAATGAGTGCTTTATTTGCATCCGCATCCAGCAATCGGCCAACTGGGAAAAGCGGCACGCTCTGGGCTTTTGCAAGTTTTTGTACTTTTTCGACCGCTTGCGGCTTAACCGCAATTAAGAGGCCGCCTGAGGTTTGCGGATCGCACAAGATGGCCTTTTGTTCATCGGTTAAAGGCGAAATCAAGTGGCCGTAGCTGTCAAAGTTCCGCCCTGTTCCGCCTGGTACGGCCCCTTGGGCGATATAGTCTTTGACCCCGTCTAGGGTATGGATTTGGCTGAAATCCACCTCTGCCCGCAGGTTAGAGCCTTGGCAGATTTCGCTTAAATGCCCCAACAACCCAAAGCCTGTTACATCAGTCATTGCGGTAACTTCGTCCACCTTGGCAAACTCCGCCCCGATCAGGTTCATCTGGCACATCACATCCCGGGCCAGGTTCTTATGCTCATCTCTAAGCTTGCCCTGTTTTTCCGCTGTGGTCAGGACACCAATGCCCAGCGGCTTGGTTAGGAATAATTCACAACCAGCCTGGGCTGAAGCATTTTTCTTGACCTGCTCGGTTGAAATAATCCCTGTTACCGCCAGGCCGAAAATCGGTTCTGGGCTGTCAATGGAATGGCCGCCTGCCAAAGCGATCCCTGCCTGCTGGCAGGCGAAACGGCCGCCCTCAACAATTTGCTGGGCCACTTGGGCAGGTAATTTGTTAATCGGGAAACCTAGAATGGCAATGGCCATAATGGGCTTGCCGCCCATGGCGAAAATATCGCTGATGGCGTTGGTGGCAGCAATCCGACCGAAGTCGAAGGGGTCATCGACAATAGGCATAAAGAAGTCGGTGGTACTGACAATGCCCACCCCATTACCGATGTCATAAACCGCCGCATCGTCCTTGGTTTCATTGCCCACCAGGAGGTGGGGGTCGATAAATTTGGCCTGTTCGCTATGCAAAATCTGCTCTAGCACCTTAGGGGAAATCTTGCAGCCGCAGCCCGCCCCGTGGCTGTATTGGGTGAGTCGAATAGGATTTGTCATTGTCTACCTCTTATCTTATTTAACCTAAATAAAGATGAAGGTGGGCCAGGCCCACCCTATTAAAATTAAAGCATAAGGCTTTAGGCTTTATTCAGCAAGAATATACCTTTTTCCTTGAGTTTAATATAGTAATCTTTTTGCTCGCTATCATAATCAGTTGGATTAAGGTTTACCATCACCTCCCTGCCCTGCCAAAGCACAATAATCTCCCAATAAGCCCCCATATAAACGGCCTGCTTGATCTCACAATGTTGATTTGGCTGGCCTTCTGCATGCAGTTCTACCGCTTCTGGGCGGACACCCACCAAACAAGCACCATTTGGCACATTAAAACGCTGGGCATCTTTGAGAGTAAAGGTGTAATCGCCGATTTGGATCTGATCATCCTGACGGACAGCCTCTAAAATGGTCGATTCCCCCATAAAATTGGCCAAGAACAGGGAATTAGGCTGTAAATACAGCATTTTAGCCGTGTCTTTTTGCTTAATTACCCCCTTATCCATCACGATAACCTCATCAGACACCGCAAAGGCTTCCGATTGATCGTGGGTGACGTAGAGGGAGGTAATATTTAAACGCTGCTGTAACTCCCGAATCTTTTCCCGCATGGCACGGCGCAAGTTCGCATCAAGGTTACTGAGTGGCTCATCAAATAAGAGCACCTTGGGTTTTAAAATTAGGGCTCTGGCAAGGGCCACACGCTGCTGCTGGCCACCTGAAATTTGATCCACAAAGCGATCTTCAAAGCCTGCTAAGTCCACCAACTCAAGGGCTTCTTTAACACGCTGCAAACGTTCTGCTTTAGGCACGCCTTGCATTTTCAAACCATAGCCTACATTATCGCCAATCGACATATGTGGAAAGAGGGCATAAGATTGAAAAACAATGCAAATATCCCGCTGCTGAATAGCACTATGGGTAACCTCTTCCCCATCAATAAAAATCTGCCCCGAGGTCGGGTTTTCTAGGCCTGCAACCAATCTCAATACCGTGGTTTTCCCACAGCCTGAAGGGCCTAAAAGGGTCACCATGGTGCCTTTTTTGATAGACAGGTTAAGGTTATCAATCACGGTTGCCTTACCAAATGATTTGGTCACATTTTTTAATACTAAAAAGTCTGTTTGTTCCATTTAGACGAGAAATGCGGCTAATTTTAGAGATATTATTTTACTCATAAAAAGGGCCTGTCCTCTTTGAGACAGGCCCTAAATCTTAATCCTCGCCCCAAACCTCACGAGCGATTTCTTCAACGTGTCTAACCTTGGCCCATTGCTGTGCTTCGGTCATCACGTTGCCTTCCTCGGTGGAGGCGAAGCCACATTGTGGACTGAGGCAAAGTTGCTCAAGTGGTACATATTTGGCAGCCTCTTGAATACGGGCCTTGATGGCTTCCTTGTCTTCCAATTCTGGGAACTTGGAGCTGATGAGGCCTAGCACTACTCTACCTTTGTTGTTGGCGAAGTGCTTAAGCGGCTCGAAACCACCTGAACGCTCATCATCGTATTCTAAGAAGTAGCCGTCATAGTTGGTTTGACCAAAGAGGCCGTCTGCCACTGGATCGTAAGCCCCTGTTAGGAGGTAGGAGGACTTGTAGTTGCCTCGGCAAACGTGGGTGGTGATGATCATATCCGCTGGCTTGTCAGCAAGAATGGCTTGAATGTTGGCCACGGCCTGAGCCTTGTCGGCTTCAAAAGTCGGTTGCTGGAAGTTGTTACAGAGCGAGCCCCAATAGACATCATCAATTTGCAGATAGCGACAGCCGGCTTCATAGAAGGCCTTGATGGCTTGCTTGTAGGCCTCTTGCACGTCTTTGGCAAATTCTTCACGAGTCGCATAAATGCCGTGATCCCATTGGACTGGGTACATAAGTTGGTTAGGGCTTGGGATGGTGAATTTAGCCACGGCCCGGCCGTTTACAATCTTATTGAATTTTTTGAAGTGTTCAATGAAGGGGTGATTAGGGTTCCAAGACACCTTGCCACAGCAGCGGGTGTTATATGGGCGGACTTCTACACCCTTGAAGGCATAGGCCTTTTCTGGCACATAGCCTTCAATCCCATTGAGGTTTTCAAGGAAGTCGATATGCCACCAAGAGCGGTGGTATTCGCCATCTGTCACCACTTGAATGCCGGCATCTAACTGGGCTTGTACCAGCTTTTCAACTTCGGCTTCAACAATTTCATCACGAACTTCGAGGGAAATTTTGCCCGCTTTGTAGTCTGCATGGGCTTGTTTCCAAGCATCGCTTCTTAAGTAAGATCCCACAGTGTCTGCGTGGAAGGGTAGGTTTTTAGACATGAATGCTCCTATTTTTTATTGTTTATTCTGTATATTTCCCTCCACCCGCTTGCGGGGGAGGGGTCACGAAGTGACGGAGGGGGATTAGCCCCCTCAGCCTTCGGCAGCTCCCCCGCAAGCAGGGGGAGCGAAAAGTTACACCCCATACTTCTCTCTATACTCCCGCATCTTCGGCAAAAATGGGGCGTATTGTTCCGATTGTTCGATAAATTGCACTAAATCATCAAAATCAATAATAGAAAAGACCTGGCAGCCGTAGTCTCGCTCAACTTCTTGAATGGCGGATAAGTCCCCCTTGCCCTTTTCCTTGCGATTAAGGGCAATCATCACGCCAGTTAGCTGGGCTTGGTTGGCCTTAATTAGCTCCATAGACTCCCGAATGGCGGTGCCGGCGGTAATCACATCGTCCACCAAGAGGATCTTGCCCTTGAGTGGGCTGCCGATCAGGTTTCCGCCCTCACCATGATCCTTGGCTTCCTTACGGTTAAAGCAACAAGGTTTGTCCACATCGAATTGGTTGGCAAGCGCCACGGCAACGGTTGTTGCAATAGGAATCCCCTTATAGGCTGGGCCGAAAAGGACATCATAGTCTAGCTTGGCAGCCTGAATGGCCTGGGCATAGTACTCGCCCAATTTGGCCAAATCTCGGCCGGTGTTAAAGAGGCCGGCGTTAAAGAAATAGGGGCTAATGCGGCCAGATTTGAGGGTAAATTCGCCAAACTTCAACACATTACGGCTGAGGGCAAATTCGATAAAGGCGTGTTTGTAGGTTTGCATTGTTTTTCCTTTTTTGTGAATTTTTAGAAATTTTGAACCACTTGCAGGTCTTACTCAGGCGTAATCCACTCCACCGTCCAAGAACCTGTCCCCTCTGGCACAAGCACATCCACCAAATAAGGCAGTACCTTTTTCATCTGGCTTTCTAGCTGCCAAGGAGGGTTAATCACAATCATGCCGCTGGCAGTCATACCACGTTGGTCGGAATCGGGGCGGACGGCTAGTTCGATTTGGAGGATTTTGCGGATGCCGGTTTCCTGCAAGCCTCGAACAATTCGTTTGCTATGCTGGCGTAGCACCACCGGATACCAAATGGCATAAACGCCTGTGGCAAAGCGTTTGTAGCCCTCTTGGATGGCCTTGACCACCAATTCATAATCTTCTTTGAGTTCATAAGGCGGGTCAATCAGCACCAGGCCCCGTTTTTCCTTGGGTGGCAGGGCGGCTTTGAGTTGTTGGTAGCCATTTTCACGTTTGGTTACCACATTAGGGGTTTTGCTAAATTCTTGGCGTAATAAAGGATAATCGCTGGGGTGGAGTTCGGTTAATAGGGCTCGGTCTTGCTCCCGCAGTTGTTGCACGGCAAGCAGGGGGGAGCCTGCGTAGTAACGCAATTTGCCTCGGTTGATTTTTTTGATTTCCTTGAGATAGAGGGCCACTTCTTCGGGCAGATCGTCACGTTCCCAAAGGCGGGCGATGCCTTCGATGTACTCGCTGGTTTTCTCCGCCTCAAAACTGTGCAGGCTGTAACGCCCCACACCTGAATGGGTGTCGAGGTAGAAAAAGCCCTTATCTTTTTGTTTGAGGGAGGTCAAGATCAGGGTTAAGACCAGGTGTTTAAGAACATCGGCGTGGTTGCCTGCGTGAAAACTGTGACGATAACTAAGCATTGGATTTCTCTTTGAGCTAAAATAGCCACATTCTACCGCAAACCATCAAGGAAATGGAATGAAAAACGAATTTGAGATTGAAAATGGCTGGTTGAAGGCCTGCAAGCGGGTCCTTTCCCCGCATTTTTCGCAAAGGCCAGATAAGCAAGATATTTCGCTGCTGGTCATTCACTATATCAGCCTGCCACCCGAGGAATTTGGGGGCGATTTTATTGATGATTTTTTCCAGGGCAAGCTGGATCCAAGTGCCCACCCTTATTTTGAGGAAATAAAGGACTTGCGGGTCTCCGCCCACTGCTTGATTAAACGCTGTGGCCAAGTCACCCAATACGTCAATTTTGAAGACATGGCCTGGCATGCTGGCCTTTCCTGCTTTGAAGGAAGAGAAAAATGCAATGAATTTTCCATCGGCATTGAGTTGGAAGGTTCTAACAATCAATGCTTTACCGAAGAACAGTATCAGGCCCTAGCCAGTTTAACCCGAGCAATCATGCAGGCCTATCCGCAAATCACCTTGGAAAGAATTGCCGGTCATAATGAAATTGCCCCAGAACGCAAGATCGACCCAGGGCAGTATTTTGAGTGGGATTATTATCGGGGTTTAATTTAAGCCCTCTCTACCCCAAAAGAAATCACCTCCTCAATATTCTCCACACCCATGGCCACCATCAACAAGCGATCAAGCCCCAAGGCCACGCCTGAACAGTTGGGAATGCCAGCTTTTAAGGCAGCTAGGAAACGGTGGTCAATGTCCTGAGGCGGTAGGCCCATGGCTTCTCGTTGGTAGTTGTCTTGGTTGAAGCGGCGCATTTGTTCCTGCGGGTCGCTTAATTCGTGGAAGCCGTTGGCCAGCTCTAGACCCTTGTAGTAGAACTCAAAACGCTCGGCCACTCGGTGATCTTCTGAACTAATTTGAGCCAGGGCTGCCTGGGTGGAGGGGAAATGATAAACGGCTGTTGGCCTGTCCTGGCCGATTTTAGGTTCCACCACTTGGTTAAAGAGGAATTGCAAGAGGGTATCCCGCTCTTCATCATCTTCACATTGCAGGCCCTCTTGACGGGCTTTTTCAACCAATTGGGCCTTGCTGGCCGAAAGTGGGTCTAATCCTACATAGGTTTGGAAAACAAATTGATAGGAGTAAGACTCGGCTGGTTCACAGTCTAAAATTTCTTGCAGGAGATCGTCCACCTCGTTAATCAGGCGATACATATCAAAATGCGGCCGATACCACTCTAACATGGTAAATTCAGGATTGTGGCGTCTGCCCGATTCTTCGTTACGAAAAACCTTACAGATCTGAAAAATGGCCCCGCTGTTGGCCGCCAGCAAACGCTTCATGTGGTATTCAGGGCTGGTCATCAGGTGCAGGGTTTTGGCCTCATTTTCAAAGGGCGAAAGGAATTGGGTGTTGAAAGTTGAAAGATGCACATCTGTTACCGAAAATTCACTCAAGACTGGCGTTTCCACTTCCAGCAAGCCTCGGTCGGTAAAGAACTGGCGGATATTGGCCAAGATTTTGGCCCGTTTGATTAGGTTGGCAATGGGGGCAGAGGGTTTCCAGTCTGGGCTGTCGATTTGCAAATTATTCATGTATTTAGACCGCTTGTTCAAAAAAGAAGGCTGTCGATTTTCATCAACAGCCCTATATTCTCATGCAACTTAGTTAGCTGCTTTTAATCTTTGGTAGTATTGCTCGTAAAGCTCAATCGCATCACCTACATCGTCCTGCCATTGGCTGTTTTGGAGCACTTCAGCAGTTGGGTAGATGGCTGGATCTTCGGTGATCTCTTTCGGTAACAACTCAAGCGCCTTCATATTTGAAGTCGGGTAGCCGATTTCAAGCGTCAATTTTTCAGACACTGGGGCACTTAAGAGGTAATTGATGAGCTTATGCGCACCGTCTGGGTTTTTAGCGTTGGCTGGAATGGCCAAGGTGTCCACCCATAATACCGGGCCTTCTTTCGGGAAGACCATATCAATGGCCGCACCTTCTTTCTTGGCAATACGCACAGAGCCGTTCCATAATTGGCCCACATCGGTTTCACCTGAAATGAAGGAGTTTGCTGGGTTATCAGAGTTGAAGGAAAGCACGTTTGGACGTAATTTCAATAACTCTTCATAAGCTGCTTTAATTACCGCAGGATCTTTAGTGTTTGGATCTTGGCCTAATTTAAGTAAGGCGATGTTAAACACTTCACGGGCATCGTCTAAGAGTTGCACCTTACCCTTGAACTCAGGCTTCCATAAGTCACCCCAAGCAGTGAAATCTTCGCCCTTGTAGGTATCTTTGTTAAAGGCAATCCCCGGCGCACCCAATAATTGTGGCAGAGAATATTTATTGCCCTTGTCGTAAGGTTTGGATAACCAGTCTTGGTTAAGGTCTGCAATCACAGGTAATTTGCTGTGATCGAGTTCTTTTAACATGCCTTCACGCGCCATTTTTGACACAAAGTAGTTACTTGGGGCAATCACATCGTAACCGCCGTCTTTACCTTGTAGCTTGAGTTTAGCGTACATGGTTTCGTTAGATTCAAGGCTTGAAACTTCTACTTTAATACCCGTTTGTTTAGTGAATTCATCTAACAAGCCTTCAGGTACATATTCAGTCCAAGTATAAAGATGAACCGTGTCCTCTTTTGCGTTTGCCACATTTGCAGCCACTAACATTGCCACACCTGTTAAAGCAACAGCCCATTTTTTCATTTAGTTTCTCCTAAAAGAAAGTGATTAAAAAGAAGTTTTCGACCAAGGTCGAAGTGTCAAAAGACATCGGCATTCTAAGTTACCCCCTAGATTTTGCAAGGATTTTATCTAATTTTTAATGAAATTTTTGCCATTTTGGGCTATTCTTTGCCTAATGTTCTTGAGAGTTAGCCTGATTTTGCAATTACCACTGCCCATTCATCAAATTGAAGATGAAACCTTCGACAATTTTTATGCAGAAAACAGCCTGGTGCTGTTGAATTCGCTGCGTCAAAATTTTGCCGAGGTTCAGCAACCCTTCTTCTATATTTGGGGCAATAAAAGCAGCGGCAAGAGCCACCTGCTCAAGGCGGTCAGCAACCATTTTCTCCTGCAAAACCGCCAGTCTAGCTACATTCCCTTGCAAAAATCCCGCTATTTTTCCCCGCTTGTACTAGACAATGCCGATCAATTAGATGTGGTCTGCCTAGATGATATTCAGGCCGTGGCCGGCAATGAAGAATGGGAGCTTGCCATCTTCAACCTCTTCAACCAAATTCGGGAGCAGCAAAACCTCTTCCACACGGGCAAAAAAACCCTCCTGCTCATTAGCAGCGACTGCCCGCCTCATAAGCTGGCGGTCAAACTGCCCGACCTACGCTCCCGCCTAAGCTGGGGTGAGGTTTACCTCTTGGGCGAGCTAAAAGAGGAACAAATGCGGATTATCCTACAAGGCAATGCCAAAAATCGGGGGCTGGAGCTGTCTGATGAAGTGGCCAACTTCTTGCTTAAACGCTTTCCGCCCGATCTGCACATTCTCTCTCAAAAACTGGATAAACTGGACAGGGCTTCCTTGCAGGCACAACGCAAGCTGACCGTTCCCTTTGTTAAAGAAATTTTAGGGCTATAAATGAACCAACTTTCCTTAGTCAATCTGGCCTGCGAACGGGGCGAAAACCGTTTATTTGAAGGCTGCAACTTTACCCTACAAACCGGCGATTGGGTCCAAATTGAAGGCCATAATGGCATCGGCAAAACCAGCCTGCTCCGCATTTTAGCTGGCCTAGCCCAACCTGCTGAAGGACAGGTGGAATGGAATGGCAAAGCCATCAGCAAACAGCGTGATAATTACTACGATCAACTTTTCTACCTAGGCCATCAGGCTGGCGTCAAACCCGAACTCACTCCCTGGGAAAACCTGCGCTTCTACCAAAAAATCCAAGGCCTGCCCTTGAGCGATGATGATTTGTGGAATGCCCTAGAAAAAGTCTCCCTCATCGGGCGGGAAGATCTGCCCTGCTCCCACCTCTCCGCTGGCCAACAACGCCGTGTGGCCCTAGCCAAATTATGGCTAACCAAGGCAACCTTATGGATTTTAGACGAACCCTTTACCGCCATTGATAAGGCTGGCGTGGCCAAGCTGATTAGCCATATTGAAGCTCACTGCCAAGCAGGCGGCATGGTGATTTTCACCAGCCACCAGGCAGCGGAAAGTGAGAAAGTTAAAAGTTTGTCTTTGGATCAGTTTAAGATCTCCTAAAAGGATCGCTCAAAACTCACATAAAACCGCTTGCGATCATAGCCATAGAGATCTGGCAAATTAGAATTCACACGGCGGTAGCTGTAAGTCAGTTTTGGTGTAATCCCCCAAAAATGCAGATTTCTGTGCCAGAGAGTTAGGCTGACATCTAATTCTCTGTCCTGACGCAAGCGGTTGAAGAGGGCGTGTTTTTGGTCAAACTTCCGCTTGCCGTAGCTGACCTGCATACGGCTGGAGATCCCCCACCACCATTCCTGGCTCCAGCCCAGCCGACCGCTGTAACGCTTGGAGGCCAGCCTCCGATCTTGGGTTAAATCCCGCAGGAAATCCACCCCACCATAGAGATAAGATTTAGCATTAAAGGCATGCAAGAGTGTGGCAGAAACCAACCCGTTTGTGCCATTCAGAGCGGTATTTCCCGCCCGATATTTGAGCTGCCCCACTTCGCCCGCCAAGGAAACTTGCCAGCGGGGACTTAGCCAATGTTCAGCTTCTACCCGTAAGCCGTAACCACGGTTATAACGGTGGTTGCCATACCAACGCATTTCATAAAAGGGCAAGAGGGCCAGGCGGCTTTGGGCATTTTGGAACTGATAGCCCAGGCTGGTACGGTTTTGCTGGTCGTCAAAGGCGTGATTGTCCCAGTAGGATTTGCCGCTGAACTGATTTTCAACATGTAAATAATGCGAACCTAAGAGATTGAAACTTCGGGCTAAATTAAAATGATAGCTCAAGCCATTAGCCTTTTGGGGCAGGGACTCGGAGTTCTTTTCAAAGGGCACATTGCCCAGGTAAATGTAGCGGGCCTTAGAGGCATTATTGACATTATTTTCCCGCACATAGGTCAGGCCGAAATTAAAGTGCCAACTGCTACGGGCAATCAGGGCAGCCAAATATTGATCTACCCTATTTGCAATTTCTGGCGGCAGTGGCTCCGCTTGTAGCTTACGAAACTGATCCAGCGCCGCTTCATTTTGCTGATCGGCAAAGAGAAACTGGGCCAAACGCAGGCGGACGGGCTGAAAATTGGGGTATTGAGCAATAATGCCACGGTAGAGCCTAATGGCCTGGTCCAACTCCCCTTGCTGGCTCAAAATAATGCCCTTGGCATAGTCAATTAAGACCTTATCAGGCTGGGGTGTTTGCTCATAAATCCGCAGTAATTCAGGCAACAGCTCAAATTGCTGGCTGTCGATGGCTCGGTTAATCATCTGGCGGGTTAGCTCAGGGTTAGCCCTTAGTTCTTCGCTCAAGGTCAGTTTTTCAGACTTTGCAAGATTTGGGGAAATTTGCACCGCTTGCGGGCTGGGCAGCGTTGGCTCAGCAGGTTTAATATCCAATTTAGGCAAGGCCAAGGCGGTGGCTGGGAATAGGAGAAGTAAAAGGTGTTTTTTCATAGGTTTTATGTAAAGTGGAAAAGGACACCTTGCAGTGTCCTTTGAAAGTCTGTTTAAATAGGGCTAATCACGTTTACCACCGAAGGTTACACCACCTCCGACACCATCAACCGATCCAACTACTTCTTCCGCATTAGGCCCTGCAAAAAGCCCCACATAAGAACCTACACGCTCACCACCGCTTTTTCTTTTTGTTTTAGCTACACCTGTAAAACCGTAATGCGGAATAGTAAAGCCATAGACTGATACAGATGGTGTAATCCCCGCTTTTTCTAAGACAATATCATGCCGGCCATTTTGACGGTTTGTTATGCGGCCTTCTACTGTATTATTGGCAAAGTCTGCGGTTAAACTAAAATCGGATGTCGTCACAACACCTTGCTGATCATCACCAGGAGAGTTGTAATCTAATGATTTGCCTCTATAAGTTGCGATGATTTTATCTTGGATGGCCTTAGCTGAGGCATCAGGTGCAATCAATACAAAATCATTACCTGAATACCATGGGGCATTTTCACTTGTATCAATTGGTGCAAATTGAGTATAAGAAGAGTAGGCCTGATTAACGAAATAGAGATCACCCACTTTTTGCCCATTGTAGCGTGCCAAAAAAACTGCGAAACGCAAACATTAAAACTGCGAATGTTTTGCTAGATGCAATTTTCGCTGTTTTAATGGCAAGACAAAGCCCTTTAAATCCACTTTAAAGGGCTTTTAAATTACCTAAAACTTATACACCAAATTATCCTCATACTTGCCTGAATAACTAGCCGAGGCATTTACCACAATTCGCTCCGCTCCCTCAAAATTTTGCCAGCCCTCCCTCTTGCTCTCAACCATATAATGAATGAAGCGAATGAACTCACTTTTAGTCGAACTAAAGAACATATAAGGAGGCTTAGTCAAGTCAATCAATCGCAAGAAGTCGATTAAATCGAAGTAAGTCGCCTGCTTATAGCTCTCCTGTCTTGTGCAAAGATAAGGTGGGTCAAGCAATAGTAAGACCTTGTCTCTGTCGCTGAATCTAGGCAACAAAGTATGGAAGGACTCGCTTATAACCTCAATGCCATCAAGATAGCCCGTGGCCTCAGGGTAATCACTTTGGCGTACGCAGTGCCAAAAATCGTGGCTGAAGAGGTCGTCTAAGGTGGCCACTTGCTGGCCTGAAAACAAGAGCCAAGAAGCCAGACAGTTTAGATCTTTATAGCCCTTAAGCTCATTAATTTTACTAATGATTTCAGCCTTTAACTCCTTGCTCATTCGCTTATTTTTTTGTACTGTTCCATCAACAATTTTGAAGATTTCTTGGCGCAGTTTATTGGTGTCTTTGATGTGTTTTAACCGTTTGGCGTAGCCATCAAAGTCATTGTAAATCACTCGTGCCAAGGGCTTTTCACGTTTTGCGGTATGGGCAAGTAGTCCGCTTCCGCCAAATACATCAATAATCGTCCAGCCTTTGCCATCTCCTGTGATATTCTCATGTAAAACTTGTGTTACGTGCTTAAGAAACATCCGCTTTTGACCTGTAAAGGGTAGCGGGGCCTGTTTAAATCGGGCTATGCTGTCTGTCTGTCTGTCTGTCTGTCTGTCTGTCTGTCTGTCTGTCTGTCTGTCTGTCTGTTAAAATTATGCCTTGCTTTTCCCATCATCAAACTCCTTTTTTGAAAATTACGGCCAACTGATTTGGGCTAAATCGCCAACCCTCATCACTATTCTGAATGGCATTAAAGCACCATTCAGAACAAAAATACTTGGTTCTCTTTTGCTTAATGCCAAACACTATACCCAACACACCCCACCAATCATATTTCTGCCCCTTGGTTTGCTCAAAATAGGCTTTGATTTGTGCCTCGGTTACGTGAGGTAACTCAATTAAATCCCATTTAGAGAGGTCTGAAACGTGGATATTTTTGCAACGTACACCACCATCTCGAGGGCTGGATGAGTAGCACTCATACCACTCCTCTTTGTAATAATGGTCACGAATATCATACTTATAGATAGCTAACTCGCAGTGACTGTATTGGCCTTTGGTGAGTTTTCTAATTAGCCAATCTTCCAAACGCTCTTGCCAGTTTGTAGCTCGCCCCTTATAAAGAGCAAGATAAACTTTATACATTGCTGCTCTCCTCTAAAAACTCCGCATAAGTTTGCGTCCAACCTGTACTATAGTCATAGTCCTCCGGGTTTTCGGCCTCATCCAAGGCTGCCTTGTGCTTGAGGGCGTTGGCGTGGTTACCGGTCTTGGCCTGCATAAGGGTTTGCCAGATGGCCATCAGTTCAGCCTTACCTAACATTAAGATGGAGTTATCCGCACAAGTCCAAGCAATAGCCTCCACCTTGTCGCCCATCAGGTCAAAAGTGGCCTTGACCGACAGGATATTACGTTCGGCCGTAGCATCGGTGTCTATCCACTTGCCTACGGCCTCAACCCATACCCCGCCGTTGATTTTTTCGTCCCGCAAACGGTTGATGTCTTCTCGGATTTTTGCAAATTTTTGGGCTTGATGAGCCGCTTGTTTTTCGGGGTTAATGACCCAATCTGTGCCTTGCAACTCGTGGTAGGGGCTAGGTTTTGGATCAATTAAAATTGGATATCCTTGTTCATTGCTGATAATTTGCAGACCTTGGCTTTGGCCCTCTAGTAGGGCAATGTAAGTTTGTTCGTCTAACTCAACAGCTCCTTCTGGAGCTTGGTCGGTTGGGTAAAAACCGTCTTTGTAATACATTGTCATTTGAGACTCCTATTTCCAGCGGCCAATGGCCATAAAATCCACAGCAAACTTGCCTTTATCATAGTGATCTTCGTAAGCATCAAAGAATACTTTTGAGCCTGTGCACTTAGAAATATTCACCATAATAAAATTGTCAATAGAGCTTAATTCGGTCGGGTTGGAGCGCATTAGCTGGGTAAATATCTTGGGAGTCTCTATAAATGAGACTGCCCAATTAAAGTTAGCATCCGCAAGGTGTCGGGCAGTTGAATAACCATTTGGCGGGACAAAACGGTAAGTCTGAATCATTGTCCCATCAGGATATTTACGCACCTCAAAATTACCTATTTTGTGATAGCTAAACTGGTCAGCCACCCCCTGCCCAAAATCTGCAATATCGCTTACAGTATGGGTATGATTGAGATTGGCTTTATTGTGTAAATCCTGTGCTAATTTACTTGCGTCAAGCTGTCCTGTATTGATGACCTCGCCATAGGCTTTAATCCAAAATTGCACATCCGCAAATTGCGGTTTGGCTTTAATAGCGGCTTTAAGTGCAATAGCCTTAGGGCGTGCTACTCCAGCAAAATGTCCATCTCTACCCGGGTTTGATGAGTATCTATCTGCGTCTCCTCTACCAACTGATCCACCCACCCAGACTGTTATTGCATTAGGGTAATCTGCTGGCACATCAACAATATCTGCTCCTAGGCTATCTCCTGTCTGCTTATATGTAGGCAACACATTTTTTATGGCCAAACTTAAAGATGTTGTTGCATCAACGGAGTCGGAGACAACCAATGTCCCTTTCTGCGTATCGCCAACCACTAATCCTTGTCCTGCATTACGCACAAAGCGGTCAGCCATTTTAGGTACGGCACTTATGGCACCATATTTTGCAATCAGATGAGCATACAAGTCTGGATAAGTAGATTGCGTTACTTGAGTAGCGATATCATCAAAGGCAATCCAGCCGTCAGGGATATTATCCACCGCAAAATAAGCCACTTGACCGACATCTGACCGGGTCAGGTCTGGTAGTTGATTGCTGTTACCAAGCGCAGTATAGAGGTCAGGGTAAGTCTGGGCATTAAAGCTTGTCCCGTTAGCCTTTAAAAAACCGCTCGGATTGCGAATGGCCGAAGGAAAGGCCACAATAGAGCCGATGGGCAGGGTATTTTTAGCCACATTTCCTAAAGCAAATTCGCTGGACACCTTGACTTTGGACGTACCGTTAGTGAGATGGGATATATCCGCCTTAGCCACCCGGGTGTTGGCATTGTCATTAACCAACTTGACCGCCTTAGATGTAGCAAGCTTATCTGTACGGTCAAGATTAACGGCGTCTGAACGGTCTGAATACAACAATACTTTGTCGTTGCTGTAAGATAGTGTGCCGTTATCTTTGAGCTGTAGCAGCTTATTTGATGTTGGATTATGCAAATAAACATCACCTGTACTCATGCCAAAAGTAGCAGATACGGACTTGCTACTATGGGTCACTTTAACCCCTCCAGCAAAAGTTTTTGTACCGCTGATGGTTTGTGAACCTGCTAGCATGACACCGTTATCTTCTGTTAGCACAGTTTTATAGCCCATGTAATTACCATCTTTATCCCAGGCAGTGGTAAGGACACCAAAATTAGGTCCATAAGTAAAACCAAGTCCTCTAGCGTAGTGGTTGCCATTGGCTTCTGGATGGGTAATATGGATTTCCATATTGGGTAAACGATGTGCCCCCATCGCTAAATTATTAGCACGATAAAAGCCAGTGCGAGCATAGTTATCACTTTGATTACTCGCATAGTTGATGGTTTTTAGGCTATCTTTGGCATCTAAAGCAGTTGTTACCCATGATTGATAAGCGGCTATCTCTCCTTTAGCAACCCTTGGGAAAGATATTCTGCCAAGCTCGCCTGTATTGCCAGCGCCTGTAAAGACAAAATTAAATCTGGCCCCATTCTCGCCACTTGATACAGGAGCAGTTTCCCACCTCCAAAACGACCCATCATTGTTTGTTGCCCTGAGTTTTTCCCATGTGTTTCGACTGAGATTTAATACACCATTACTAAGTGTTTGATTACCACTGTTGCCAAGTTTGCCATCGTTGAGTGCTTTACCTTGTTTGGCTGTTAAAGCTTTGGTCGTGTCGGCAGTGGTAAGGTTATCTACTAACTGGGTTAGCCCCTTACGGCTAGTGGTAGCATCTTGGGCAGTGTACTTACTGTTGGCTAAGTCGTGGGCGGTTTTGACGGCCTTTGGCGTAGCTGCCTTGGTTTCATCCTCGCTGTCAGTGCCAGAGTAGAGTTGCACAAGGCCTGCTTCTGAGGTGCTGGCTTTAGCAATTTCGTGGGTGTGTCCAAGGCTGTCCTGGCTATTGGTTGATGTTGCTGTGATTTTCTTAGGCTTAGCTTTTAGCCCTAAAGCCTCCAAGGCCTTTTTAAGCCAGACAGTACGGTTGGCCAACTGTTTAGTTGGTTTATTGGTAATACCATTTTCACCACCGACTACGGGGTCGTTTTCCTCAATGCGGTAGATGTGGTTTTCCCATTTGTCTTGTTCGTTTAAATTTGCCATAAATTGTCCTTAAACAGAGCCATAGTTATACATACCGTTATAGCGGATTTTATTGTTGTAGCGGAAAGCTGCTGCCTTATAGTCCAGCACCGCTAGCGTGCAGCGAGCGGGGGCAAAGGCACGCAGAATTTTACGAATATTAAGGGCTTGGTCGTTGGTAATGGGTTGATTTAGTCTCACTGCATAATGTGCCCAACGTTCCACAGCAGGAATTTGAGCCACGCCTGTGTGAGAGGAGTAATCACGCTTTTTCAATCCTTCATCTAGATCAATTTCGCCAAAGCCTAACTGACGCAAAACCTCACGGACTGCCCATGGTGTCCCTTTGTGGCGGTGTAGCTCTACTGCTTTTTTAATCAGATTTCGCTTAGTATTGTCACTATCAGCAATTAACAAGCCATCATCACCCGTCACACTCCATTTTTCTGCCAAGAGGGGCAAAAACTCATCGCCCAAGAGCTCGACTAAGGTAGTCATAATGCTGTCGATATTGAGTTGGGGAAGTTTGAGGCTTAAATCGGCCAAGGCCTTGTATTTAGAGTCGTTAGCAATCATGTCCGCATAAACTAATTTAGCCATGGTTACGCACCTCCTCGACCTCAATCGCTATTGCCGTGCAATTTGCCCATTCGTTTTCGGCAACCACCGTTTTCGCAGGCTGGATTAAGTTCACGTCATAAACGCCATCGACTCGTAAGGCGGCAATTATGGCAGAAGGCACAATATCCTTGCCCAGCACCTTGGTTTTATCCGCCAGATAATTTTGCAGAGCATCTCGTGCTTGAGCCTTGACCAGGTCTTCACGGTAGCCCTCCAAGAGGGTTAAACGTGCCTCAATGCGGTAATTACGTTGCGTAGGAGAAATAACCTCCACACTGTCGCAAAGTGGTCGGCGGATTTCACCGCTAATATGATCACGAATATCCGACAACAAGCGGCTGTCGGGCAAGCCGGTTTTAGTCAGCACAGCAATCCGCACCAGCCCGCCACGGGGGTTGGTAACCTTAACATCAGCAATGGCTTGAGAGACGGCTCGCACATGGTAGTCATAAGCAGCAATGGAGCCACAGGTGGAAAAGGCCTCGGGGGCGGCCAAAATACGTTTGCGGTAGTCGTCATCAGCTTCTTCACTGAGCCCACCACTGGAAACATCAATGTTTTTTACCTCAACAGTCGAGCTGGTTTGCAAACGGCTCTTGAGGCTTTTAACCCGCCCCACTTCCCAGCCGTTGCCGATTTCGCCCACCTTATTGCAGGCGGCTTCAATATCAACATAGGCAATCAGCGGGGTGATGACATCATCGTTTAGGGTTAAAAATTCCAGTTCATCACTGACTGCCACCCGGGTTCCTTTGGGAATAACGATGGAAGTGTGTTCACCCTTAACTGAAAACCGTAAAATTGTGCGGGCGGGTTTGTCTTGTAAGCGATAACAGCCCAGCGGTTCGCCACATAAGTCCAAGGCTAGTCCCGTTGCAGTTTGCGGAAAGGTTTGACGAAAGGCTTCGTTAATGCCTTTTCGTACCAATAATTCACGGTAGGCATAGGTGTTTATGATTAGCCGTTCAATATGGGCTGGCTGTAAAACCTTGCCCGTGCGGGCTTCATAGTCAGAGATGGCCTCGGCTAAAATGGCCTTAACATCTTCGCTGACCACAGTTAGATCAAAGCGGTTTTCAATTTGCATGGCTGGCCCCTTGGCTGAAATAGGTGGTGTAAATTTGGCGAGCGACCTCATCTTTTACCACCCAAACAATCTCAAAATGAAAATGGGGAGCCAGGCCTGATACCTTGACGGCTTGTACCTCAATGCGTTTTTCCCACTGACTAAGTGCCATAAAAATCTCTCGCACCATATTGGGTACAGCAATGTCGAAGGGTTGATCGAGGTAGTCGAAGTGGCTAGAACCAAAGGTTGGACGCAGCACATCACTGCCCTTACGGGTGCTTAATATGGTGGCAATGCACTGGTGCAAATCATCCTCCCCTTGAATGGGTTGAGCCTCATTCAGGGGAGAAAGTTGCCAGTGGGTGTGTCTTAAAATGATTTCGCTATTCATAAATTAAGAATAGCAAGGGGAGGGAATGACCGCTTTTAAACTGCTTTAAAGAATACAAGCGGTCAAGTTTGACCAAAAATTTACATAGGAGGTCCAGAGCGTTTATTTCCAGTTTCCACACCTGAATGCACGTGACTACCCAAGGAAACAGAACCTTGTTTGACACTTGGTGCAGAAACTTCCGTGGCGGAAACAATGTTGCCGCTAGCATTGAGATTGCCCTTGATGGTGGTATCACCATTAATTTGCGTGGGGGCATTGACTATGGCTTGGTTCGCTGTCACGGTCACAGTTCCACTGGTTTTGACTACCACATCGCCTGTTTTTCTGTTGTGGCTGATTTCCGTGCCGTTTTTAAACTTGTGTAGCCAGATGTCACTGTCTGCAAGAGGCACTGGGTCTTGACTGTTGTAAATTGTACCCAAAACGCAACCGCTTTCACCTTGAGCATCTAACAAAATCGCCACCAACTCCCCTACATCAGGCAGGCAGTAAAACTGGTTGCCGCCTGCATTGGGGGTTAAATAGGGCAGCCAGGCAGTTTCTAAATCCTCTAGGGCTGGCAGGGTGCAGCGGATTTTATGGGTGCTTGGATCAACCTTTGAAACAATACCCTCTTGATAGGTTGCCATAAAATTATGGGTGGCTAGCGGTTTTCGCATTCGGGGTTTCCTCACTAAATTCAATCATTTTAAGCTCTAAATCCGTGGTGTAGCCCTGGTTCTTGTCCAGGTTATGGCGGGCCTGTTTTATCAGGTATTTGCCACTAAACATCCCGAGTCCTGTCAGCCAAATGGTATTGCCTGCCACCAGTTTGGGATTGCCGATCACCGTAACTTGCCCAGCCTGTTGGTCATCGTTTTCCGCTAAGGCTGCCTGGGCTCGGGCCTCAACTTGGGCCTGGCTCTCGCCTCGGGTAACTACTTTCAATGTATCGGCCGTGCTGGCCTTGGCCTGCTTTTTGCTGGGGCGTTTGCTCTTACGCTTACTTTCTGCCTTAAGAGGCTTTTTAGCCTGAGTGTTAAAGCCCACCACTTCCACCTTTTCGACTGCGTTTTTAATGCGGTCTCGCAGCCGTAAAGATTTCACTTCAGAAAAATCAATCGTAGCCACGGGCGAACGGTCTTCAAGGCTTTTCATAGAGGTAAAGACTAAGGTTTGCCCCACAATCTTAAAGCTGTGATGGTATTCATGGGCCAGGCGGGTTAAAAATTCCACATCCCGCTCCTGATATTGAGTGACCCGTGCAATGGGGATATTGGCCACTGTGCCTGTCACCTTGAGTTTAAGCCGCTTGGCCACGGTTCGCACAATTTCCGCCAGGCTAGTGTTCTCATAGGCCTTGGGCTTAAGAGTACGGTTGGACTTGGTAATCCCTGTGCCTAAGGCCTTAAGTGCTACCTTGGAGCCACCTGTACCCGCTGAGTAGCTCCACTCAATTTCATCCAGCTCAAAGCCGCCCAAATCCACCAGCGGTTCGCCTTGATAACCTAATTGCAGCTTGAGTTTATCGCCTTGAGTAGGGAACCAAGCGCCCACCCATTTCTGTTCAATATCCTCAAACTCCACCTGTAATTCGTCTGACTGGTCGGATAAATAGTCGGTATAGGTCAAGCGTAGGAGGTTGGGCTTGATATATTGGGTGATCTGCTTGGCCTCATAAAAGAGCTCAAAATCTGGGGTTTGTACCTTCATTCTTCCCCTCCCTGTAACCAAGGTGGAAGGTCGCTGTTATCGGTGGTTTTAACCGCCAACACAGGCACCTTCAAGGTTTCACCCTGTGGCAAAATTTCACAAAAGGGGATATGGGGGTTGGCATTAAGCAGGCGGTTCATTTGGCCAATGTCGCCATAATAGTGGTAGGCCAAATTGTCCCAGCGGTCGCCCTCTTGGATTTGGTGTAAGATAACCGCATCACTCATTGACGTCCTCCTGTGTATCATGCCGAACAGCAATCCAAGCGGTTAATTTGGCCGAATAATTTGCAAGCGTGTCTGAAATGGCCTCGGCCGAGTCAATGGCCTGCACACCCAAATCGAACCATTCTCCCATTTCAGAGCCATTTAAACCTGATTTAAACAGGCTATAAGCACTATTTAATTCGCTTGAAAGGGCGGTTAAATCGTCCATAAAGGCACTGGCTCCACTAACATGGGCAGTTACAGCCTTAAAGGCCTCGCCCAGTCCCGCCATTTCAGCCAAACCACCCACTGAACCACCTAAGCTTTGTACGACTGCACCCAGCTCATTTAGGGCTGCAAGCGGATTATCTCTTAGGTTTTTCACCACAGCCAAGGTGCTTTTGACCTCACTAATGACCTGCTTTGCCTGGCGGGCAATTTTGACCCCACGGCTGATCATTTGGGTGGCCTGCTCCACAAAATTACTTAAACCCTTGGGAATGATGGAGGTCAGGGGCGAATTGCCCCCAAGGGACAGGGCAGAACCCCAAAGCCCCTTTTGTACATCGCCTGCAAATTCCCGCAGGCTTAAAGAGATCTCTCGGGCTAAGGCATTACCCTGGCTATCGGTAAAGAGGGCCTGGCTACTGACATCTGTAATGACAAAATGCCCCTTGAATTTGGAAAAACCCAAGACCAGAGCTAAAGGCTCTTGACTGGCCTGGGCAGCTAACAAGGCCTGATAGCGGCTCTCTACTGGGGCAAGTTGATGATGCAGTTGTAACTTAAGGTTAAGCTCTGCCAACTCCATGCCCATGGCCTGTAATTTGGGTTTGCCTGACAGCACTGAATGTTCGGCAAAGCTAGCAGCGTGCCGTTCATCAAGGCTTTCAGGCGCAGATAAGAGATCAAAAACGATAGTTCCTAAAAGTGCATAGTTAGCCATTAGTAAGCCCTCCGTTGTCGCTCGTCCATCATGCGGTTAAAGAGTTGTTCAAATTCATAGGCGCCCATTTTGAGGGCTTCTTGTAGTTGCTCTCGCACGCTTTGGCCGGCATTGCTGTTTAGGCTGATATTGGGGCTAAAATGCACCACAATGCCGCCCGTGGCTTGGCTTTGTGGAGAGGGCTGGCGGTTAAGAGGCTGATAATCTGCAAACAGGCTATCGCCACCACCATAGTTAAGGCTGTTTAAGGCATTAACTCCAAGACGAGAGGTGGTTTCTTTTGTCATCACATACTCACCCTTATGCACAATGCCCGCAGGCTCGTATTTTCCCCCTTGGCCTGTAAAACCACCATTGGAAAAGCCTGACATAGCAGCCATATTGGCTGTTTGACTGATTTGGGCAGCATGGCTTTGAGTATCATTAAAGCTAAAGGCATTTTTAATGCTATCACCAATGCCTGATACAAAGCCCTTAACCGTTTCCCATGCAGCCTTAATGCCCTCGACCAAGCTGTTAATCAAATTTGAGCCAAATTCGCTAAAGCTGGTAGGTAAATCTAACCCAAACCAGCTCATCACAGGCTGCATAATTTGGAAAAACAGGCCTAAAGGCGACCAGTTGAGAATGCTGGCAGAAATATTGCTAATGCCTGAATCAAAGAAATTGCCAATGCTTGCCCATAGTTCACCGAAGTAGGTTGAAACTCCTGCCCATGCAGTCGTAACCCAGTTCGAAACCCCTGCCCAAGCTCCTTGTACCCAAGACCAAAAAACATTGAAGTAAGCGGTCACATTTGCCCATAAATTTGCAAACATGGGGCCAAGTGTTGCCCAGTTGTCCCAGATGTAATAAGCGCCTAGTGCAATACCTGTTATCGCAAGGCCGATAGGGTTCATCAGGAGAGCACGGCCAAGTCCAACAAGGGCGGTTTTTGCAAGGCCAAAAGCAGAACCAAGGCCTTTTAAGGCGGTTCCGAATAAACCAACACTGCGTGCCGCTCCACCAAAGCGGGCAAGGCGGAGCATATTAAAGGCAGCATTAACCTTTGAGCCAACCACCGCCACCGCCTTAAAAGGACTGAGGAAAAGATTAACGGCATAAGTTGCCCCCAAAATACCGATTTTAGCGGCTAAGAAACCACCTACCACAGAAACAACGGTTTTAATCAGCCCCTTATTTTTCTCAATCCAAGGGGTCATCACATTTTCAATAAAACCTTGGGCTTCCTTGGCAAAGGCCTTGATGTCATCTGCAAAGGCAGAACCAAAAGTCCCTACCGCAGACTCCCAAACACCCCCTAGGGCTTCAAGCGCAGCCCCTAGCGTTTTAGTTTTCTGGGCAATTCGCTCTTGGAGGCTGGCCTGCTCACGCATTTTGGTCAGCATTTCCTCCAAGCCCTTTTTCCCCTTTTGAGCAAGAATATCGGCAAGGCGGCCACCTTCAATACCAAACATTTCATTAGCGACTAAGTCCACCCCCTTATCGCCATATTTAGCCCGGATTTTCTCGAATTTCTCCATTTCTGTGAGCATACCTTCTATGCCCTTAAATTTGCCCTTCTTGTCCCAAAAGTTAAATTCAACCCCAACAGAGTCAAGCATATCCCTCGCTTCTGCCTTCATGCCTTTTTTAGCTTGTCGCAACATTTCAGGCCCCTTATTCATGCGGGTCAGCATCATATTGAGGCCTGTACCGAAGGTAGAGCCTTCCAGCCCCCGCATGCCTGCCATACCCTCAATGGCCAAGATTTGCTCGGTATTTTCTGCCCCTGTTAAGCCCAAGGAGTTGAGTTTAGGGGCGTAATATTTCATGGACTCATACATTTGAGCCTTGTTAAGGCCAGCGGCATACATGGCTCGTTGCAAGTAGTCTGCTGATTTTTCTAACTCGTTTTCTTTGAGGCCGTGAGATTCCATAAATTTGGCCAGGAACTCACCCCCTTCAAACTGATCCATATCCAGTAAAACATTCAGCTTGGCAGCGGTTTCTAGGCCACCTCTTTTGATGATGTCATCTGACACCCCTTGCTTTTTCAGGGCAAGGGCTAGGTTATAAAAGTCCTTTTGGGTGCCAGGTAAGTCCGTGCCTAGCTGGCTGGCAATTTTGCCGATTTCCTCAAAGGCCCCGATAGAACCATCTGCCCTCATCATGGCAATTTTGAGGTTATTGGCGGCCTCTTCCTGATCCATAAAGGTTTTGACCGATGAAATCAAAGGGCGACTAAAGGCCATGGCGTGCATACCCGTTTCAAACATTTGACCCTGTAGGGCACGGCGTTTTTCGGTATGGGTTTGTTGAGAGGTGATTGCTTGATTTAAACGGCGTTGGCTTTGCTCGGCCCGGCGAATAGCCTCGCCTAACTGTTGATAGCGGCGGCTAAGTTGGCCTACATTACGATTAGGATCAGAGAGGGCACGACTAAGGGAACGCCCCAGTCTTTCTTGTTGGCGTTGGGCAATCGAAATACGGGTATTAAGCTGGGAAACAGCTTTAGTGGCTTGCCCAAAAGCAGCACCAAATCCACGTAGACTGGCGCCAATGACCAGCCCTATTGTTAATTCACTTGCCATTTAAAATATCCTGTGGTAAAAAACGGGAAATTGGGAGGGTAAATATGAAAACAACTCAAGACATTACCAAAGCTATTTGGGCAGTAGGCATGGTTGGCTTTACGGCATGGATTATCGTGTCCCTATATGTTCCTGCGCTTACCTACCTACATTCCGATATGGGAACGTTTGGCTTTATCTTAGGCCTTGCAGCAGCCACGCTTTTTACCATCTTAGTGTGGGGCCTCTTAGGCATGGGGCTTTCCTATATCCTGACCGCAGTAGGTTTTATTCTAGGTGCTATTACGGAAGGCCTTATGACCCTCCGCAAGCACTACAAGCGTGCATAACCCGCCTTTTGCTGACGGTTGGCCTGAATAAGCCAGCCGTCAATATCTTGTAAGGTCAGTCCGTCTAAATCTTCCAAAGAAAATCCAAACCACCAGACCAAATCCGCCAAGATATTATTCAGCGTGTCCTTCGCTATCATCTTCCCCGAAAAGAAATCGTTGCACCTTCTTGTAGTCCTTCCATTTCAAGCTATCTAAGTCTTCAATGGTCAGTCCGCAACAACGGGCAACCACAATTACCTCACGCTCTTCCTGATTGTGGCTTTGTTGAGAAGAAACACGAAAATCCTTCACTGTTGGCTCTCGCACCTTTAAGGCATCTAGGCTTGTACCATCGGCCAGATTTAGTGGGCTGGATAGGTTAATTAAGTTTGATGTTGGTTCTACAGGTTTTGACATAATAAAAACTCCTCTGCAAGTTGTGGTTAATCATCACAGAGGAGTTTACTTAAAGGGGCTTTAAACCGCTTTTAAACTGGTTTTAAGAATGCTATTGCCCTACATTTTTACGGTAGGTTTCCAAAACATCTTGGCCTGCCACCCGCCATTTGTTGGTAAAGGCATCAAAATAGAGCACCTCTTTGCCATCAATGGACTGCTTAATCATGGTGGCTTGATAGGTCATGGAGAACTCAGCCGCCTCCTTGGGCTTGTATTCACCCAAAGGCACCTTGTTGAAGTTGCAGTTAAGCAACATGACCAAAGGCACTTCTGCCGCCCGGCCTGCGGCGTTGTAAACACTGACATCAGCCCGCACCATCAGCTGGGCAGCCTTGTAAGGGTTATTGGCAAGCGCAGCCACTTCAGGATAGAAACCATCCCAAACAATTTCTCCCTCCAGGGCATTTACGCCTGTAGGCAACTTAATGGTACCGACCAGACCTAGGTTTTTATGCTCGACCATCTCTACATCAAATTCAGGCAGCTTGACCGACTTGGCCTTGCCCAAGAAGCTGTTGCCATTGATATAGACATTGGCGTTGTCAATTTGGTTAATGACCATGCCGCTCATTAGTTACCTCCTCGGTTGGTTAGATTGACCAGGTATTTACGGGTCACCACTGATGTATTGGTGATACGTTCCGCTGGGATTTTCGGCGTGAACTCATACTGAATTGGCACCTTGCCCTGGCTAAAGGCATCAACCAAATCCGCATCAGGGTCAAGGCTGACGGTATAGCCCACAATGGACTTAAGCGTACCCATATAGGTTTCAACCGTGCCTAAGAGGCTGTCCAAGAGAGCATCATCAATCGGGCGGTCGATATACTGCAATTCAGCCTGGGCGATAGACTCATCAATTAAGTCCGCCGTGCGTTGCACCACCTCAAAGTTACTGATATGGGTCACGGTTGGATAGCAGGCTAGGCGGTTACCCCATAAGCGATAGCCCGTACCGTAGCTGTTGAAAACCGTGGTAATGCCTCGGCTATTGAGCTGGTTGGTTTCGCTTTGGACATCATTGACTCGGGCCGTCAATTTGACTTCCACACCCTGCACACCCTTGAGTTCACGGTTGGAAATCGAGAACCAGTAGCCCTGCTCCACATCGGTTTTCATCCGCAGGCCAGCAGCATGGGTAGCCAGGCTTTCCAGCCCACCACGTTCACCCACCACATGTGGGAAGAAGAGCTGAAGGCGGTCGGAGCTGGTGTAGAAGTTAATCGTCCCTGTAGAGCTACGCCCTGCCAAGGCTTGGGCCAGGGTGGTAGCTTTAGGGGCATTCACATAGGCAATGGCGTTAAGCTGGTCGGCAAGGGTGGCCAAAGAGGCCATCATGCCAGCACTTTTGTCAAATTCAGGGCAGATCAGGATTTTGGCGTCTGCCCCAAACTCATTAAAGCCCATACGCATGAGCTCAAAGCCTGTCCGCTGGCCTGTGTTGGTATTAAGTGCGCCCCGAATATCCTCATCCGTTACCTTAGCTGGGTCGGCATAGGTGTAGGTGGCACTTAAATCGGCCTTAAGCTCGGTAAAACGAATTTGACCCGTGAGCAGATCAACACTGTAATCCCGCCCCTCGCTTAAGTCGCTGGAGCCTGATTGTAGGCTAAGGGAAATCAGGCCTGCGTGGGCGGTTTGGGCGGTGAGGTTATCCTTATCCTGCACCAGGGTTTCGCCGGTAATGGTGGTACGGTGGCGGGCGGGATCTAACACATTGACCACATAGACCGTGCCGGCCTGGTAACGGTTGATGATGTTAAGTGCATCGCAAATAGTGTAACCCTTATCCAAGACCTGACCAAACTGGGCAAAGTGCTTGCTGGTTTGGCAGAGGGTTAGGGTATTGACTGGCCCAGTCGGGGCTGTACCAATTAAGCCAATAATGGCGCCATCGGTTTGGGTAATGGGTACACTGCCCCCGTTGATACGCAGGGTTTCAGAGCCGTGGTGAAAGGCTGCTGTCATATTATGCTCCTTGTTTAGGTTTAAGCCCTGGGTTTAAGGGCTGGTAAGAGGTTCTTGCAATTAAATTTGCAAATTTTGGCTGGTTTTCAACCGCTTGTAGCTGCTGGACTTGGATGGTCTCAGTCTGCAAAATCAACTGATACTGCCAGACCCCGCTTTCCTCGCTCTTGCCGTCAAAAAACTCATCGACTAAATAGCACTCCCCGCAATCAGGAGGCCTAAAGCCGACCACCAGCAGGCGGAGCTGGTCAAGCAAAGCCAAGGCCCCTTCATCACTATGCAGGTCACGAGTGATGACCGTCAGGGCCAGTTGCAGGTGGCGGGTTTGGGTCACCCTGGCTGTTGGCCGGGGCTTATCAAACTTGCTGGCCAGGTAGCTAATCAGCACTGCTCCGTTGATGTGCGACAAATGATAGGTCGCAGGGTCATTGGGGAAGAGCTCCACCTCCCACTCAGGCAAGGCGGCTTTTAAGTGCTGTTCTAGGGCGCTTAAAATGGGTTGGGTGGCAGACATCAGTAACCCTCGGTGTTAAGTCGCTTGCCAGCCCTGACCGCAAATTCGCTCTGGTCTGTGAGCAAGTCACCCTTTGCACCCTCCTCTGTGAGCAGGGCCACACCTAGGTGCAACTTGCCCTGGGCGATTTGCTCTAACTCCTTGATGGCCTGGCTGTAGGTATCTTTCACGGTGTCCGGCATTTTGGTTTCAGGCCGGCGACTGTAGAGCCAGTAGCGGGCCAAGGTCAGGGCATGTTGATTAAGGAGCGTGGGTACGTCTTTAAGCGGCAAGGCATAGCGGGAACGCAGGGCTGCGTCTATCCGCTCATTGGCCACCTTAAGGGCGGTTTCCAGTACCCCTAGATCAGGCTCTTGAGCGGTCGGGTCGTCATTGCTGAGTTGCACCATAATCTTGCGGCTAAAGGCCATTAGCAGCTCGTTAATCGTGATATACATTAGGCAGCCTCTTTGGCCTTATTGGCTCGGCCTTTGGGGCTTTAGGCTCCTCAGGTGTTTGAGCCTCCTCAAGTGCTTGAGCCTCTTCAGGTGCTTGAGCCTCTTCAGGCGAAGCAGGTGGATTGATGTCCAGGGTTTGTACCTGCTCAAGGTAAATAGCCAGTTCGGCTGCCTCAGCTTCGGTCAGCTCAATTTGGCTGCCAATTTCATAACGCTTGCCGTTATGCAAAAGAGGGCAGTTTTTGACGGTGGCGATGATCTTGCTCATGGTTTTTCCTCTTGTTGATGTTTGAATTTTCTCCCCCCACCCTAGCCCTCCCCGCAGGCGAGGGAGGGGATTTTAGGCAGGAGAGAGGGTTAAATACAGCCCTTAACCAAGTAGCCTGCGGAAGCACCTAAAAGATGGGGCTTGTAAATGTCGGTGGTACGGACTAATTCAATCTTGCCTCCACTTTCTACATAGGTATCCACAAAGAGGCCGCTCTTACGGCGAGGCGTGTAGCCAAAGGACGGTTTGTAGAGGTTATGTTTCTGGTCTTTGGCCTTTTCTGGTACATAAGCTAAAACAATCGCCCCTGACCAAATGTCTTTCAGCGCCCCCTGGTCTTCATAAACTGCTTCACCAATTTTAACGGTCTTCACATCAATCAGTTCGGCAAAAAGCTCAGGAGTCACAATAGCCTTTTGGGAATACTTGATTTTTTCAATGACTAAAGGGTGGGCTTTAATCACCGACCATACATCGCCTGAAATAACACAGACATTGACGGCGTGGCCGATAGAACGCTTGACGGCTGTTTTCCCTGCTTCAATGATTGCAAAAGGGTCAGAATTCTTGCTGTCGGTAAATTGAGATGTACCACTGAGAGTGATTTTATTGCTGCTGTCATAGCTAGCCTCATTTAAGGCCAAATCAGCAATTTCCTTTTCACGGCCCAAGGCAATAATGTCTTGCGTGGTACGTTGGGCATGCTGTTTGAGCGGGAAGCTGGCTTCAGGATCTTCCAAGTAGTCAATTGGGTATTCGATGTCGTGTTCTTCTAAGTTCACATCGATTGATCCCACATCATCAGGTGTAAGACGGTTAGACGCAGTGCGTAAGGCACGGGCTGTGGTGGTTAGGCGGAAGGCTAGGCGACCAAATTTCGGGATTTTGCCCTCCATCTTAGTCATTTCTACCACAGGCATTAGGGTTTCACCCACTAATTCATTGTTGTCATAACCCTGAGCCAGCTCGGTTAAAACAGGGTCTTGGATACGCAGCTTGGCTAGGCGTTCTTGAGATGCGGTTGTCATACGGTTTCCTCTTCTATTGGTAAATGGCGTTAAAGGCAGCGGTGTAGCTCACCTTGTGTTCTTGCATATAGGCACGGATTTTCTGGTCGGCCTCGATACTTGCAGGATTGGTGCCTTCAGCATAAGCGATGGTTTGGTCTTGCCCTTCAGCCACCTTGTCTTTGGTGGCCACAGGCTCGGTAAAGTCATAGTGCTTAGGCAGGCTGTTTAAAAAGGCCTTTAAATCGGCTTTAAAGTTGCTTTCGGAAAAGTCAGCCGTGCCTGGTTTGGCATTAAGCAGGCTCAATACCGCCTCACGGTCTTTGGGCAAGAGTTTGCCACCTTGAATAAGGCTCTCGGCAAAAGAGGTATTTTCTGCCTCTGCCTTGGCTTCTTCTGCGGCCTGTTTTTCAGCTTTCAGTTGAGCCGCTTCATTTTCAGCACTTACTTTGGCTTGTTCCGCCTCCGTCTTGGCTTTTTCCGCTTCAGCCAGTTTGGCTTCTAGTTCGGCAATTTTGTCTTTATCCATGGGATTGTCCTCTGGGGTGGGTTGATAAAAGGGTTCCTCAAATTTCACAATGCCTTCTTGGTCTGCCTCGTTAAAGACCGGGTCTTTTAGGCCTTTGACGGCTGGCGGCATAGCCCCTAAAAAGCCCACGTGTCTCAAGTAGAGCACGCCCTTTTTAGGGTTATTAGGGCTGTCAGGCAGATAGAAGGAGGCGGAAATCTTCTTAAAGCGGCCGCTGGCCACCATTTCTGCAAAAGCAGGGTCGATTTGCTGGGGTTCGGCCTTGAGTAGATCACCGTCCAAAATCAGGTTCTTGACCCAGCCATAGGCCGGCAGATTAGATTTAGGGTGGCCGACCACCAGCGGGGCCTCGTGGTATTGAGGGCTATAAGCGGCAACCGCCTCTTGCAACATGGCCGGGGTAATATTGACCTCTAGGCCATTGGCATCAGGCCGTTTGCCTGCTTTAAAAATTTCGATAAGGTTCATGGGCTTCTCCTTGAATGAGGCAAGAATAACCCTTGGGCAGGTTTTTGACTTTTAAACTGGTTTAAAGAAAACAAGCGGCTCAAAAAAGGGGAAAATTTGCAAGGCTGGCCGAAATGGGCTTAATCTAAAACTAGAACATCGTTTAAGAGCCGTTTAAATGCGTTTAAGTGCGTTTAAATTTTTCGGCTCGATAAAATACTAGGCTTAGAAGATAAAACGCCACAGCGGGCGTTTTAAGGCTTGTTTGGAATTTCTCTCCCTTAGCGAATATTTCGTAAGGTTTGGCGTAAGTGATGACGGGCTTTTTCCAAGAGGTAATCTTCATCACGCCTACCCACTCCCAACCATGGTCGGGCAGGTATAGTGACCTTCCGCCTCCGGCCTGCTCGCCCACCAAAATGGTGAAGGGCAGCATAGGGCTGGCTGGAACCAAACTCCACCCCATCGGCCTTGATATTGTAGGCAGTTCGGTCGGCTAGGTTGCCGTCCTGTCGCAAAATCTTAAGCGACTTGCCCCGCTTGCGTTTAAGGGCTAGGGTACGGTCTGAAAGGGCCTGCCAGCGATTGCCCTCGGGGTCGATTTCTTGCTTAAAGCGTTGGTTGTGGATCTTCTTGAGGCTTTCGCCCAAGATACCATAGAGCCTGCGAGGGCTTTCCAGTTGCCTTGCAATTTGTTGCAGGGAGGATACCGCTTGGGTGTCGTTGAGGGTAATTTTAATCATCTTGATTTGCCCTATTGATTAAAAAATAAGTTGGGAGTATAGTGTTTAGAACGGTGGGGGTTTCCTACTGGAAAGGTTGTGCTTCGGCTCATTATCCTGTTCGAATCAGGCAAACCACCGTTACAACTCACCCCATAACACTTCATATTTGTGCATTCCAGTTTTATCCGTAAATACACTTGCAGTCCGAACCAAATTGACCTTATGTGCCAGCTTTTTCTTGCTTAATTGATCTTTGATTTTGACTTCATAATCCATTTTTATGGCCACCTTGCCTTGCTCAGTTTCGTACACAAAAACCAACGTCGGTAATTTCTGATCTTGCTCTAACAAAATCGCCCTTGGATTTCGCAGTTTTTCTGGTAACTTTTCCCAAAACTCAAGCGGTAGGTTAATGCCCTTAGCTTGCTTGCTATCTCGCAAGGCGTGTAAAACATCTTCATCACGCACGGCGATTACCGCTGACTGTGGGGCTTTATTAAGGCTGGTAAGTTTATCAATCACTTGAGCTGGCACAATACCCACGTTTTTCATGGCCCCTCGGGCGACTTTTTCACTAGCAACCTTGTCCACCATATCCTTCATGGCTGCATTTAACATGGCCACCGCTTGCGGCCTTTGTAGCACATCATCAATTAAGAGGCTGGCGAGTCTCGGTTCAGCCTGAATGGCCTTGTTAAAGAGAACCTGATCTAGGCTGACATTTCGGCTTTGCTTAAGGTTGTCAAAATTATGCGGCTCAAAACCTACATCTGTGCCCTTGGCAAGGGTCACGGTGCGGGGGTTGCCACTCCGCACACCCACAGTTTTCTGCTCCATTTCGATTTCGGGGGCTGTGCCAATCTTTTTATCAAAGTAGGTTAAGTCCGCTTCATCATGGGCAACTACCGTGCAGTGACAGCCATAGGCCTTGATGGGGTAGTGGTATTTCCACCACAGATCATCATAACGTAAGACGAGGCCGTCCCAGCTTTGGTGCAGTGGGCGGGGGTGGGCGTTATCATTGTGCTGATATTCCCAATAGGGCATATCCTCAGCCAGTTCCAAATGCTGGGTCAGCCGGCCACGGTTGTAGGCGCCATAAACGTTGGTGTCGTAGATAATACGGGTTCGCCAGTTGCGGCCGCCCTGATATTGCCAGCCAGTCTTATCCACAATCTCGTCAAAACGTTTACGAAAGGCCTCTAAGGTTTCGCCCTTGTGAATGGCGGCATCCACCGCTTCACGAAAGGCCAATAAGACCTCATTGCGGTTGGCCCCTGCCACCATAAAGAAATAATCATGCTCTTGCCCCAAAACATCTAAGTAGCTGTTGGTTTTGAGATTGAGCTTTTTCTCAAAGTATTTGGCCTGTTCTTCAAAGGTAAATTTCATGGTTTAGCCCTGGTTTCTTCAACAACAGACTGGCGACCGGCCAATTCAGCCACGGTTGAACCGAGTGCCAACAACTCCCCATACTCCGCAAAACTCAATTCAGGAATCAGGCTATCCAGCTGGTTGCGAAAGTCCTCCAAGCTCTCGGCCTGTGAGAGCTTGTCTTTGACGGCCTGAAGCCAGTTATCGACCAAGTCCTCACCCTCAACTTCCAGCTGTTCTAAAATCCGTTCGGCAATGAGCTGGGGCTTATCGTGTTCGTGAAGTTCAACTACTTTTGCAGATTTTTCAGATTTTTGCCCCGCTTGTAGGCTGATATCCCCCTCTTCAAAGTTGTAGATCCGCTTGAGATATTGCTCACTAAACTGCACGCCCAGCCCAGCCAGTTTGACATCCCGTTCCGCCTGCTGGAGGTCTAGGGCTTCTTGCTCATAGAGTTCAAAGCGGGGAGGTGTGATGCCCTGTTTATCGTTAATCTCAATAATCCAGTCAATCAGCTGGTTAAAGACCCCTTCAACCAAGGTGGCATCATCTGCCCGAATGGCCTCTAGCACATCCAGCCCAGCGGTGGCAGAGGCTCGGTTGGCTTCGGCCTCGGTAGTTTGGTTTTGGCCTAAAATGGCAATGGCGATTTCAGACTTACAGTACTTGATAAAACTATCAAAGGCCTCAGAGGAGCCACTTTTATCTGCCCCCTCAATCAGGCCGATGGAGCTGTCATCAGGGATAGCGGCCACAGCTGTGCCCAACATTTTTTCCATGCTGTCGAGCAGCTCTTCAGTTTCATTATAAGTGGCCTGTCTTGGGTGTTTACCTACCAGCCAAGGGCTGCCGTATTTTTCGGTAAATTCCAGCCAAAATTTAAAGCCACCCTTTTTAAAGGTGGAGGCCCAAAAGCATAGGGATAGGTCGCCCTGGCCGTAGGGGTTGGTGTAGCTGGCATTTTGGGTGGCCAGCAACATACGGTAAGGCGGCAAGGCTTGCCCTTCGAGATAAGCATCTCTGGTGCGTAGCCGTAATTGGTTATCTTCATCAAAAACAAACCATTCCTGTGGTCTGCCCTCAATGGTTTGCGGCAGCCATTGGTTGTTAAGGTGCCGCCAACAGACTTCTAGAGCCTGATAACCAAAGAGGCTGGCATCTAAGATTTGCCCCATAATGTTTGATAGGGGCAGGCCAGTAAATACTGCCTCCAAAGCCTCATCAAAGGCCTGATTACCGCTGGGGGTTAGCCGCCATTCAAGGGCTTTCACCGCTGCCTTACGGCGGCGTACACAGCCAGCGACAAAACTATCAGCCAGCACCTCCCGATAGGCTGAAATATCCCGGCCCATTTTTTTGAGTACCGGGTCAGGGTTGGGCAAATAATGCCCTGTTGCCCAGTAGTCAATGGCACGGGCACGGGAGGCAATCACATTAACCAAGTCTTGTTTTTTCATCATACCTTCACCAAACAAGCCACAAAGAGAAACCAGCCCCAATAGGCGTTACCCTTAAACAAAAGCACTGCACTACAAATAATCAAGATAATGCAGGCTAAACCTCTCATGACAACTGCGATGTCCATTTAATATCCCTCTGTTAATTTCAAACTTGCTCTTGGCCTGCGGCTATGGGCTTTAACTGGTTGCAAAATGGCATTACTGGCTGCATTAAGCGCCAAGAAGCAAGCCCAAGTCCTATCCGCATGGCCCCGGCTGTCGCTCTCAGCTATAAACCTTGGCTGGCCAGTTGAACCTGTGATTTTCTTGAGTTTATGCAAGTCTTCCCGCAAGGCATTGTCGCCCTGGGGAATGCGAATTTTGCGGTCTTCAAAAGCATTTTTTCCCAGGGTGGCCATATTGAGTTTGGAGGCCACATTAAAGAGTACGCCCTGGACCCGGCTGGCCCCATGTTGGTATTGGGCATCCTCTACCATTTTTTCGCCCATGCCAGTTTGGTCGAGGTGGCAGGCAATCACATTGTATTCCCGCATCACTCGCCCCAATTCCTCTAGCTGTTCCCGCAGAGCCACTCGTTTAAGGGTGATGATTTCCCGGGTCCAATAGACATCGCCCACCAGCTCCAGCACCCAAATGACGGTTAAGTCGCCCCGAACCGCAATGTCCATACCCACAAAGCAGGGATTGCCAGTATAATGTTCAGGCTTGCCGGCCTGTGGGTGTTCTACCCCGTCAATCAGGTCATAAGAGAGCCATGAACTCGCCTCATCTAGCCACTGGAGTTCAAATTCTTGAGCCCAGGCATCGTCATCATTCAGCCCCTTGCGGAGCTGGTCGATATTACGGGGTAATCCGTCTTTAACGGCTTGGTAAATATCGACAGAATGGCGTGACCATTCCTGATTGGTCAGGTCAGTCATCAACTCGTAAAACTTATTGCCCTTGCCGTTGGGGGTGGATACCACCCGCAACTTCCAGCCAGCCGAAATCACCGGGAAGAGGGCCTTCCAGATTTCCCGGCTATCTTGATGGAAGGCAAATTCATCTAAAAAGACATTGGCAGAGAAGCCCCGGGCGGTGTCAGGGTTGGCAGGCAGGGCAGTGATTTTGGAGCCATTGGGGAAAACCACCTCTAAGGCATTGACTGTCGGGTCAAAGGGGACTTCTAGCACTTCGCAGGCTATGCCCATGGCCTCTAAGTGGCGTTTTACCCCCTCGTTCATGGCTTCCTTGGCCTGGCGTTCCCCACGGCTTAAAATGACCCAGCGGGCCTTATCGCCCCGGGCTTCTGCCTCTAGGCAGTCCAGCACAATTTCCAGTGTAGTGGTGAAGGTTTTGCCGGTTTGGCGGGCAAACATGGCCACCTTAAAGCGGCTTTTATCGGCCAGCCATTTTTTCTGATAGTCGTAAAGGACGGTTTTATTCGATGCCATAGACAGCCCTTACCATTTTGGCCACATCGTCCATACTGGCCCCGGTCTGCTTACCGGCTTCTTCTACGGCTTTAGCGGCTTGCTCCACCACTTCTTTACGAATCTTGCGTTCTCGTTCATAGCTTAAACTGGCCGCCTGCTCCAGGCGTTGAATGGTGGTAGCCAACATGGCCAACTCCTTGGGCTCGGCCATACCGTCTTCAGCAAAGCGGGAGGACATTTCAAAGGACAGGTACTTAACCAGCTCCAGGGCGGTCTTACCAATATCGGTCTGGGGCATTTCGCCAAACTGTTTTGTCCAGACCTCGGCCACCTCACGGGCTTGGCGGATTTTGGCCCCGATTTGCTCCATGCGGGAGGCATAGCGATTAAGGCCTGTTTTGCTTAAAAGCATCTTCTCAGGCAGGCCACAATCTCGGATTAAATCGTTGATTTCCTCCAAAATTTGGGCCTGAGAGAATTGCTTGTCCCGCAACATCATGGCCAGTTGGGTTTTGATGTTGGGTGGCAGTAAATCCACCTTGCTGGCCCGCCCTCGGGTGTTTTTATCCGTCATAAAAGCTCCTTTAAATGACCTTTAAAACCGAGGACTTGGGCGTTTTACCCCTTCAACAAAAGCCTCACCCTTGGCCACATCCACCCCTCGCTGGGTAATCTTGGCCACCATAAAGCCCCCGTTGAGCCGCTCAATCTGCACTAGGCCTTGTTCTTCCAGCCAGTTAAGGTGATTGCGGACGAGGTCACGGCTGATTTTATGGCCGTAGAGTTCCAAGCAGTCGTCTAAAATGGATTCATTGGCATCATAGCCTGCGTCCAAGAGGGAGCGTAAAATCACTAGGCGTTGGTCTTGGGTAAAAATAGATTTCATCTTTATTCTCCCTTGGTTACAGCTTGTTCCAGTAACAAGCCCACTTGACGATTAAGCCCCACCAGCTCTGTGCGCAAGGCCTTGGCTTCCCCCTTCATTTCCACCACCGCAATGCGTAAATCAGTGACGTCCTTGGCGGAAGGTAGGTGGTGGACTTCGTTTTCAACCTCTTCTAGCCGCCTGTCTAGGGCTTCAATTTGTCCCTGCTGCTGGCGGAAATCCGCTTTTTTAACGTAGATACTGTCCATCTTGAGCCAGTAAATAGAGGCAAGTAGGCCAATCACACTAACAATAATGCCCCAGTTATTTTTGATAAGGTTCCAAATTTCCATTACAAATTTCCTGATGTATCAGATTGTGAGTCAGAATCTGCCGCTTGGTCTCCTCCGTGTCGGCTCGGCTTGGATAGATGAGGCTGAAGGCCTGACAACCCGACACCACCACGGGCGGGGGCATCTCTAAACCAGCCCTGTTGCTGCAACTGCTCATCAATATGGTGAGAGCTGGCAGGCATAATGCCAGCTTGATATTTTTGGCGAATTTGTGCATGTTTTACCTCCGCAGATTTTGCAATAATTTCCCCCGCTTGTTGGGCGATTTTTTGGTTAAGCTCCTGCCGCTCCTTAAAGAGGGCCTCAATTTCGGCTTGGGCTTGCTTGAGTTTCCAATAGCCTGTCAAGCCCAGGACAATGCCCCCAAAACAAGCCAAAATAATGATATAACTCATCATTCTTTCCCCCTTAAGGCATTAGCAAAGCCCTTGGTGGCCACCTGACCGCCGCAGAAAATGGCAAAGGTCATAAAAAGCTCCGGCATATAGGGGCGGTCTAGGTAGGCACAGTAGGCCAAAATCCCTGACATCAAAATCGCCCCGAAAAACTGGATAAAGGCCGTGGTTGATAAGCGGCCATTGTCGTTAGTAATTAATTCTTTAAGTGCCATTAGTAACTCCAGCGTAAGTAAAAGGCAGTAGGCGCAGTTGTGCCACCGTTGATAGCACGATTATTTTTTGCATTTTTACTTGGTTTTATGCGTGGTGTTTTGTAATAACCAAAGCCGCCTTTTGGTACAGAAGAGTTTTTTACTCTTTTACTCATTGTTTACTCCTTAAATAAGTGCTCTACATTCACAATTTCTTCACTGTCCAGCCATCGCCACACATCAAAGCAGGGGCAATCTTTAACCCATTCATTAGGGCTAATTGTGCCATCACCGTTTCGGTCTGGGCTTAAATCTCGGTGGCCGTAGATTTTGGCTTGCGGGTGCTTGGCCTCCAACTTACGCAGTAAGGCGTGCAGGGCTTGCCATTGAGCTTTTGTAAATTCGGCATGGTTTTTACCCGCTTGCGTAATGCCCCCCACCAAGCAAATACCGATGGAGTGCATATTGTGTCCTTTGACGTGAGCACCTGTTTCGCCCTCAGCCCGGCCTGTTTCGACCGTACCGTCAGTATCAATCACAAAGTGGTAGCCGATATGCTTGAGGTGGGGGTTAAAGTGTTGGAAATTGCCAGCCAGGCGTTTAAAGCCCCGGGTTTTGTGCCAGCTGTCAATTCGCTGGGCCGGGCTTTGGTCGCTGGTGCGAAGGGATTGGCCATTGCGGGTGGCAGAGCAATGGATAACAATTTTTTTGATGGGGTAGCGGTACATAAAAGAAAACTCCAGCAATTTGTAGAAATTAACTGGAGTTTAAGGAAAGGCTTAGAAATTGGATTTTAAACTGATTTAAAGAATAAGAGCGGGCTATTTCTTTTTCTTGCCGCCTCCGCAAATACTCTCGCAGGGGATGCCGTCCTTGTCACGGTCGAGGCTTTTCACCCCACACTGGGTCAGGTGGAAACGGGCCTCTTCACAGGAATTCATCTGGCTACAGGTGCGTTTGCCACATTCAAATTGCTCTTTGGCAATAACCGCTGCAACAAAGGCAAGGCAAAAAGTGAGGGATAATTTAAGAAATTTTTTCATCTTCTTTCTCCTTAGCCTTATTTAACAGGCTCTGCATATCCAATAATTCCCACACCTTGAATCATAGTAATGCCATATTTTTTGCCATTTAGAACAAAACTCTTTTGGGCTTCACCTGTTTGCCCAAATTCTTCTACAGCTTGGGAAGTTATCTTAATATAACGTCCACCAACGGTTTTCATCCCATTTTTTCCAGCATAGGCTGCAATGATAGTTGCGTGGTACATCAAGTCTCTTAAGGTTTGATTTCCATCGTCAGATACACTCAGTGCAGTCATTAGGCTTTTCACATTACTTGTCTTTTTATCAAGTACCAGCGTAACACCTAAAGTATCTGAAAACATATATTGAGCGGTGTTATTCACTTCGCCTTCGTTAATTGTTAATTCAGTAGGCATTCGATAGTCAGAATCAGACTTAGCCAAGTTAGCATTAACTTGCTGGGCAAATTGCTTAATTGTTAAAGGACTTTCTTTGGCATAAGCCATGCTGAAGGCAAAAGCAACAAATAAGACAGAGATAAATTTTGCAACATAGTGTTTCATATAGATTTCCTTAGTTAGGTTGGTAAATTATTATTCATTTCAAATTTACAACTTTTTACACAAAAAAACCACCTTTCGGTGGCTTTTTTACGCAGCAAACATATCTATCTGCCGTTTGGCGATTTCTTCCCGCTGCACCCGCTTGACGATTTTATAAACCCACTGGGTGGATACCTGGTATTTCCGGGCCAGTTCTTGGTGGTTGTTTCCGTTAAATTCTTGGTAGATTTTCATGTCTCGTTCGTTGAGCAAAAGCACCAAATTGCGAGGAATATAAACCACGCAACCGCCCCAATTTTGGGCCATACGCTGGGCAATCTCTACCCCAATTTGCTTGGCGGCCTCTTGGTTGATTTGGTGCTTTTGGGCCAGCTCGGCTTCAATATGCCGGGCCAAGTCGGCCAAGACTTCGGGGGCTTTTTCTTCAAAGGTGTCTGCTTGCATAAACAAAACTCACTGGCTGTTCCGTATTAAGTGGAATTATAGCCAGTGAGTTTGAAATGTGTAAAAAATTTGCGTTTTTAAACCGCTTGTAATAAGGAAAAAGCCTGATTTAAACAGGCTTTAAAGGGGATTTAAATAAAATTTAATCGCTTATTTTTTGAGCTTTGCTAGGGCATCTTGATGGGCCAGCCAGACCTGATATTGGGGTTGGTTTTCTACCAAATCCCGCCGGCCCAGATTGATGTATTGTTCAACATACAAAATGGCATCTCGTTTTTTCTGCTCGGCCAAGCGTTCTGTCTTGGTCTGTTCATTGTCAGCCTGTTTGTCGCTTTTGACCTGGGCAAACATGGGCCGGTGGGTGTCATAGACCGATTTGAGGTAGTTATGGTTGGTCAGGGGTTCCACCCTTTGCCCGTTTTCTAGGGCCTGTTGGCGTTTTTTCCGCAGGCTGGCAACGGTCTCAGATAAGGCTTGTGCCAAGAGCTGGGAACAGGGATAAAGCGCCAAGACATCGCTTAAAATCTTCAAGGCTCGGGCGTTGTTGAGGCTGCTCTTGGCTGGCTTAAAGAGACCCAAGTAACCCACCATGGGCTGGGCACAGCCGTGGGTGAGTTGGGTGATTTTGCCTAGGAGTTCCCGCCCGGCCTCGTCCTCAATTAGGGCCTCAAGGTGGATGTCGCTGTGGCAAATGGGGCAACGGCAAAGCCTCATCTTAACCCCCTTGGATAACGCTGGAATTGTTCGACTACTTGCTCATAAGAACTTTGAGCAGACATCAGGCAGCCATGGCCTTTTAAAGCCTGAAGCATTACCCTTTTGTGCCATTGCTTGAGGATTTCCAGAAAATAGCCTGCATCACCGCTATCTAAAGCCCCAACATTAAGCACCAGCACCTTTCTGCCCACATTCATAATTTTTCGCATATAGGCATTAAGGGCCTTTTCGCTGGGGTCGGCTAAAAAGCCCTGTTTGCCCATATTGATCCAAATGGCCCGGATTTTATGGGCGATGTCACTTTTCACGGCCCGTTCCCCTGTCGCTGGGCTGTAAGCGGTCGGTTTTGGGCTTCTTTTGGCAAACCACTTGACCTTGGCCCCCTTGGCCTGCAACTCGTGCAAAACCTTGTGCAACTCCACCAGCGTGCACTTGGTGGAGCTGGTCTTGTTGGTCAGGCGTTTGAGCATTTCACGGTAGCTAAAATCGTCCATATTGAGCTGGCTTTTGCCAATATGGATGAGTTGGATAAGTTTGGCTTTGTCAGTCATTTCTTACTCCTAATTTAACGTTTTCCTTACCATTTACGCCGTGATTTAACTGCACCTGTTTGCCTTGTTCATAGCCAGCTAATCTGGACTCACTGCCATAGCGTTCTTTACCATCACCAGCCTTACGCACGGCAGCTTCGTTAAATTGGCGTTTCTCACTTAACTGACGATAAGCCCGCTCCAGCTCCTCTTGCTCTTCTGGTGATGATACAAAGGCTTTGACCACTTCATTTACCCCTGCCACCCAGCCTTCACAAAAATGGTCAGCTCGTGCAATTTGGGTCGTCCGTTTAAGGCGTTTACTTTGCTGGGCGTTAAAGTCTTTTCGGGCTTTTTGCAGTTGGCGATACAAGACATCAAAGCAATAAGAAGCAACTTGCGGTCTTTCATCTTTGCCAAAGAAGACCATATGCATTTTATCTTCTCCAGCTCCGCCATAATGGTTGGAAAAATAAGCCTCCACCCCAAAGGCTTTACAAATGACACCTGCTAATAATTGCACATAGCGTGGAGTTTTTATAGCAAATTTAGCCTTGCCATTATGTTCGCTAAAAACCACATCATTTTGGTTAAGGCCGTTTTCAGTCATCAGTTTTTGGGCCATTTCAAGGGCTTTGGCCGCCTCAAAAGGATTGCTAGACTGGCCTAAGGCCAGCAATTTCTTAATTTTACGCAAAATGCGATCTTGTTCTTGGCTCATTTTTTCTTCCTGTTTGAATGATTAAAATCAAGGGTTAGCCCTTGCCTTTAATCACTCCCGCCCACAGCATTCTTGCAATCTTGGGATTTGTGGGCGGGGTGGGGTGGTTCGTTTACATAACATCCTCCTTGGTTTTGGAGAGCAGACTTAGGTTTAACTTAATCCGCCCGACTTCGTTGAGTGCCTGTCGCCATTGGCGGTCGGCATGGGTGTATTCGTCTAGTTCTACGCATTCGAGTGCGGCGATCATGTTGTCTATCACGTTTTCTATCCGCTCAATCAATGCCGCTTTTGCTACCTGTGCCATTTATGCCTCCTACTTTTGTCTTTCTGCCATACGGTCACAAAAATCAGCCCGATTTCTGCACCATTCTTCGTTTTTTCCTGCTGCTACCTGCTGGGCCTTGGTCCATAAGTTACAGGCCTCTTGCCATGCCTCCTTGCGTTCGGCGATGGCCGCCTGCTGGCTGAAGTGTTTGTAACGATCAAATTGTTTATTGGTCATCTTTTGCTCCTCTTGGGTTAAAACCTAGTATCAAGGCCCCTCTGTCCATCCCCTCCCCCGCTTGCGGGGGAGGGCTAGGGTGGGGGGAGGAACCTTTAAATAGGCTCTAATCTTCCTCCAACCAGCCAACAATCAGGGTTAGGATGGCCCCGATAATCAGATAGGTCAGCGGATCACTTAACATCTTGCTCAAACGGCCTAATCACAAAATCCTCCACCCCTTGCTTGATGGTCACACCCGCAATCCCCCGGGCCACATCAGGTTCATTGAGTAGGGCTTCTTTGTTGATCTCTTCCTTAATGCGGATAAAGCGGTCAAGCCCTAGGCGTTTAAGACTTTCCAGCACGCTGTCCACTCCCCGAATCAAGGCTGAGGGTGGGCGAGCCCGCCACTGGACTTCGCCTGTGATAAAGTTGGCCGTCTTGGTCTTGCCAAAGTCGGTCAGTTCGTCACGGTGGGCCTCGCAGTAGTCCTGCACCGCCTGCTGGAGCGGTTCCATTTCGGCCTTGAGCTTCTCCAGTTGCGGGGCGTACTTCTCGCTGGTCGCACTAATCTGGTCATTCATTTCCGTGGTCAGGCGGGTATGCTCCCGGCTTAAATCGCCGATTTCCTTAATGGCAGATTGCACCTGCTCGGTAGTCGTAAAACGCAGTTTGGCTGGCTGTTTTACCCGGGTTTTGCTTGGTTTTTTCATAGGTTCTCCTAGTGGGTTAAAAATTCAGTTTTCCAAATGATGTTGCAGTCTCTCAACCGCATTTGTATAAGGTGCTGGCGTAGGCCTCCCCGCACATCCGTGCCGTAGCACTGGGCCTTGCCCTCCCGTAAGAGGCGGCGGGTGATGTGGTTGTCGGCCACGATAATGCGGGGCCGGAGCCTGCCATCAAATTCCACCCGCTCGGCTTCTAGGCCCAGTTCATCGCACTCAAGCAGGGCGATTTCTAGGGCCACGGTTAGGCTATAAACTCGTTGGTTGCGGGGGCGGTTGGGTTCGATTAAGTGTGTCATTTAAGCCTCCTTGCCCAGTAATTCTGCCCGGGCCTTGCTGATTAGGTCTGCGGTGATCAGGCTGTCCGTGCCCTTGGCCACCATGCCGGCCAGGCGTAGGGTTTGGGTTAAGATCCGCAGTCCCCCGCCTGTTTCAGTGATGGCCTGCATCACTTTCAGGGCTTCGCTGTCTTCATTGAGACCCCAAGCGGTTGCCACCGCCTTGGTGTCGGCCTGCTTGGTCTTTTGGATGCTGGTATTTTTGGCAATCCGTGACCAAAGGCGGGCGTATTCGTGGGCCGGGTGGATGCCGCCCTTCATGCGGCTGTAAACCTTGTCATTACCGACTAAAACCAAGCCAATGCCGGCCTCTTCCTGCATAATTCGCAGTTCTTCCAAGGCCTCATAAGGCAGGTGGTCGGCTTCGTCCACAATCAGCAATCCCTCTGTGCCCTTGATTTTGCGGGCAATCAGGCGGGAGAGTGTGCCTTTGCGGCGTGGGGCATCGCTCATGCCCAGCTCTAGGGCGATTTCGTAGAGGATCTCGCTTAAACTTGAGCGGCTTGGGCTGGCCGTCACCAGCCAAACATTGGCCCGGTTGCTGGCAAACTGCTGGATGGCCTTGGTCTTGCCCACCCCGCTGGCTCCGTAAACTGTGGCCATGCAGGTGGCGATTTGGGCGAACTCCAAGGTCTTGAAGATTTGGCGGGCGGTGGCCGTTTCAATAAAGGCCGGGGCCTCGACAAACTCCCGGGCCTGCATCGCCTTTTTCTCAATGTAAGCGGTCAATTTTGCTTCCACCTCTGCAATGCTGCCCTTGTAGTTGCCGTTGAGGTAGGCAGACAAGGCCCCTGCGTTGATGCCTGCTTCCTTGGCCAGTTGGTTTTGGGTCAGGTTGCGGTTGGCTAGGTGTTGTTTGATTTGGTCGATTAGTGTCATAATGGTGTTCCTGTTTATTGGAGGTTTTAAATGCTGAATTTGCCTTATATGCCTGAAAATGTTCGATCAATTCTTAATGGTGAAGCTCTTGCCCTCTTCCGCCCTCAAGACCTTGATATGGAGTTGTGGGATCTTTATTTTTGGCTCACTAATGATGAAGTTTTGCCTGTTCCACCTATTTCCAGTCAAGAATGGGAAGAAGAGCTTGCTGAATTCCTCTTTTATATGCCAGCCATGAAGTTTTCATCAGTAGCAGACTTTCACGAACGTTTATGGCGTTTTTCTAATGCTTTCCTACTTAATTTGGCTCAACGGATTCAACAAATCCGTGTTTCGCTACGAGCCGTAATGCCGAGCGGAATTTCGATAAACCAAGAGCTTGAGAACGTGGGAGAATCGAAAGTAGCTCACGGAGGGCGATCGGTGCTGCTACCCCTTTCTTTTCAGGGAAGGCTTCGTCTATTACTGCAAGAAGATCACTTGCCATTTGTTGAAATTTTTGCAGTTGCTGATATTGCTCGCTCGTCATCATCTCGGTAACGCTTATTTCTTGCCTTAACGCTTTGGCTCCCTGAGTTTGATACTGATCAAACCCCTTAATAAAGGCTTGTTCAAACTCACTCATATCATCCTCTTCTTGCGTTCTTGCTTTTTGAAGCATATAGCGATAACGGGAAGTGTTTAAGCGTGCTTCTTGTGTGTTGCCAAATGGTTTCATCTTGTGCTCCTTAGCCGTTTAAACGGCCTTTAAATTGTGGTTTAAATTCCTTTAAAGCCTGTTTAAGTCAGGCTTTAGCCCTTGTTTTTCATCATTTCAACGCTTCGCTGGAAGGCTTGCTCAAATTCGCTGAGTTCTTCTTCCTCAAGCTCGACTTCTTCCTGCACCACCTTGAGGGCGTTGCGGTCTTGGATAATGCTATCTATCAGTACAGTCTTAACCCGCTTTTCAACTGGCTCTGGCACTTCCACAGCTGGGGCCAGGGCGGCCAGTTCGTGGGCTTCCAAGAGTTCCAGGCTTTGGGCCTGTTTCTTGGCGGACTTGACGATTTGTTGGTAAAGTCTGCCCTGTTCCCGTGAAGCTCGGGTGTCACCAAAGCCCTTGGCCTCTCGGCAGATGGCCTCGGCCAAATATCGCCCCTCTAGGTCGTAAACATAGACCGTGCCGTGCAGGTTGTCGGGGTCGAAGCGGGCCACCACTCTCTTATGGCTGGAACCAATCAAGGCTTGAGCCCAGTAGATATTGGTTAGGCCAAAGAGCTTGCCTGCCGCCTTGAGGGTAAAGGCTCCGTTCTTTCTTAGCTTGACCGTTTCGGCCTGCAAGAAGAGTAGGCGGAGTTGCTCGGGGCTGGCCTGGCGGATGTTGGTTGGGCGGTAGTCCCGTTCCCAGGCCTGGTCAAAGCTCAACTTGCCTAGGCACATTTCCGTTTTCCGCTCGGTCTGTTGGTTGTATTCCTCCACCCCTGCGGCCAGGGCCTGTAAAAAGACCTCATAGGCCACGCCCGCCTTGCCGCCGTTGTAGTTGTCGGGCTTGTCTAACACGCTTTTACCTGTGTAGAAGTCGGACAATTCGGGGCGTTTATCCACCTTTTCCCCAATGCCACCCCGACCAAAGGCCCGCTCAATCGGTTTGGCCTGGCCGTGGCCTTCGCCATACAAGACACTGGTAAAATGCACCTCAATGCCTAAAATCGGCATCAGGCCCTTGGGGTCAAGCTCGTCATGCTTGAAGCGGTAGCGGTTCTCAACCCCGCCTGTCATGGCCTTGTTGGCCGCCGCTCGGGTGTTGTCCAGTGTGAGGGTTTTGGGAATACCGTAGCTGAAAATCACATCCATCAGGGCGTGGCGAATGCTGTCGGTGTTCTCCGAAATCGCTGTGCGGTAGCCCAAGATTTTGCGGGTGCGGACATCCTGCCAAAACCAGGTTTTAGGGCGGACAATTTCGCCGGTGTGCCACTCGACAAAGACGTTGTGTTGGTAGCCATCGCCGTTGATCCACTCGCCGGCCAAGATGTCCTTGACGGTACGTTGCAGGGCAGGCACTAGCTTGGCCACCGCATTTTCCCCTTCTCGTTTGAGCAAGATGACCTCGTAGGGGACTTCTTGCTCCAGCCGGCGTTGGAAGGTTTGGAGGCTGGCCATTTGCCACTTGTACTGTTTAGCCAGGGCCTGGGTGCGACGGTAGCTGGCACGCAGGTCAGGCTTTTCGGGGCGGAGGTAGTCGCTTAAAAAGCAGTCCCAGGCCTCTTCGGTAATCACCGCCCGCTTGCTGGGCTTGGCTGCCTTGCCTGACCCTGACACTAAGATGGCCTGCCAGAGGTGGACGGGGTAGCCCTTGACCTTGTAATACCAATTTTTTAAAGATCCTGCCGATACCCCCTTGGCCTCGGCTGCCCCTGCTTCGGCCTGTTGGTAGCTAAAGCCCATTTCAATAAAGGCTTGTAGCTGCATGCAGGCTTCTGCCTTGGCTTTGGCCTTGTCCCTGGCTTGGTCGGTGGCCGTGTTGAGCCGGGCAATCAGGGCTGGGTCGTCCTGCGCGGCGGGGCTTGAGGCCACGGGGACAAGAGCTAGGGCAGCTTGCAGTCTTAACTGCTTTTGGGTTTCAGGGGGGAGGCTGGTGAGGTGGTATTCATACACATTCCCCTTTACTCCTTCTTTTCTTCGCCGTTGCCAGTTTTCTTGTTTTGCTCGAAAGTTAATGCCTTGTGTCGTTTTTGGCATTGCGGGCAAACCTAATAAATCTTGAGTTGTTATCCACATAAGCGGCTCTCCCGTTCCGCATAGCGTGTTGCCCAGATTTCTTGCGGAGGCACGCCAATGGCTTCAGCGATAATTTTCTCCCCTTTCGGGTAACTCACCCGTAGTGCATTTTTCAGCGTGCTGGGGGCAAGCCCCGATTTCACAGAAAGCGAATGCAATGTGATATTTCGCTCATGCAGCTCATACACAATGCGTTTTCGGCTCCAATCTTTTTTCTGCATAAAGCTCTCCCTACGTTTAATTTAAACTCGCTTTAGGTTAAACTTAGGTGTAAACCCTTAGTGTTACCCCTTGCTTTCGTTCAAAGTTTAATTTAAAAGCTAAACGAAAGTCAAACACTTTCTTTTAAGATTTTGAAGAAAGTTTGTATTTTTCCTTTAAGTGTTTGATTTGCAAAGGTTTATTTTGAGATAAAGTTAAAAGAAAATAACTTTCTTTTAAGGAGTTTTAAATGAAAGAGTGGGTCTTGATAAAAGATTTGATAGGAATGCCAGAGTTGGCAGGTACTCCACAGGGAATTGCTCAAAGAGCCAAAAAGGAAAACTGGCAAAGAAGGCGTGTGATAGGCCAAAAAGGCAATGTGTTTGAATATTATGTGGGAGATATGCCAGAAGGCGTACAGAGAGCCTTGGGCTTTAAGCAGGGACTGAAAGAGCCAGAGCCAGCCCATCCGCCTGGAAAGGCCCATATTACGCCCCAGGAGGCCCTAGCTGTGCTTAATGAGGCCTTAAGCCAGCCGGCCAGTGATGGCTTAAATAATATTGAGCGGCATTTGGTGAGATGTTTCCGTAAGGCCAGTGAGGAGGGAAAGGTGGCCATTCTAACCACAGCTGAGACCATGGCCAGTATACAAGAGCAAAAAGAGAAGGAACTCTTGGCTGAGGATCATTTAAACGTGGCTTAAACGCCCTTAAACCGCTGGAGCGGTTTTCGTTGTTTTAACGGTGCAAGCGGGCATTTTCCGCCAATTTTTCGCAATTCATTATTTTTTCTTTTCTCTCTATAAAACAAAAGGGCTTCCCCTAGAAGCCCCTGTTTTCAACGGTTCCGCCCACCTACTCCCGCAAAATTCCGCCAAATTCCTATCTTTCTTTTTCTTTCGTGGTTTTAGTGGGGTTATACACCCATCCTTTTCAACAGATTGGATAACAACATCATCTGAAATCGGGGCTGTTGATAAATCCATGCGAACGGCTGAACGCCCTATAGAATAACGATTAGTAATATTGCCGAATGAAGAACCATCTAAATAGCGCCATTGCTTATCCCAATATTGAAGGGCAGTATGGGTTTGTTTTAATGCATCTTCTGCTTTTTGTTTAGCTGCTGTTTCTTCAGCTAATTTAGTATTGGCTTCATCTTTTGCTTTTTCTGCTGCGGTTTTATCTGCTTGTGCTTGAGTTAAGCCGGCATTTGCTTTGGTTAAATTGTCTTGAGCTGTGTTTAACTCATTTTGTGCTTTGATTAAATCAGCTTGAGCCTGTTGCTTTGCCGTCGTTTCCGCCGTTGTTTTCGCTACTTCTTCTTGAAGTTTTTTATTGGCATTGGCAACAGCTTGTTGAGCAGCAGCTAAATCTGTTTGTGCCTTGCTGGCATTGGCTTGGGCTTGGCTTAGGGCTTGATTGGCCTTGGTAAGGTTGCTTTCTGCTGTTTCCTTGGCCTTGGTTGTTGTGGCTAATTGAGCATTTAATTTGGCCAGTGCATCTGCATTTTGTTTTTGGGCCGCTTCAAGGGCTTGTTTGGCCTTGGCCAGTTCGGCTTCAGCAGCTTTTTTAGCCTCTTCAGCAGTTTGAGCCTTGCCATTGGCCTGATTTGCAGCTTCTTGGGCTTTTTTCGCCGCTTGTTGTTCGGATTCTACCTGTTTTTTCAAAGCTTCAAGCTGTTGGATTTGATCATTATTAGCCGGAGCAGATGAGGAGGAACCGCTGCCACTGCTGCCACAAGCTGCCAGACCAAGAGAAGCCAAAATCATAAGAGCTGTTGTTTTAACCGTGCTACGCATAAAATGTCCTTAATTTAAGAAGTGTAATTAAATGAAAATATGTGTAAAATATCAGCTATATTAGAGGCAAAAAATCAGCTCCGCTAACAACAAAAAGTGTGGCTTACCTACACAAATTGTGGGGCTAAAAAAGGAAAGAGGAATCTATGGCAACAAATGAAAAAATCAGGACTATCCGGGAGGCCAACCAGTGGTCGCAAGAGGAAATGGCAGCTAAAATGAATATGTCCACCAATGGCTATGCCAAGATCGAGCGGGGCGAAACCAAATTAAATTTGCATAAATTAGAACAAATCACCAATATTTTTAATATTGATATTTTGGAGCTGATCGACAGTGGCAAAAGTGGCGTGGTCCTTATCAATGAAAATGGCGATCATTCCGCCAACTACTACGGCAACAGTGATAATCTAACCCTTGAAATTGAGAAGTTAAAATTAATGCTGGCCCATTCGCAGCAGACGGTGCAACAAAAGGAAGATGAGATTGCTGCTTTGAAGGAGATTATTGCTTTGTTGAAGGAGCGATAAAAAGATTTGACATCAATAACAGCAGGGATTACTATCAAACTAAAGATGATAGCAACATATTCTAATGAGAATTTTTAAATCCAAACATTTTGATAAATTTGCTCGTAAAGAACATATTTCTGATAAGACTTTACGCAAGACCATACACGATATTGAAAATGGCTTGATTGATGCTGATCTTGGTTCTGGCGTTATAAAACAGCGTTTACCTAAGCATAATCGAGGAAAATCAAAAGGTTATCGTTCAATCATTGTATATAAATGCAGTCAATTTAGCTTATTTTTGTATGGATTTGATAAAAATGATCGCACTAATATTACCGTGGAAGAAGAGGTAAATTTCAAAGCTGCTGCTAACCATATTCTTTCTTTTAGTGAAGAACAAATTCAACAAGCAATAAAGAGCAATATTTTTATTGAGGTATCTAATGAGTAAATATAAAAGCCCTGCAAATGCAGCTATTCACGAGCTAATGAGTGATCTACACGATATTGGTTTAGTCGATAAGGTAACCATGCAACAATTTGATCAAGCCTGTTTAACCCCTGTTAAATCCCTTGAACCAAGTGAAATTCGTCAGCTGCGTGAACGAGAAAATTTTTCCCAATCCGTTTTCGCTCGTTATTTAAATGTAAGTAGTAACCTTGTTTCAGAATGGGAAAGAGGGGTTAAAAAACCTAGTAATACCGCATTAAAACTGCTTTCTCTTGTGCAACATAAGGGCATTGAAGCAATTATTTAATCTATATATAAAGGACATTGATATGTCCTTTCTCTTTTTAACCCAGAGAAAAAATTATGTTCTCCTTCTCCCCTCATAACCTTCATAATCTTATTAGCCACCACAAGCTCAATTTGCAAGATTCTGCCCATTTTGCCCCGCTTGTCACTGCCCTCGCCATGTCTGATTTCGTGGCCGATTGGCTGAAAAAAGATAAAGATCTGCTGGAAAGTTGGCTAACCAATCCGCCAACCTTGGCAGAGTGTGATAATTACCCTAAACGTTTAACAAACCTGCTAGAACAAGCCCAAAGCGAAGAGGATTTACACCGCCTGCTCCGCCATTTTCGCAATAGAGAACTGGCCAAGTTAAGCTACCTGCAATCCAACAAACGGGCCTCTACCCAAGCGGTGTTTGAGCGTTTATCTGACTTGGCTGAAGCCCTGATTTTAGGGGCTAGGGACTGGCTCTTTAAGGAATGCTGCCAGCGTTACGGCACACCCATGAATGAAGAGGGGGAGGTGCAGGAGCTTTTGATTTTGGGTATGGGTAAGCTGGGCGGGCGGGAGCTGAATTTTTCCTCAGATATAGATCTAATTTTTACCTACCCCGATCAGGGCGAAACCGTGGGGGCAAGGAAAGCAGTGGAAAACAGCAAATTTTTTACAAGGCTGGGCCAAAAGCTCATTCAGGCCTTGGATCAAATCACCTTGGACGGTTTTGTCTACCGCACCGATATGCGGCTTCGACCCTTTGGCGACAGCGGGGCCTTGGTGTTAAGTTTTGCGGCCATGGAGGACTACTACCAGGAACAGGGTCGGGACTGGGAGCGTTATGCCATGATCAAGGCTAAAATTTTGGGCGAAGACCCAGCTAATCCTAACCACCGCTACTTGAGCCAGCTCTTGCGGCCCTTTGTTTACCGCCGTTATTTGGATTTCAGTGCCATTCAGTCCCTGCGGGAGATGAAGCACAAGATTAGCCGTGAGGTGCTACGCCGCAACCTAAGCGATAACATCAAGCTGGGAGCAGGCGGCATTCGGGAGGTGGAATTTATTGTCCAGACCTTCCAGCTTATCCGGGGCGGGCGGGATAAATCCCTGCGGGAGCGGAGCCTGCTCAAGGTGCTACCGCAACTGGCCAGGCTGAATTTGCTGACCGTTCAACAGGTTGAAGAATTACGTTCTGCCTACCTCTTTTTACGCCAGGTGGAAAATGTGCTACAGGCCATGAAAGACCAGCAAACCCAAACCCTGCCAACTGATGAAACTGACCGTAAACGGTTGGTCTTTGCCTGCCAATCCTTCTTACAAGGCGATGAGCTAGTCCACTATCCTATTGAGGATTGGGCCAGTTTTTTGGAGGTTTTAGGCCAACATCAAAATAAGGTGCGGGCTATTTTTACCCAGCTTATTGGGGAAGAAGATGAGGAAGATGAGGCGGAGCTTTCAGGCAAGCTGGCCCAGTGGCGGGATATTCTCAATTACCAGATTAGCCTTGAGGACTTAAACCCTGTTTTGAGTGATTATCTTGTCAAGATCGAGGATTATGAGGGCATTTACCAGCATCTTCACGGCACTTTCCAGGATTGGGTCAAACGGCCTATTGGCACTCGGGGCCGGGCCATTTTGCGTCAATTAATGCCCAAGCTCTTAGATGAAATCTGCCAGCGGGCGGACTATCTGCCCCTCTTGCCAAGGTTGCTCAAGATTATCGACCAGATCACCACCCGCACCACCTATCTGGAGTTGCTTGCAGAAAACAACCAGATTTTGCCCCGCTTGCTCCACCTTTGCAGCCAGTCCATTATGATTGCTGAGCAGATTGCCCGCCATCCAATGCTCTTGGACGAGTTGATCCAACAAACCAATATTGCCACCGTCCTACCCCTGGACGGCTACCCACAGGCCCTGCAAGATTACCTCTTGCGTATCCCGAAGATGATGAAGAGGGCCAGATCGATGCCCTCCGCCAATTCAAGCAGAGCCAGATCCTGCATATCGCCTCGGCCGATATTCTAGGCACCCTGCCTGTGATGAAGATTAGCGATCACTTAACCTTTTTGGCCGAAGCCATTATTGGGGCGGTGGTTAATCTGGCCTGGCGGCAGGTAAGCCAACGCTTTGGCCGGCCTGATCACCTGAGTGAGGGCCAACGAGATTTTGTGGTGATTGCCTATGGAAAGCTAGGTGGGATCGAGCTGGGCTATAATTCTGATTTAGACCTCGTTTTCCTCCACCAGGCCCCTGAAGATGGCGAAACCGTGGGTGGTAAGCGATCGATTTCCAGCCACCAATTCTACCTCAAACTGGCCCAAAAAATCATCGGGATTTTCAACCTCAACACCAGTGCTGGCGTGCTCTATGAGGTGGATATGCGGCTACGGCCCTCAGGCGAGGCTGGGCTTTTGGTCAGCACCTTCAAGGCCTTTGACCGTTACCAAAAGAAGAAGCCTGGACCTGGGAAAGCCAAGCCTTGGTGAGAAGCCGTTGTGTTTATGGTTCAGAAAAATTGAAAGCCGAATTTGAACAAATCCGCCAATCCACCCTGGCCCTGCCTCGTGCAAGCGGTGAGTTACGGGCCGAAATTTGCAAAATGCGGGAGAAGATGTACCAGCATTTAGCCCAAAGCGATGCCAGCAAATTCAACATCAAAACCGATCAGGGCGGGATTACCGACATTGAATTTATGGCCCAATGCCTGGTGTTAGAGTATGCCCACTGCTTCCCGCAGATGGCCGTTTGGTCGGACAATGTGCGGATTTTTGATGAGGCGGTGGCCTGTAACCTTTTAAGTTTAGAGGAGGGGGAGCAGCTCAAGGCTTGCTACACTGGGCTGCGTAACAGAATTCATCATTTAAATCTCTTGCAGCAAGCAAGTGTGGTGGAGGCTTGTGAGTTTGTGGAGGAAAGGGAGTTTGTTGGCCAGATGTGGAGGAGGTTGATGGATTGATAAAAAATAGCCCCCAATCGAGGGCTATTTCTTCTTATCTCTGCCAAATTCTGGCCTGATAGTCCTGAATAGAGCGGTCTGAACTAAAGACACCTAAACGGGCCGTGTTGAGGATGGTGGCTTCAAGCCAAGCGGTTTGGTTTTGGTAGAAACTTGCAACCCTTTCTTGGGCCTGGCGGTAGCTGGCGAAATCGGCCAACACGCAGAAATAGTCGTGGTTGAGGAGATTATCGACTAAAGGCGCAAACAGGTCTAGATTACCCTCGCTGAAGGTGCCGTCAGCCAGGGCATCAATGGCTGCTTTTAGAGTGGAATCTTGCTCATAATAATCCCGTGGCACATAGCCTTTTTCACGCAATTCCCGCACACTTTCAACCGTATGGCCGAAAATCACCACATTTTCTTGGCCAGCGTATTCAGCAATTTCCACATTGGCGCCGTCCAGCGTACCCAGAGTAATGGCGCCGTTTAAGGCCAACTTCATATTGCCCGTGCCAGAAGCTTCCTTGCCCGCCAGGGAAATCTGCTCAGACACATCCGCCGCAGGAATGATTTTCTCCGCCAAACTCACGCTATAGTTAGGCAGGAAGGCCACCTGCAACTTGCCCTGCATATCAGGGTCTTGGTTAATAACTTGGGCCACCTTGTTGATGGCCTGAATAATCTGCTTGGCCATAAAATAGCCAGGCGCCGCCTTGCCAGCAAAGATAAAGAGGCGTGGCGTTACGGCTTGATCAGGATTGGCCTTGATGGCCTGGTAGGTCGCAATAATATTGAGCAGGTTGAGGTGCTGGCGCTTGTATTCGTGGAAGCGCTTGATCTGCACATCAAAAATGGCATGAGGATTGACCTTAAGCCCCAGGGTTTGCTCAATTTCTGTCGCCAAGGCCTGCTTATTTTGAGCCTTGATGGCCTGGTAAGCGGTTTGAAATTCAGGATTTTTTGCAAGCGGCTCGATTTGCTTGAGCAAGCTTAGATCCTTGGTCCAGTCGCCCTGGATATGCTTATCCAATAAGGCGCTCAAGGCTGGGTTGGCCTGGCGAATCCAGCGGCGAGGGGTCACGCCATTGGTCACGTTATGGAAACGATTTGGGAAGAGCTGGTTGTAGGCTGGGAAGAGATCACTAACCACTAAATCCGAATGGATTTGAGCCACGCCATTCACCGCAAAAGAACCGACCACACATAAGTTGGCCATACGCAGGCGGTGATCTTTTAGGACAGCTACCTGATCCCAAATGCTGTCTAGCTGGTCTGGGCCAAAATGGGCGCTGACCTGCTCATAAAGCTGGTGGTTAATCCGCTCAATGATGAGCAGGTGACGAGGCAGGAGCTTGGCCACCAAACCTTGATCCCATTGCTCCAGGGCTTCAGGAAGGAGGGTGTGGTTGGTGTAGGCAAAGGTTTGGGAACAAATGGCCCAGGCCTGATCCCAGCTTAGGCCATGCTGGTCTAACAGAACCCGCATGAGCTCTGGAATGGCTAGGGTTGGGTGGGTATCGTTAAGCTGGATAACCTCAAACTTAGGCAGGTCTGCCAGGCTTCTGCCCAGGGCCAAGTGGCGTTTGAGAATATCGGCCACCGAACAGGCTACATGGAAATACTGCTGCATCAGGCGCAGTTCCTTGCCCTCTTGGTGGTTGTCGTTAGGGTAAAGCACCTTGGTGAGCTTGGTGGCATCAATAACCGAGGCTTCAGAAGCCAAATATTGGCCATCACTGAAACGAGCCAAGTCAAAGGCGGTTTCGCTATAGCCCTGCCAGAGACGCAGGGGCTGCTGAATGCCCTTGTAGCCAACTACAGGCAGATCAAAGGCCTCGCCTAAAACAGTCCATTCAGGCTGCCAGCGGTAAGCATCGCCCTCAAGCTGCTCAACCTGGCCGCCAAAGCCCACTGTTTGGCGGAAGTCGGCACGGTGAGCCTGTTGGGGGAAGAAGTCCCGTCCCCAGCTGTCGCCAGTTTCTTGCTGCTCGCCCGCCTGACCAAAGGCCTGCTTAAAGAGGCCGTATTGGTAGTGCAGGCCGTAGCCTGTGGCAGGCTGTTTGAGGCTGGCCATGGAGTCCAAATAACAGGCGGCCAAACGGCCCAAACCGCCATTGCCCAGGGCTGGGTCGGTTTCTTGCTCCAGCACATCCACCAAGGATTGGCCGTATTTGGCCAGCTCTGCCTTCACAAAATCATAAACTTCCAGGCTTAAGAGGTTATTGCCTAAAAGACGGCCGACTAAGAATTCCATAGAAAGGTAATTAACATGGCGGCCGCCTGCAAGCGGGTCAGATTTTGGGAAATCTTGCAAAATCGCCCCTTGGCTGACCTGGGCAATAAATTGGTACCATTGGTTGGCTGTCAGGTTTTCAGGCTGAAGGTGGCGCTCGCCACAATAGGCCTTGAGCTGCTGATGAAAGTGGGTTTGAAAGGTTTGGGAGAAAGACATAAATGCTCCATAACAATAATAAAAATACGATTGGGCAGGATTATGGCTTGTTTGTAAGAGAAAAAAATCATTCCCTTGGGGAGGAAAAAGGGGAAGACTGAGGAGGAGCTTATAGCAAGTTTTTTCAGCCGCCCTAAAGAAAAAATCCACCCCTGGGGGTGGATTTGAAATCTTAAGCCTTGATGGCCCTTGATGGCGCCAGCCTCCAGGCTGGTGCCTTATCTATCAAGGCCTTTCAGCACCAGCGAAGGCGCTGGCGCTATCTTAGAGCTTTTTAGGCTTTGTTATCTTCTGCCATGCTGACCGCTGCGGTAAAGAGCACGTCAGTTGAGGAGTTTAGAGCAGTTTCGGCTGAATCTTGAATCACACCGATGATAAAGCCTACCCCGATCACCTGGGCCGCGATGTCGTTTGGAATATCAAACAAGCTACAGGCCAATGGGATTAAGAGCAGCGATCCGCCCGCCACGCCAGATGCACCACAGGCACAAACGGCTGCAACCACACTTAAGAGAAGGGCGGTGGCGAAGTCCACTTGAATGCCTTGGGTGTAAACGGCAGCTAGGGTTAGCACGGTGATGGTAATAGCAGCACCCGCCATGTTGATATTGGCCCCCAATGGGATAGAAACTGAATAGATTTCTTCTTTTAAGCCTAGGCGTTTGCACAGGCCCATGTTCACAGGAATGTTGGCCGCTGAACTGCGGGTGAAGAAGGCGGTTAGGCCACTTTCACGCAAGCAGGTTAGGGTGAGTGGGTATGGGTTGCGGCGGATCTTCCAGAAAACCAAGATTGGGTTAAGCACAAAGGCTACAATCGCCATAGCACCTAAAAGCACGAACAAGAGGCGGCCATAGCCCACAAAGGCATCTAAGCCGTTGGTGGCAGTGGTTTCGGCCACTAAGCCGAAGATACCAATAGGAGCGAAGGCAATCACTACTTTCACCACAAAGGAAACGGCATTAGACATATCATTTAGGAAGATTTTAGTGCTTGGTGCAGCATGGCGTAGGGCGATACCCAAGCCGATGGCCCAAGCAAGAATGCCGATGAAATTGGCGTTGGTTAAGGCGCCTAGTGGGTTATCTACCACGTTAAAAATCACGGTTTTCAACACTTCGCCTACCCCTTGTGGTGGGCTGAGGTTATCAGGGCTGGTCACCAATTCAAGCGTAGTTGGGAAGATGAAGCTCAGGGCAACCGCGGTTAAGGCCGCGATAAAAGTCCCCAAGAGATAGAGTACCAAAATCGGTTTTAAACGGCTGTCTGAACCAATTTCTTTATTGGCGATAGAAGACATAACCAGTACGAAAACCAAGATTGGGGCGATGGCTCGCAGGGATTTAACGAAAAATTGGCCTAGCACGCCAACTTTTGTTGCCCATTCGGCGCTGATGAGAGCCAGAAGGATACCCAGCACCAAACCAATGGCGATACGTAACACCAGGTTACCGCCCAGGATTTTTGAAGATAAGGAGTTATTATTCATAAAATTTCACTCTGTAAGACCAAATTCAGATAGAGGCATCTAGCCGTCTATCCGCCTAAAAAATAGGGTGATGAGATTAGCCGAAAAATAGGCAGAATGGAATAGATCAAGCGGTGATTTTTGGCCAAAAACTTGCAAAATTGACAAAAATTTTGATTTTTTAGCGATCTTGAGCAAATTTCATACGCTCTTTGTTTTCGCAACCGTTTTCTTTCAGGTAGAATGCGGTCAATTTTTTTCTAGAGTGTAAAACATGAAACCCGAAAACAAAGCCGATTTCCAACGCGTTATCCGTGCCACTGGCTATTCTATGCAGGGCTTGAAAGCTGCCTATATTCACGAAGCTGCCTTTCGTCAAGAAGTCTGGTGTGCCTTAATCCTGGTTCCACTTGGTCTTTTCTTAGGCGATGGTGCAGTTGAGAAGGTCTTATTGGTTGGCTCGGTGCTTCTAGTCCTCTTGGCGGAATTGCTCAACAGTGCCGTGGAAGCCGTGGTAGATCGCTTTGGTAAGGAAATCCACGAGCTTTCAGGCCGAGCCAAGGACATTGGCTCCGCCGCTGTCTTTATGGCCATGGTTATGTGTGGAATGACTTGGCTCTTCTTAATCTTTTAGTTTTCCCCTTCACTTTCAAGGAGTTGCAATGAAATTTAACAAAACCCTACTGTCTGTGGCACTGATGAGTGCAACATCGGCCATGGCCTACGAGGCAGGCAAGACCTATTCCTTCACCGTGCTTCACACCAACGATATTCACGGCCACTTCTGGCAAAATGACAAGGGTGAATATGGCCTAGCTGCCCAAAAAACCTTGGTCGATGGCATCAAGAAAGAGGTGGAAGCCAAGGGCGGCTCTGTGGTGCTACTCAATGCAGGTGATGTGAATACGGGCGTGCCAGAGTCTGATATGCTCAACGCCCGCCCAGATATTGAGGGCCTTAATGCCATTGGTTATGACGCCATGGTTTTGGGCAACCACGAGTTTGACTTCCCAATGCAGTTGCTTGAACGCCAAATCGAATGGGCCAAGTTCCCCTTCATTTCTGCTAACGTTTTCAAAAAAGACGGCAAGCCATTAGTTGCCCCTTACATTACCCTTGACCGTGGTGGCCTGAAAATTGCAGTGGTGGGTTTAACCACTGAAGACACGGCCAAACTGGGCAACCCAGATGTGACTGAACATGTGGTCTTTAAAAACCCAATCGAAACGGCTAAAGAAACCCTAGCCGAACTCAATAAAAACGAAAAGCCAGATGTCAAAATCGCCCTAACCCACATGGGCTACTACTTTGACGGCCAACACGGCACCAATGCCCCAGGCGATGTAACCATGGCTCGCACTTTAGACAAGGGCGCTTTTGACCTTATCATCGGTGGCCACACCCACGATACAGTTTGTATTGATGAACAGGGCCAGTTCAAGCTCAAATATACGCCAGGCGAAGAATGTAAGCCAGACTTCCAAAACGGCTCCTGGATCGTCCAAGCTGGCGAATGGGGTAAATATGTTGGCCGTGCTGATTTCGAGTTTAAGGACGGTGAAACCAAGCTGGTTAAATATGAACTCATTCCTGTAAACCTCAAGAAAACCATCAAAAAAGAAGATGGCAGCCGTGAATACCAGCTTTATCAAGATGAAATCAAGGCCGATGAAGCCCTTTATGCAGAACTCAAAAAATACCAGGACGAGGGCGACAAGCTCTTGGGCGTAAAAGTGGGCAGCGTGAAAGGCCATTTAGACGGCAAGCGTGAACACATCCGCTTCTTCCAAACCAACCTGGGCCGTTTGATAGCCCAATCCCAGGCTGAGCGTGTTAAGGCGGACTTAAGCCTGATGAACTCAGGCGGTATTCGTACCTCCATTGAAGAGGGCGATGTCACCTACCGCAACATCCTAACCGTTCAACCTTTCGGCAATATGATTGCAACCGTTGATTTAACTGGTAAAGAACTCCAGGAGTACCTCAATGTTGCCGGCCTCAAAGAGCCTGACACTGGGGCCTATCCGCAGTTCTATGGCGTGTCTATGGTGGTGGATCGTGCCAATAAGACAGTGAGCGATATCAAGGTTCAAGGTAAGGCGTTAGAGGCGGATAAGGTCTATAAAATGTCCCTGCCAGACTATGTGGCTTCAGGCGGTGACGGCTATCCATTACTCAAAAAGCACCCGACCTATGTGAACACAGGCTTTATTGATGCCGAGTCCCTCAAAAAATACTTTGAAGACAATTCACCGATTGATGCTTCAAAATTTGAACCGAAAGATGAGATTATTTTTAAATAATTTCGCTTACTAAACCTAGATCCAAGGCGGTTGCTGAGCCTGTCGAAGCACTGCCGTTAGCCTGGGCATAAAACAAAAAACGCTCGATATCAATCGAGCGTTTTTTCTTAGACAGCTGCCGTCACCACAATTTCTACTTTCCAGCTTGGATCAGCCAGTTTTGCCTCCACACACGCCCTTGGCGGTGCTTGGTTTTCTGCCACCCAGCCATCCCAGGCCTGGTTCATCTGGGCATAATCGGCCATATCACTTAAATAAACCGTTGCCATGAGGATCTTGCTCTTATCCGTGCGAGCCTTGGCCAGCCATTTATCAATTTCGGATAAAACTTGTTGAGTTTGCTCAAAGGCATTTTGGCTAGGATCGGTTGGGACTTGGCCGGCCAAATAGGCCACGCCATTATGGATGGCGACTTCGGAGAAACGAGGGCCTACTTCGATGCGTTTGATCATATTGTTCCTTTTGAATAGGTTGAGGAATTTATTGTAGGGGCGAATTACATTCGCCCCATTTTCTCAATAATGGCTTTGGGGCAAATGTAATTTGCCCCTACAAAATTCTCTTTTTCAAAGGGAATAATTATTCTACCTTAACAATCCACCCTTCTGGTGCTTCCACATCCCCAAACTGAATGCCAGTAAGCTCGGCGTATAAACGCTTGGTGATTGGGCCGACTTCGGTTTCGGAATAGAAGATGTGGAAATCATCCTTATATTGAATACCACCGATTGGGGAAATCACAGCTGCTGTGCCACAAGCCCCTGCTTCAGTGAATTGTTCTAGTTGATCGATATAAACATCCCCCTCAACTGGCTCTAGGCCCAAACGCTCTTTGGCCAAATAAAGCAGGGAGTATTTGGTGATGCTTGGCAAAATAGACGGCGAAAGCGGAGTAACAAATTTGTTGTCCTTGGTAATGCCAAAGAAGTTGGCTGATCCCACCTCTTCAATTTTGGTATGGGTGGCTGGGTCTAAGTAGATGCAGTCGCTAAAGCCCTTTTGGTGGGCAATTTTACCTGGGTAGAGGCTGGCTGCGTAGTTGCCACCCACTTTTGCAGCCCCTGTGCCATGCGGAGCAGCACGGTCGTAGTCCTCAAGCACCAGGAAGTTAGACGGGCTTAAACCGCCTTTAAAATAATTGCCCACCGGGCAGCAGAAGACGCAGAAAATAAATTCAGGTGCCGGTTTTACCCCAATGTTTTCGCCTACACCAATCACAAAAGGACGGAGGTAGAGAGTCGCACCCGTGCCATAAGGGGCAACCCAGTCTTGGTTGGCTTTGACTACTTCTTTACAAGCTCGGATAAAAAGTTCGGTTGGCACTTGTGGCATCAAGAGACGATCGCAGCTGGCCTGCATACGTTGAGCGTTTTGGTCTGGACGGAAGAGGTTGATAGAGCCGTCCTTGCAGCGGTAGGCTTTTAAGCCTTCAAAGCATTGCTGGCCGTAGTGCAAGGCAGTTGAGCCTTCGTGAATGTGGAGGGTGCTGTCGGTGGTGAGCTCACCCTGATCCCACTCGCCATCTTTCCAGCGGGCGATAAAGCGGTAGTCGGTTTTGATGTAGGAAAAACCCAGGTTTTGCCAGTCTAAATCTTTGATTGCCATATTGTGTTCCTTCTTCTTGTTGTGATAGAAAATTGTGTAAATTTACACGATTAGCAGCCCAATTGGAAAGGGATTAAGGCAAATTTGCAAAAAATTTTGGATTTTTAACCGCTTGCTCTGACAAATTGATGGGCTTCTGTTAGAATAAAATGAATTTTAGGCATAAAAAAACCGCCCAAAGTGGGCGGCGTTAAACCAAAAGGGTTCAAAATATACAGGAAGTGAAACGAGTAACTTGCGTTACTCCAGTCTAGTTTCCTAGACCAATATGCAAACACAACATCATACTTAAAAATACGAACTAGCAAACTTTTCAGTTCGCTACCACTATCCATCTAAGTACGGCCTGTATTATAATGTTGTCCGACCTCTTCAACAAACGAGAATTTTTAATCTCTTTTATAAAAAAAAATAATGTAATAAGCACCTTTTATGGCTATGAATAAAAAACTCCCTCCCCTCAATGCCCTCAAGGCCTTTGACTCGGCTGCCCGCCATCTCAATTTTACCAAGGCAGCTGAAGATCTGTTTGTGACCCAAGCGGCCGTCAGCCACCAGATCAAGCTCTTGGAGGATTTCTTGGGCGTAACCCTCTTCCACCGCAAGAACCGTATGCTGGAACTAACCGAGCTGGGCGCCCAATACTTTGAGGACATCCGCCCGCTCTTGGAAAAAATCGTCACTGCAACCGATAAGGTTCGCCAAACCAAGAACCGCCAAATCCTGACCATCAGCGTGCCCCAAACCTTTGGTATGCAATGGCTGGTGCCCCGCCTCAACGATTTTCACAATAATTTCCCAGATATTGAGGTGCGGATTAAGGGAGTCGATCAGGACGAAGGCTTGCTGGGCAAGGAAATTGATGTGGCTATTTATTATGGAGCCGGGCACTGGCAGAATGTGGAAGCCATCCGCCTGGCTGAAGCCCGCATTGTGGTGCTGGCCTCGCCCAAGTTCTTGGAGAAAAACCCCATTAACCGCCCAGAAGACCTGATCGGCAAGACCCTACTCCACTCTACCACCCACAATAAGTGGAACAGAATGAAGGCGCATCTTAATTTAGAGTCCCTGGATTCCGAGTCTGGTTCGGTCTTCAGCCATACTTTTATGGCCCTGCAAGCAGCCATGCACGAACAGGGCGTGGCCATTGCCAATAACATTTTGGCCCAGCATGAAATCAGCTCTGGCAACTTGGTTGAGCCGCTTAAAACCGAGCTTTATGATGAAAAAACCTTCTATGTGGTCTATCCGCCTGAAATGGCCAGCTCGCCTAAGATTGCCCACTTTGTGGACTGGATTCAGGCTGAAATGAAATCTTGCTGTAGCTAGGGAATTAGGCTATACTCCATCCCTTGAGTTGGTTAGACAATCGCTGGTTTATTGAAGCCCTTAACCGCCTTCGGGCGACCTAGTGGGACAAGTAAACGAGAGGAAAGTCCGAGCTACATAGGGCAGAGTGCCAGATAACGTCTGGGAGGCGTGAGCCTACGACCAGTGCAACAGAGAGCAGACCGCCAGCTTCGGCTGGTAAGGGTGAAAGGGTGCGGTAAGAGCGCACCGTGCGGCTGGTAACAGTTCGCAGCAGGGTAAACTCCACTCGTAGCAAGACCAAATAGGAACTCAATGGGTGGCCCGCCCAGAGTTCGGGTAGGTTGCTTGAACAGCATAGCGATGTGTTGTCTAGATGAATGATTGTCCACGACAGAACTCGGCTTATCGACCAACTCACCTCATTTCCGTAGGGTGCGATTTATCGCACCACTTACCCTCTCTTAGAAAAATGGTGCGATAAATCGCACCCTACGAACCAATCCCCCAACAAGCGGTCAAAAAAGCACGATTTTTTACAAGGATACTTATGAAAAGATTTATCCCCCTTTTTCTTAGCTTATTTTCAGCCACAGTCTTGGCCCACCCCCACGCCTTCCTAGACATCAAAAATCGCATTATCATCGAAGACGAGCAGCTCAAGGGCTTTGAAATGGCCTGGACTTTAGACGATTTGGCCTCCAGCGAGCTACTTTATGAGCTTAAATCCAACCCCAACAAACAAGAAGCGGAAGAAGCCATTGTGGCCGACCTAAGCCAAACAGCCATCGGCAACCACTATTTTAGCTACCTTTACGATGAGCATAATCAGCCCATCAAATTCAAGGCTCAACCGCACAAGCCCCGCATTGAAATCAAGCAAAATCGGGTAATCTACCACTTCCGTTTTGACTTATCCCAACCCCAAGCCGTCAAAGGCAAGAGCTTCCAGCTCTACACCTATGAGCCAAGTTACTACCTCTATATGGGCTATGAGCGCCCGCAGGATGTCAGCCTAAATGATGATAAGCTCTGCACGGCCAGCCTGACCGAACCCCAGGTCTCTAGCCAGATCAAGAACTATGCCCTTAGCCTAGACAAGAGCCAAACGCCCGATATGCCAGCGGATGATGCCCAATCGCTAGGCGCCATGTTCGCCCAAAAAGTGAGTTTAGTATGCAAAAAATAGGGAAAACTTTACCGCTTGTTTTACTGCTTATCGGTGTAGCTTTGGCCCTCTACCAGCTCTACCCCTACCTGCTCTTTCAGGTTATGGACTGGCAGCGTAGTTTCAACCAAAGCCTGGCCAGCTCCCTGCGTTTGATTGGGGAAAATAGCCAACAGGCCGGTTGGATCCTCTTGGGTGTCAGCTTTCTTTACGGCGTCTTCCACGCCATCGGCCCAGGCCACGGCAAGTTTATCCTCACCAGCTACCTGGCCCTAGAAGAAACCAAACTACCACAAGCCATGCGTTTAACCCTGCTCTCCTCGCTGGTGCAAGGCCTGGTGGCCATTTTGCTGGTATCCCTGATTGTGGTGGCCTTTACCCTCTCTCGCAGCTACTTTAACCAAACCCTGCAATGGGTAGAACGGGGCAGCTTTGCGATTATGATCTTGTTCGGCCTTTATTGGCTTTATCAGGCAACCAAAAGCCTTAACAAGCGGGTAAAAAAACCGAAAATTCAACAAATTCGCCCGCTTAGTCAAGCCAGCTCTGCACTCAAGCCTGCCCATATTCATACCGAAAATTGTGGCTGTGGCCATCAGCATTTGCCCAGCCAGGGCCAGCTGGAAGAGGCTCGGGGCTGGAAGGAACAGGCTATGATTATTTTGAGCATTGGGGCCAGGCCTTGTACGGGTGCCATTTTGGTGCTCTTTTTGGCCTATACGCTTGATCTCTACCCCTGGGGCATGGCTGCCACGTTAGTGATGTCGATCGGCACAGGGCTAACCTTAAGCCTCTTTGCCTATTTGGTCTTGGTCGCCCGCCAAAAGGCTCTTTCCCTCAGCCGTTGGTATTTTTCCCACCAAACCAGCCAAAAGCTGGCCTTGGGCTTAAAACTAGGTTTGGGCTTGGTGCTGATTGGGCTGGGGATTTTGCTGATTCACGGCTCCTTTATTGAAGCAAATACAGGCAGCTTCTTTAAACGTTAAAAAAACTACCTCAAGGGAGGTAAACAAGCTAGAATAGGCAGGATTTTTGAAAGGAAACGCTTATGATTAAAGACATTGACGAACTCACCGACCAACAAGTTGAAATTCTCATCAACCATGGCACAGAAAGGCCCTTTACTGGCAAGTTTTTAAATGAAGACCGTGTGGGCACCTACCGCTGCGCCCGCTGCCACAACGCCCTCTTCCGTTCAGACACCAAGTTTGATGCAGGCTGCGGCTGGCCAAGTTTCTATGAGGCCGTCTCCGACACTGCCCTGCGTTATTTGGACGACTACAGCCTGGGCCGCCACCGCACCGAAATCCGCTGCGGCCACTGCGACTCCCACATGGGCCACGTCTTCCCCGACGGGCCACCGCCAACTGGCCTCCGCTTCTGCCTTAACTCCATCGCCCTCAATTTTAAGTGGGATGAGACAGGCGAGGAGATAGATGGTTAAAATTTGTTCCCCTCTTTAGCAAAGAGGGGTTAGGGGAGATTTGGCAGGAGTGATAACGAAGTGAGGGAAAAAGGCATAATAGACAAAATAGTTGCTAAAAAGTGGCTTAAAGCCTTATAGTACAAGGCTTTAAGCCCTCTTTTTGAAAAATGAACAAAAAACTGCCTTTTCTGCCAAAGTGCGAATATCAAGAAACATGGTAAACAAAATAACATTCAGCGTTATTATTGTAATCAATGCCATAAAACCTTTACCCATCAAAAGAAATTAGACCCAATACAGATCTGGGATGATTACACTTCAGGAAAACAAACTTATCAACAGCTTGCCAATAAGTATCATTGTTCGGTTAGAACTATCCAAAGATATATTGATAAAGCTCCTAAAACATTATTACATCCACCTCAAAGCACATCGCTTAATATAATTATGGACACTACCTTTTTTAAGCGTAATTTCGGCGTATTAGTGTTAATGGACTCTCATACAAAGAAAGTGGTATTTCACTGTTTTGTAAGAACAGAAAAAGACGTTTACTATAAGCTGGCACTTAATAGATTGAGAGAAAAAAGCTATATAATACAATCCATTACCTGTGATGGTAGGCGAGGTCTGATGAAGGACTTGTTCAATGCACCTGTGCAGATGTGTCAGTTTCATATGGTTGCAATAGTGATGAGAAAACTCAGAAAAAAGCATCAATCACAAGCGGGAAAAGAATTAAAAGTTATCGTAAAAACACTGGTGGAGAGTTCAAAAAATGAATTTTACAAACGCCTTCATTATTGGTATTTAAAACATGAAGAGTATTTAAAAGAAAGAAGTGATAAGCCAAATGAAAAGGGATATTTACCTTATAAGCATCGTAGTGTTAGAGGGGCTTATGCAAGCCTTAAATGGTATATGAAATATTTATTTACTTTTGAAGAACGGTCAGATTTAAATATAGAAAGGACAACAAATAGGCTTGAAGGGCTATTTAAACATATGAAGCGACAGTTAAATAATCATAATGGATTAAGCAAAAAACATAAAGCCATGTTTATAAAGGATTTTTTGAATAAAAATAGCTGCTAACATTTTAGAAAATAAACATTAGCAACTATTTTGTCCACTTGGCATAGTTTTTGACGAATCAGCAACTATTTTGTCTACTATGCCGGGAAAAATTAGCCAGAAATTATCTTATTTATTTTTTCTCTGAAAATAGCCCTCTCGTTGCTATTCCTTCTGCCAAATCTCCCCCTTCCCCTCTTTGCTAAAGAGGGGAGTAGATCTCAAAGTTTTTCACGTTCCTCTTTCTTATCAAACAAACATTTGTCTTGAATGATCAACAGCCCCTATTCCTCATTTGCAAATTCTGGGCTATTTTCATCCGCTTGTTCTTCATCCACCTCCTCAAGGCTTTGAGGGGTCGTAGCTTCACCATCACGGATTAAGCGAAGCTGGGCTTCTCGTGGATCATCCCCCGTTCTGACATCGGCTCCAAAACGGAAAACTGCCTCGGAAATCACGAATTTCTTGCTGTTTTGATCGCCTACACGCACGATCATACCAATCCTTTGCAGGCGGCGTAAAGCCCCGCCAACCTTTTCAATCAGCTTGGCCTTGTCCACATCCGACCCGGTTGAGCGAGGGTTGATGGCTCTGAGGAGCTTGGCTTCATCAGCCAGATTGAGCAGTTCTTCATAAACCTCATCATAGCTAAAAATCCCCTGCTGGGCCAAGCGTTCTGGGCTAAGGTAGAGGTAGCAAAGCACCTTGCCCACCAGCATTTCCATTTCACTCATAGCCGAACGGGCAATCAGGGTACTGGCCTTGGGGCGAAGGTAGAAAAAGCCTTCAGGCGCCCGAATCAGCTCAACATGATAACGGCGATAAAACTGCTCTAATTCAGCCTGAAAGTCCATTAAAAAGGCGTGCTGATCTAGGCTTTCTAGGCTGATATGCCGCCCTGCCCGCAGTTGGCTGTCTAGTTCTGGGAAAATCGGATTCGCAATGGCCTGGGCCAATTTGCTTGAAATAAGGTCGGTGGTGTCGGTCATAAATATTCTCTTTTAATTTGGGTTACAACTTGTAACCCATTTTGTAAATCATTGCTTACTAACGATTAAACTCATCAATCACATTGGCCTGAACCTGGCTGCCCTGCTGGTTAATGGCCTGCCATTCTGGGTAAACGGCCTGTCTGTCCTGGCTGGCCATACCCAATTTAACGGCCTGATCAACCAGGATTCGGGCCACATCGAAGTGCTGGCTTTCTGGGTAGCGGGCCAGTTGCTCTCGTAAAATTAAGCCTAAATCAATCGGTTTAGCCTGTTCACGGAAAGGTGCTAATTGGGCCTGCATAAGAGCCACAATCTGTTCTTGAACCTGGGAAATATCCTCATATTCCAGTTCGCTTGGCAGTTCGCCCACCGCATCGGCCTCGTTGAAAATTGGGTCTTCATCCCGCAGGTCTAAGAGCGAGTCCGCCTTGGCCACATAGAGCATCCAAGGGTTGTCGAAATAGCCCTGGATGGACTGGCGTAAACGCTGGCCAAAGACCCGGTTCTTGTCCATATCAATGGCAGTACGGATAAACTTGTGGACGTGGCGGTCGTAGCCAATCCAGAGGTCAATGGCCTGCTGGCCCCAGCTCATAATCCGATCCAGCTTGTTTTGCAGGTTGATAATCAGATTGTCGATAAAGTCCAAATCGTCCCGGCCAATCAGGCAGGTTTGAATCCGTAGGAGCTGGGCCTGGAGCTTGTCACCAGCCGCATTAAGGGTATCTTGTAGCTCCCGCAGGTTGCCTGAGGTTTCATCCAAGAGCTGCTCACAGCTTAGGATGGCCTCATGCCAGTTTTGGCTAAGGAGTTGGGCGATCCGCTCCCGAATATCCTGCTGGTTTTCGTCCATCATCCGCTGGGAAAGGTCAATGCTGTCAAAAATTTCGGCCACCGAATACTTGAGCGGGGCAAAAACATTATTCCGCCAGAAGCGTTCATCCCCGCCCTCCTCGGCCGAACTTGACGCCCGTTGGATTTCATCGGCCACAATAGAAAGCTGGATAGACAGGCGCAGGGAGGAAAATTCCCGCTGGCGGACATAGTAATCGGCCACACCCACGCCCAGCGGGGTCAGGCGGTAAATGGCCAGGCCCTCGGTAAATTCAGAGCTGAAACGATTAAGGAAACGCTGCTTAACCAAGTCATTAATGGCATTGTTGGCACGCAGGCTCAAGGTGGCTTCAGACTGGCCAAAGGCAGTGGAAACATGGCGGAAGAGATCGATTAAGTCGCTCTCATTCATCTCCCCATCGGAGGTATGCTCGGCATTATAGATGGAAATAGCCAAAAGAAAGGCCAGGCGATCGGTGGGTAAGTTGAGGGAAAATTCCCGAGTTCTGGTCCAGTCAATAAGCTCTGGAATGGTTTGTGCCAATTCGTTGTGCATAACTCTTAGGGTAAGCGGTTAGAAATAGGTCGTATTTTACAGGAATTGGCAGGCTTTGTGGGAATTTTTTAGCATATCTGATTTGCAAAAAAGCGGCCATTTGAGGCCGCTTATAAGGCAATCTTTTAGTTCAACCCTTGCTGCGACAACATCATCTGGCAAAGTTGTGGCGGCTGTGGCAGGGCTTTGGGCTTGGACACACCTGAAGATGGAGGTGCTGGCTCAAACCAGGAATAGAGTTCTGCCCCACAACCATCGCCAGCTGGTACAGGTGCCTGGTTCTCACAATTCGGTGCATCGGCCGGGCAGCTTAGGCGGACGTGGAAGTGGGAATCGTGGGCATACCAAGGGCGAATCTTGCGAAGCCAGGCCCGATCAGAGCCTGCCGTTTGGCAGAGTTTGACCTTGATGGCAGGATTAACAAAAATTCTGTCCACTCGGGCATCGCTGGCCGCTAGTTTAAGCAAGGTGGTATGCTGGGCCGTCCATAAACGCTCGTCCACCCGTTGAGTGTTGCGATCAACCATAATGGTGGCCAGGCCGGCTGGGTTATGGGCGGTTTTGTCGTCCATAGGGCCGAAACGCAACCAAATATCGGCATCCAGGCCAGTTTGGTGGCTGGCATGGCCTGATGAGAATCGCCCGCCTGCAGGCATACCCATATCCCCGATTAAAATGGGCGGCAGGCCGGCTGCATGGCTGCGTTGGCCCAGGCTTTTAAGATAGCTTAAGAGCTGCGGGTGGCCGTAATAGCGGTTACGGATGGTGCGGATAACCTGATAGCCCGTGCCCTTAATTTCCAGAGGCTGGGCACCGATAATACAGCCATTGCTATAACCGCCGATGGATTGAGGCTTTCCTGCAACAGGGCTGCGGATTTGCTCCCAAGGGGTGGCAAAGCCTTCGACAGCCGTTGTGAGGGCAAGGCTTGTGATAAGTAAATGTTTAAGTTTCATGGTGCTTTCCTATAGGGTTAAAGATAGCGCCAGCCTCCAGGCTGGTGCTGATAAACCTTTGATAGATAAGGCACAAGCGAGGACGCTTGCGCCATCATCAGTGGATTTTAGTTCTTCTTCACCTCAACCACCGGCATTTCCGCCCCGGTATCTTGGTTTTTGATAAAGACATCAAGCTGGTTGAAGGCGATTTCAATATCATTTTCAGCAAAGAGCTGGTTAATACGGCGGTTAAGAGAGTCTGTTGTGACCATCCGATCCGACAAGCTCTGCACATAAACTCGCAATTCGTGGTCAAGGGTGCTGGCACCGAAGCCCAGGAATAGCGCGCTTGGAGCAGGGTCTTTTAAGACCAACTCATGCTCGTGAGCAGCTTGTAATAGCAGGCGTTTAACCAGCTCTAAATCTGAACCATAGGCCACGCCCACACTAACAACCAAACGGGTTACGGTGTTAGAAAGCGCCCAGTTGGTTACCTGGCCGGTCACAAAGGACTTGTTAGGCATAATCACTTCTTTACGATCTGGGTCGATCATAGTAATGGCCCGAATACGGATTCTGGCCACGGTGCCGGTTACGCCGTTGATGGTCACGGTATCGCCCACCCGAATTGGGCGTTCAAAGAGCAGGATAATGCCTGAAACGAAGTTGGCGAAAATCTCTTGCAAACCAAAACCAAGACCTACCGACAGGGCGGCAAAGAGCCATTGGAGTTTAGACCAGGACATACCCAAGGTGGAGAAGGCCCAGGCCCCGCCCAAGGCAATCAGGCCGTAGGTCAGCAAGGTGGTGATGGTGTAAGGCGTGCCTTGGGAGAACTTGAAGCGGGAGAAGAGGGAAACTTCTAAAATCCCGCTTAGGTTCTTAATCAAGGCATAGCTGACCCCAATAATAAGGAGCGCCATGAGGCCGTTAAAGAGGGTGATGCTTTCGGTCACGGTGCCAGCCTCGGTGGTGGTGATCTGGGTCCAGAGTTCTACGCCTCGCAGGTAGCTAACCACGGTAATGAGGTCGGCCCAAATGTAATACATAATCACAAACAAGGCCGTCCAAAGGAGCATATCGGCTACACGAATGACCTGGCTGCGTACCTTGTTGAGCTCCAAGCCCTCATCTTGCGGGGTGATTTTAACAATATCGTCCACGCCATCATCCTTGGTGGCCAAGGCCTGCTCGGCACGTTTTTCCACCAAGCGTTGGTGAGCCAGGCGGCGGGAGGAAACGGTAATGCCACGGTAGATGGTCTGGCGAATCCACATCCAAACGCACCAGGCCATATAGGTCAGGATCAGGTGGTCGATCAGATTAAGAGCCGTATAGTAGTAGCCCAGCACAATCAGGCCAATTAAGACCATTGGGGCCACAATCACAATGGTACGCAGGATCAGGCTGCTGATTTGGCCGCCCTCTTTTTCCCCCGTGAAAGAATTAACCGCCCGACGCAGGCGAGGGGCAATGATAAAGAGGGTGAAAATTAAGGCCGCAATGGTGTTGATTTCACCCAGCACATCGTTGGCAATGCCGCTGTCAGCCACGCTGCTGAAGACGGAAGTGTTGAGCAGGAGGGTAACGGCAATCCACATACGGTAGGCCACATTGCGGGATTTTTCGACATTTTCATCGCTAAAGCCGAAGTGGTTTTTGGCAATCCCGTTAGGGCGAAGCAGGGCCACCAAGAAGGCAAAAAACCACCAGTAGCCGGCCATTTCCAGCGCCCACTGCCACATTTCGGCAGGGTTACGCATCACGAAAAAGCCCACCAACAAGCTGACAGCCAAGAACCAAAGCACACTTGGCAGGGCTAGAATGGCGGTAAAGGCCAGGGCAAAAGGGGTATGCCATTGGCTGTCGGCACTGAGTGTGTTGAGCTGGCCGTTGATCAGGGCCAAACGCTGGCGAATACGAGGCCTAAACTTATAAATTACCCCGCCAATCAGGGCCAAAATGGCCGCAAAGGCCAGGAGATAAGGCAGATCAGTCAGGTCTGTTTGCAGGCTGATCTTGTTGCTGATGCCCTCAATTTGGGATAAGAGCGCCGCAGGCAGGGCCTTGAACCAGTCCAAGTAAATCGGGTTATTGCTTTTTACCCAGAAACTTTGCTGATCTAATTTGGCCTGGAGCTGATCGCTGATTTGGCTGATCTGCTGCTGGGTTAGCTCCAGATTGATGGCTAAATTCAGCTGATTATTCAAAGACTTAATAATATCCGACTGAATACGGCGGCGATCGGTCAGCAGATTTTCCAGTTGAGCCTTTTCATTTGCAGAAAAAGCCTGATTTTGATCCGCTTGTAGTCTGGCGATTACGCTATTGAGATCGTAAAGCTCATTACGGCGCTGGGTATAATCAAAAATCTGTACCCGCAAATCGGCAATTTGCTTAGATAGGCCCTTAATATCCAAGTTTTCAGGCAGGCGCTGTCTTTGCTGTTGAATAATGCGAGAAAGCACCAAGGTGCCTTGCAGGGCACTGATCTGTTCGTCAATGGTGCTTTGGGTCTGCTTGAGGTTTTCCAGCACATTACGCATGCGCAAATCGTCTTGGGTCAGCTTGTTGCTGAGTTCGGTTTGCTCCAGCAAAAATTGGCTGAGTTGGGTGTTTCTGTCCAACTGGCGCTGAATAAAGCTGCTCTGCCCTGCCGCCTGCTGTTGCTGCTGGGATTGGGCAAGCTGCTCTTGAGACTCGGCCAGGTTCTTTTGATTGATCACCTCTTGCAGGGCCAGAATCTGATTTTGCAGCAGCTGGCTTTGCAGGTTGAGCAAGTTATAGCGGCTTTGATAAAGCATAATGAGCTGATCATTATTTTTGAGCAGCTCTTGGTTATAGACCGCTTTGAGCGACAAAAAGGCCTGTTCCAGCTGATACTGCTGCTGGGTTTGGCTACTTAAACTGCTGTCTGCCAGAAGCCGATTGAGCTCCTGTGTCCGCAAGGCGCCTTGGGCTTGGGCCGCTTGGGAGCGTTCAGACAGGGTTTCCTGGCTGGCCAGCTGGCTGTTAGCCTGGGTGACCTTTTCCTGCATATCCTGCTGCTGAGTTTGCAGACTGGCCAACTCGGCCTGGGCTTGGGCCAGGGAAAGGTGTTGATAGGCACTGGCCTCTTGCTTGTCTAATTGGGCCTTGAGTGCTTCAATTTCTGCACTATTTTGTTGGATTTCACTGTCCGCACCAGCCAGTTTCTCTTGCAGGGCTTGGTTGGCCTTTTCTTGCGCCTCAATTTGCTTGAGCCAGTCTAGCGAGGCCGTGAGCACCTCCACCTGGCTGGCCTTGGCCTTTTCATCGCTTAATTTTTCCGCCTCCGCCAACTGGGCATTGAGGCTTTCTTGGCTGGGTAAGGCATTGGCCTCCAGAGCGTGCAGATTCACGCTCCACCAGCCCAAGAGTAAAAAGGTCATTAAAGAAAATTTCTTCATTCGGCGCTTTTCTCCTTTGTTGTTTGTTTATATCTAAAACATGCTAGCGCCAGCCTCCAGGCTGGTGCTTATAATTTTGGCACCAGCCTGGAGGCTGGCGCCATCTTAGTTCATCTTAACGACATTGTGCCTTATGGCGCAGCAAATGATCTAAAAGCACAATGGCCATCATGGCCTCGGCAATGGGTACAGCTCGAATGCCTACGCAAGGGTCGTGGCGGCCTTTTGTGATAAGCTCCACAGGCTCATTATGGATATTAACACTACGGCCCGGCACGGTAATGCTGGAAGTTGGTTTCAGGACAATATGGGCAATAATAGGCTGGCCTGAACTAATGCCACCCAAGATCCCACCTGCGTGGTTGGAACAAAAACCCTCTGGGGTCATTTCATCCCGATGTTCAGAACCCTTCTGCTCTACCACAGCAAAACCATCGCCAATTTCCACGCCTTTTACCGCATTGATGGACATTAGGGCGTGGGCCAAATCCGCATCCAAGCGGTCAAAAACAGGCTCGCCCAGGCCAACGGGTACATTCTCGGCAATTACGGTTAATTTGGCCCCGATGGAATTGCCCTCTTTTTTGAGCTCTCGAATCAGCTCATCAAACTGCTCGACCGCTTGCGGATCTGGGCAGAAAAAGGGATTAGAATTCACCGCCTGCCAGTCAATGGCTTCAATTTTGGCCACAGTTTGCGGATCAATCTTAACCGAGCCGATTTGGGACAGGTAGCCCCGCACCTCTATGCCGAACTGCTCCCGCAGGTATTTCTTGGCAATGGCGCCGGCGGCCACCCGCATGGCGGTTTCACGGGCAGAAGAACGACCACCGCCTCGGTAGTCCCGAATGCCATATTTTTGCTGGTAGGTAAAATCAGCATGGCCAGGGCGGTACTTGTCCATGATGTCGCCATAGTCCTTGGAGCGTTGGTCACCATTTTTGATGATAAGGCCAATGCTGGTGCCGGTGGTCTTGCCCTCAAAGACGCCTGATAAAATCTGCACCTCATCATCTTCCCGGCGGGGTGTAGTGTAGCGGGAAGTGCCGGGCTTGCGGCGGTCTAGATCGGGTTGTAGATCGGCCTCGGAAAGGGCCATATTAGGCGGCACGCCGTCCACGATACAACCCAGGGCAATCCCGTGGGATTCCCCGAAGGTGGTGACTTTGAAGACTTGTCCGATTGAATTTCCTGACATTGTGTTTTTCCTTTTTGTTATTTATATCTCATTATTGATAGCGCCAGCCTCCAGGCTGGTGCTTAGGATTGGGCACCAGCCTGGAGGCTGGCGCCATCTTTTAAGCGATAAATCGCCCCTACATATTTGCAAGTTTTTGCTTTTTTTAACCCGCTTGTATGGCTTGATTTGGCAAGGCCTGAGCCTTTTCACTCTCCTGAATATTAACATCCAACTGCTTAAAGGCCAGCTTAATCTTGTGCTGAGTCAAGAGTTCGGTGATGCGGTAATAGAGGAAGTTTTCCGTACTGGTGCGATCACCAATTTCAGGCACATGAACCACTAATTCGTGGGTTAAGGCGTTTTCATGGTAGCCCTTGAGGTAAATATCTGGTGCAAAGTCCTTCTGATCCTGCATCACCTTCGGGGCCTCCTCAGCAGCTTGAAGCAGCAGGCGGCGAACCAGTTTGAGATCAGCCTCATAGTCCACATTAACCACAAATTTAATACGGGTCACGGTGTTATTAAGCGTCCAGTTAATAAAACGGTCGGTCACAAAGGCCTGGTTGGGCAGGACAACCTCCATGTTATCCGAATCTAACAACGTGGTCGAGCGCAGGCGGATTTTGGTGATCACGCCCGTATATTGGCCAACGGTGACCTTATCCCCCACTCGAATTGGGCGTTCAAAGAGCAAGATAGTGCCCGATACAAAGCTGCCGAAAATCTCCCGTACCCCGAAACCTAAACCGACTGAGAGCGCGGTGAAGACCCATTGGATCTTGCCCAGGAAATCCCCAGCGAAGTAAAGGCCAAGATGCTGCCCAAGGTGATGATAACATAGGTCAGCACTGCTGTTAGAGTATGCCCCGTTCCTGTCGCCAGCTTGAGACGGGAGAAGAAGGTGACCTCCAAGATCCCGGCAATATTTTTGACCAGCACATAGGTTCCCACCACATACATAAGTGCCCGCATAAGGTTGAGCAGGGTGATAGATTCCAACTTGTTGCCATCATTGTGTTCCCACAAAATCACGCCGTCTAGGTAGTAGGCCACACTGATCAGATCCGACCAAATAGCATAAAGGGAGGCAATCAAGACCGCCCAGCCAATCAAGTCGGCCATGCGGAAGATCTGCTGGTTTACGGTTGAAATCTTGATGGCTTCTTCTTCGTTCTTGGTTGGCTCACTGTTGCCGGCTTCTAGCATTTGCTCCTTGATCTTCTGGCGTTTCTCCTGCAAGCGGCGGTAGGCCATACGACGGGAGGAAATGGTCAGAGAACGGTAGGCAAAGTAGCGGCCAAAGACCCAAATTAAGGCAACAAAGTAACTATTAAGCAGGTGGTCAATCAAATAAACTGCCGTATAGTAATAGCCTAGCACGATTAAAACAATCAAACTAATCGGCACAATAATAAGAATTAGGCGGAGCAGGTTAAAGAGGCTGATGCTGCGCTTGGTGCCGTCTTCAGTTTTGGCGTTTTGATATTCGTTAATACCCCGATCCAGCAAGGGCCGCACCACCAAGAGGCAGAGGGCCAGGGCGATAATGGTCACTACTTGGCCTATCACATCGTTGGTAAAGCCGATGATTTCCACCTGGGCAAAGACCGAAGAGACCACCAAAAGCCCCACAATCCAGGTGGATTGCTTGATAATACGGTGGAAGACCTGGTTACTCTCCTGGGGCATACCGAAGTGGCGGTAGGCCAGGCCATTCGGGCGTAAAAGCGATAAGACCGTGGCGAAGAAGAACCAGTACATGGTGATTTTGGTTACCCATTCCCAGCCGGCCAAGAGATCTTGGAAGAAGAGGCTAAGGGCCAGGGTATAGCCGATAACAAATAAAAGGGTGCTGGGCACAGCCAAAATCAGCGTCCAAATCATGGCCTCTGGCGTGTGCCAATGGCTGTCGTTCTTGAGCGTATTCACCTTTTGGTTGATGGAAGCCAAACGCTGTTTAATCCGTGGCTTGTTCCAAACAATCAGGCCGTAAAATAAGAGCAAGACCAGTTCAAAAACCAAAATAGGCAGAATATTGGCATTGAGGTTTTCAAAGCCCACATATTTGGTCAGTTCCCGAATTTCCTTAATGGCTAAATCAGGGAATTGTTCCAGCCAGGTTAAATTCATGGGGTTATTGCTTTTTACCCAGAAACTTTGCTGCTCTAATTTATTTTGCAAGGCTTCACTGATAGAAGTGACCTGACGTTGAGTAGCTTCAATGCTATTGGAAATATTTAATTCATTATTGAGGGTTTTAATTAAATCATTTAAGAGGGTTTTGCGTTCTTCTAAAATATCCTCAAAGGTTTTGCGTTCTTCTTCACTAAAAATAGAAAACTGCTCTCGCTCGGTTTTATTGATAACCTCCGAAATATTATAAAGCTCATCCCGCTGTTGGGAAAATTCAAAGATCATGACCCGCAGATTACCAATATCCTTGGCCAAGTCTTGAATAAGCTGCTCGGTTGGCAGGGCGCTTTTCTGCTGATTGATAATGCGAGACAGCACCAGCGTGCCTTGCAGGGCGCTGATCTGTTCATCAATATTACGCTTGGTTTGGGACAGGCTGTCGAAAATACTGTTAATCCGCAAATTATCCTGGGACAGACTATTTAATTTTTGGGTTTGATCTAATAATAATTGGCTTAATTTGCTGTTTTCTTCTAGCTCTTTCTTTAAAATCGGGTTTTTAACATTTTTTTGCGATTGCTGGTTGGCAATTTGCTGGGCCTGGGCCTCGGATTGAGCCAAGCGTTTTTGGTTGAGCATCTCCTGGAGGCTAACAACCTGTTTTTGTACTAATTGCAGCTCTAAAATATCCCTATTGCGGGCGGTTTCCGTTAATAAAGATAAAAGCTCGTTATTTTGGGTAATTAAGAGATGGTATTTATTATTTAATTCCAAATAATCAATTTCGGCCACTAGGCGATCACGGGTGGCCTTATTGGTTTCCTCATCCGATAAGATATTGATAATTTCCTGAATACGCTCTTCATTCTTGCTCTTATTTTGGTAAGCCGTATCCAGTAAATAGCGGTTATTAGCACTTGCATTGGCCGCTTGTAGGTCTTGCACCTTCTTCTGCAATTCTTTTTGGCGTGTTTCTAACTCTAGCACAGACAGGCTTTCAAAATCCTGGCTGGAAACCGTATCAATCTGGGCCTTTAGGGATTGAATGTCGGCCTGTAGGCTGTCGATGCGCTGGGGCGATCCCTTGATATTCTTTTCCAGCTCGGCGATATTTTTTTGCTCAACCTTGGCCTTTTCCAAAAAAGAAAGGGTGACTTCAGCCTCCTTGTTGTTGGCACTCTCACCGCTCAAGCTATTCTTGATGCTGTCAATCTGGCTTTGTAGATCGCTTTCGCTGACCACATTTTCAGGGGCAGCCAAAGCGCTGGTGCTAAACCAGGCCCAAAAGAGGGAAAGGAAAAAATACTGTCTAATCTTCATCTTTTTCTAAAATCTGTTTTGCATATTGGGTTAATTGCTTGCGTGAAATCTTGATCCCGCCCTGCTGCCATTTCTCGCTTTCAAGCGGCAGATAGGCCATGGGTTGTTTGAAACCTTCCAGCCGCTCACTTGCAAAGTTTTGCAATTTTTGCACCGCTTGCGGGCTAAAGGCCTCCTTAAAATCGACCAAAGCCACCGGCCGCTGGCCAAATTCGGCATCAGGCAGGGGCACAATAAAACAGGTTTCCACCAGGCCAGATTGAAAGAGGCTTTGCTCCAGGGCTTCGGGCTGAATGTTCTCCCCACCTGAAATAAACATATTATCCAGACGGCCGGTAACCTTGAGTTTGCCATCAGGCATCCACTCTCCCCTGTCCTTAGTTTGCAGCCAGCCGGCCTGATTGGTCAGCGGAACAATTTGGCCGCCTAACCAGTAGCCCAAACCCAGGCCTGCCCCCCGCACCCAAATTTCACTCTCCCTTATACAGACTTCACGGCCAGCCAATGGTTCGCCAACATGATTTAATTGATTTTGGCTGGCGCAAATGGTGGAGGCCATTTCGGTCATGCCGTAGCCTGCGTAGGTCTCAATGCCTTGGGCCTGGGCGGCTTCAATCAGCTCATTGGGAATGGAGGCTCCGCCCAAGAGAATATGTTGGGCAAGCGGTTGATTTTCTTGCTTTTTTTGCAAATAACGTTGAAGCTGGGTGGGGACTAAAGAGGCGTGGCTCACCGTAGCCAAGGTCTGCCAAAGCCTCTCCTTATCTTCCTCAAGCACCAAGCAAGCCCCCTGCAAGAGCCAGCGCCAAACAATGCCCTGGCCTGACACATGAAAAAGCGGCAGGCTAAGCAGCCACTGGTTGGAAGCGGTAAAATCCATAAGCTGGCAAACGCCTTGGGCATTGTCTAAGTGGTTTTGCACCGAATGCACCACCGCCTTAGGTTGGCCGGAAGAACCTGATGTGAGCGTGAGTGTTGCAGGCTGGCTAAGATCATAGTGAGGCAGCCTGAAGGCTAGATTACCTTGCTCAAGCAGGCTTGCGACCTGGCTGTCTGTCAGCAGGAAATCGACTTGGTTATCTTGCAAGATCTGCTCAAGCTGCCCCGCCTTGAGGCTGGGGTTTAGCCCCAAAATCTGCTTCTGGGCCACCAAGACACTTAAATAGGCCAAGAGGCCCAAGAACTTATGCCGGCCAGAGTAGGCAATAATCTGGGCATTGTCAGGCAGGCCCTGGGCGATTTTGACCGCCAGGCAAGATAAGTCCTGCCAGGAAAGCTGGGAAGGAAGAGAAAGATCATCCTCTTCTGCCTTATGCCACACAAGTGCTGTCTCGGCAGATTTGAGGGCTGCCCAATAAAGGAGAGGGAAGGCGGAAGAGGGAATGGTCATTTTTGCAATCTATGTGTAGGCCAAAGATGGCGCCAGCCTCCAGGCTGGTGCCTGATAATCTATTGGCACCAGCCTAGAGGCTGGCGCCATCATCAAGGTAGGCTAGTAAAACAAGGCCCGAATCTTATCAACCAAGTGCTGAGGGTATTTCATCTCACCCATAATATGCACCAAAATCCGCCCCTTGCGTTCGGTATTGTTATTGGTAATGACCCAATAAGGCGAATCTGGAATAAGCTTGGCCTTGGCACTGCTACCGGAAGCCAAAATACTGGCTTCATCACGGGCGAAATAGCGGCGTTCGCTGCCCTGAATACCTTCGGCCGCTTGAGCAAAGGCTTCGGGGTTGGAGCGATAAAGCACGCTTAAGAGCATCAAAAAACGCTGTACGTTTTTGGTTTGGCTCACGAAATGTTCAGATTTCAAAAGCTGCTCAATACGTTTCACGCCCTTGTCAAAGTCGCTGGCCTTGTCCACAATTTCGGTCGGCTGCTTTTTGGCAGCTGGCTTGGCCAGGGCCTTGAGTTCGTTGATGGTATTTTCTTGCACCAGCACAAAGGGCTGGGGGCTGGCTGGCAGGCGGAGCAAACGGCGTAAAATATCGGAAGCCGTTTCGCCGATGGCTTGGGTTCGGCTGGCAATATAGTGATAAAGTTCGTCATCAATTTCGATTTTTTTCATCGTTTTTTCTCTCACAGCTTGATTACAAAAAAATTCTAGGCATTATACGCAATAATCATGGATTTAACACTTCCTCTGCCACATATTTGAATAAATTTAGGACAATCTATGCAAGAGACGATGCTTTTAAACTACCAATTCCAAAAATCCAGCCAAGCCTCAAAAGGCTGCTTGGTTTTCATCCACGGCCTCTTTGGCGATATGAACAATCTTGGCGTGATTGCCCGGGCCTTTGCCGAGGATTACGACATCCTCCGCCTGGATCTGCGTAACCACGGCCGTTCCTTCCACAGCCCTCAAATGAACTATGAGCTTATGGCCCAGGACGTGCAAGCGGTGTTGAAAACGCTAAATCTTGCAAAATGCACGGTTATTGGCCACTCTATGGGGGGCAAAACGGCCATGAAATTGGCAGACATCGCTCCAGATCTGATTGAGCAACTGATCGTGATCGACATCGCCCCCATCGCCTACCCGCTTAACCGTCATAATACCTTTTTTGCTGGGCTTTTTGCCGTAAAAGCCGCCGGCTCAACCAGCCGCCAGGCCGCCAAAGAAGTCATGGCAGAGCATATTACTGATGAAGGCGTGCAGCAATTTATGCTCAAGGCCTTTGATCCTGAAAGCCCCGACCGCTTCCGCTTCAATCTAAGCGGCCTTAAAGATCAGTATGCCCATCTTATGGACTGGCAGCCGGTCAAGGTCGAGCTGCCTACCCTCTTTATCAAAGGGGCGCTTTCTGATTATATTCAGGAAAAAGACACGGCCAGCATTTTAGCCCAGTTCCCTCAAGCCAAGTCCTTTGTGGTCAGCAATGCCGATCACTGGGTTCATGCCGAAAAACCGGATGCCGTGGTGCGAGCCATCCAGCGGGTTTTGACACCATAAAAAAAGCCCGATACCAAAATCAGTATCGGGCGGAGGTCTACTTAAGGAAATGAAAAAAACTTGCTAATCTGAATCTGTATGGAAGCATCTAGCAATCTATCAGACTAGGGCTTTTAAGAAAGGTTCAAAAAAAGTGAAAAGATTTTTTCCTTAAGGCAAAGAGGCTGTCAGTGCTAAAAACAAGCGGCCAAGATTTTCCCTCTTTTTGCAAATTTTAGGAAAATCTTGACCGCTTGTGAGCTAAGTCAGGCCTACTTATTCAAGACCTTTCTCAAGGCAGAACCAATTTCTGCCAGGCTGCGAACCGTGGTGACACCGGCATCTTCTAAAGCCTTAAACTTCTCATCTGCTGTACCCTTGCCGCCCGAGATAATGGCCCCTGCGTGGCCCATCCGCTTGCCTTTTGGTGCAGTCACACCTGCGATGTAGCTGACCACAGGCTTGGTCACGTTGGCCTTGATAAAGGCAGCCGCTTCTTCTTCAGCTGAGCCACCGATTTCGCCGATCATCACAATGGCTTCAGTTTCAGGATCTTCTTGGAAGAGCTTGAGGATGTCGATGAAGTTTGAGCCTGGGATTGGGTCGCCGCCGATACCCACACAGGTGGATTGGCCAAAGCCCTCGTCAGTGGTTTGTTTCACCGCTTCATAGGTGAGTGTACCAGAGCGGGAAACGATACCGATCGAGCCTTTCTTGTGAATGTGGCCTGGCATAATGCCGATTTTGCACTCATCAGGGGTAATCACACCTGGGCAGTTAGGGCCGATCATCCGCACGCCTGTTTGGTTGAGGCGTTGTTTAACTTCCAGCATATCTAGGGTTGGAATGCCTTCTGTAATACACACCACCAGCTCAATGCCAGCATCTACGGCTTCTAAAATGGCATCCTTACAACCTGCGGCTGGCACATAAATCACTGTTGCAGTTGCCCCTGTGGCTTCTACGGCTTCACGCACAGTGTTAAAAACAGGCAAGCCTAAATGGGTAGTGCCGCCCTTGTTTGGCGATACGCCGCCAACCAAGTTTGTGCCGTAGGCCAGAGCCTGTTCGCTGTGGAAAGTGCCTTGACCGCCTGTGAAACCCTGGCAAATAACCTTGGTATTTTTATTGATTAAAATTGACATCTTATTTGCCCTCCGCTGATTTCACTGCTAACTGTGCGGCTTCCGTTAAGGTGCTGGCCGCTAAAATGCTAAGTCCGCTTTTCGCTAAAATTTCACGCCCAAGTTCGGCATTGTTACCTTCGAGTCGCACCACCACTGGCACGCCAACGTGAACTTCGTTTACCGCTGCGATAATGCCTTCAGCAATGAGATCACAACGCACGATTCCGCCAAAGATATTAACCAAAATGGCCTTCACATTGCTGTCAGATAAAATCAGTTTAAAGGCTTCGGCCACACGCTCTTTGGTTGCCCCGCCGCCCACATCAAGGAAGTTGGCTGGTTTGCCGCCGTGGAGTTTAACGATGTCCATGGTACCCATGGCAAGGCCTGCACCGTTTACCATACAGCCGATGTTGCCATCTAAGGCCACATAGTTGAGCTGGTGTTTTTCAGCTTCCGCTTCACGGGCATCGCTTTGGCTTGGATCGTGGAAGGCGGTGAGTTCTGGGTGACGGTAAAGGGCGTTGCTATCAACTACCATTTTGGCATCTAAGCAGAGCAAGCCACCATCTTTGGTGGTGACTAATGGATTGACCTCTAATAAGGCGAGGTCTTTTTCCACAAAGAGTTTGGCTAGTTGCACAAAAATATGGGTGAATTGTTTAACTTGGTCGCCTGATAGGCCTAATTTAAAGGCCAGCTCACGGCCTTGGTAAGGCATACCACCTACAAGTGGGTCGATTGGCATTTTATGGAGCAAATGCGGGGTTTTCTCTGCCACTTCTTCAATGTTCATCCCGCCTGCACTAGAGGCCATAAAGACCACTTTTTGGGAAGAGCGGTCAATCACTGCACCTAGATATAATTCTTTATCAATGCTGGAGCCTTCTTCCACATAGATGGTATTAACTGGCTGGCCGTTGGCATCGGTTTGGAAGGTTACCAAGTTTTTACCCAACCAATTTTGGGCAAATTCCTTGGCCTCAGCGCCACTTTTAACCAATTTCACGCCACCGGCCTTACCACGGCCACCTGCGTGAACCTGGCACTTGGCCACCCAAACATCGCCACCTAATTGGCTGACCGCCGCTTCGGCTTCTTCTGCGGTTTTACAGGCAATGCCCTTAGCCACAGGTAATTTATATTGTGCAAAGATCTGCTTTGCTTGATATTCGTGTAAATTCATAGTGTTTTGTTCCTATGTTGTGTTTATTGATATATCGTAGCTTCCAATCCACTTCCCTCCACCCGCTTGCGGGGGAGGTGTCACGGAGTGACGGAGGGGGGAAGAAAATATCCTAATGTACAAATCCCCCCTCAGCCTTCGGCAGCTCCCCCGCAAGCGGGTGGAGCGAAGCTGTACAACATAAACATCCTTTACATTTTTCTCTAAGGACATCGTTTACATTGTATGGTTAATATGCCAGCTACTTGCTGGAGTAATTTTCTTCTCTCGGTCATCCATTTGACCCAGAAAATGAAAACGGTAATAAATGTGCCAAATACCATCGGCGTAAGGCACAAAAGCAACGGTTTCTTGCTTTAAAATTTGGCTCAGGTAGTAAATTTCACCTTGCCAACAGAGTTCGCCACTGGGTTTAACTCGACGAAGTTCAACACCTTGACCGTAGTCATAGTCTTCAATCTTGCCGGTATAAATACGACTTGAGGGCTGATAAAGACTTGCTGGCGTCTGACGTTTTTTGTCATCATCAAGCAGGCTTTCGTGGCTACGCTCATGGTTATATTCGTGCACAAAAGCATCGAACATGGCCTGTTGGTCTGCAAGATTCCCTGCAATGGCCTCACGCTTGAGTAAACAAGCCTTGAGGCTACGGTGCATTCGCTCATGATGCCCATTTTGTTCGGGGTGGGCGGGGCGAATACGCTCGGGCCGAATGCCCAGGTCAATCCACCATTTGGCCAGCTTGCTTAAGCCACCCAGGGCAGTTGAGGCAAAGGGCGAGCCATTGTCGCTACGAATATTCCAAGGCAGCCCGAACTCGTAAAAAAGTCGTTCAAACTGGGCTTTTACAGGGTCACCCAAGGTATTGGGCAGGGCCTGACAAAGCAATAAGTAACGGCAAAACTGGTCGCTCACCGTTAGCGGGTAGCACCATTTCTGGTCACCTAGCTGGAATTGCCCCTTGAAATCCACGCACCAGGTTGTATTAGGGGCGTCACATTCGGCAAAGGGCAAGCTGTCTGCTGGCGTGTGACGGCGAACCTTGCGGGGCTTGACCAGTCCTGCTCGAGCCAAGATTAAATCGCCTGTGCTATCAGCCGGTTTCTTGGCTTCAGGAAAGCGTTGCTCAAACAGGTCAAGCAGCTTTTTTGCCCCCCAATCGGGGCGTTTGCGTCGCTCACTGACCAGCCACTCAACAATCCATTGTGGCGTGGCATTGGGCGAATAATGTGGCTTTCTGGATAGCTCTTGCAAACCAGGAAAGCCGCCTTGTTTAAAGCGTTCAATCCATTTATTGGCTGTTGGACGACTGATTCCGAACTGTTCACACAGGTCGGATTTTGTAAAGCGTTGGGACAACCAAGCCTTGATAAATAACGTTTTTTGTTCCATAGGATTCGTTTGTTTCCAAGCCATTTTCTTCACCAAAGATAAGATGTTTGGTGCGATTTTACGGCAAAGAATGTAAACGATGTCCTTGGGTTATGATGTAAAGGATGTTATCAGGTTGTACCAGCTCTCCCTTGTCTAAAATGGATTAAATCTCTAATAACAACCGTGTCGGATCTTCCAGTAAATCCTTAATGGCCACCAAGAAGCCCACAGACTCACGGCCGTCAATTAAACGGTGATCGTAGCTTAGTGCCAAATACATCATCGGGCGAATCACCACTTGGCCATTGACTGCCACAGGGCGATCCTTAATGGCGTGCATACCTAAAATGGCACTTTGTGGTGGGTTGATAATTGGGGTGGACATAAGCGAGCCAAAGACACCGCCATTGGTGATGGTGAAGTTACCGCCCGTTAAGTCTTCCACGGTCAATTTGCCGTCACGGCCTTTTTCAGCCAAGGCCTTGATGGATTTTTCGATCTCAGCCATAGAGAGCTTGTCGCAGTCACGCAGGACTGGGGTCACCAGGCCACGTGGGGTGGAAACGGCAATGCTGACATCGAAATAGTTGTGGTAAACCACATCATCGCCATCAATCGAAGCGTTCACTTCTGGGTAACGTTTAAGGGCTTCAACCACGGCCTTGATGTAGAAGGACATAAAGCCCAAACGCACGCCGTGTTGTTTTTCAAATTTCTCGCCGTACTGTTTACGCAGGCTCATGATCGGCTGCATATCCACTTCATTGAAGGTGGTCAGCATGGCTGTGGTGTTTTTAGCTTCTAGCAAGCGTTCGGCAATACGTTTACGCAAGCGGGTCATCGGCACACGTTTTTCACTGCGGGCAGAGTAGGCAACGGTGCTGACAGTGTTTTGCTCAGTAGCAACGGCAGCTGTTGCAGCTTGGGCCTTACGTTTGGCGATGGCGGCTTCCACATCTTCACGGGTAATACGGCCACCTACGCCTGAACCTGTAATGTCTTCAGCCTTGAGATCGTGTTCGGCAAGCAAGCGGCGGATAGCTGGGCCCTGATCTTCTGCATTGGCGTGGGAGTTTTCCACTGCGGCATTTTTGCGATCGGCTGGAGTCGCTTCAGGTTGAGCGATGGTGGCAGAACTCACATCGCCTGCCTGTTGGGCAGAGATTTTGCCTAAAAGCTGCTTGCTGATAACGGTTGCCCCTGTATCTTGGGCAATTTCGCTTAAGACACCGTCTTGGGCGGCTGGCACTTCAAGTACCACCTTGTCGGTTTCGATTTCAACTAAAACTTCGTCACGTTTAACCGTGTCGCCCACTTTTTTATGCCAGGTTGCAACAGTTGCATCGGCTACAGATTCTGGAAGGTCTGGAACAAGAATTTCGATAGTCATATTATTTTCCTTTTGTGTTCGGTTCGGTAATCTCTACTCTCCCTCGATCCACTCCCCTCTTTGAAAAAGAGGGGCTGGGGGAGATTTTTCAGAAGTGAAAACGGAGCTGGTAATACATTTTGCAAAAAATTCAACTTTTTGCCCCGCTTGTTCACGCTCTCACTTCGTTTTCTCGCCTGCCAAATCTCCCCTAACCCCTCTTTGCTAAAGAGGGGGATCAGATCGAGCTTGGCAGGCCCCTTACGTTATAAACTCAAAGCCTCTTCCACCAAAGCCTTCTGCTGCTTGGTATGAAGCGACATATAACCCACCGCAGGTGAGGCAGACGCTGGGCGGCCAGCATATTTGAGTTTGGCGCCTTCTGGAATGGAGGCCTCAAAATTATGCTTGCTGCAATACCAAGCCCCTTGGTTGAGTGGCTCTTCTTGGCACCAGACAAAGTCGGTTACATGGGCATATTGCTCAAGCACGGCTTTCACGTCTTCATGCGGGTATGGGTAGAGCTGTTCGATACGGATGATGGCCACATCTTTTTGCTCATTAGCACGGCGTTGTTCTAGCAAGTCGTAGTAAACCTTACCTGAACAGAAGACCACCCGTTTCACTGCCTTCGGATCAAGCTCATCAATTTCGCCAATCACGGTTTGGAAACTTCCATCCACCAATTCCTCCAGGCTGGACACCGCAAGCGGGTGGCGGAGCAGGGATTTTGGCGAAATGGCAATCAATGGGCGGCGCATTTTGCGGATGGCCTGGCGGCGTAGCATGTGGTAAACCTGGGCTGGTGTAGATGGCACGCAAACCTGCATGTTCTGTTCAGCACAAAGTTGCAGATAACGCTCTAAACGGGCTGAGGAGTGCTCTGGGCCTTGGCCTTCATAGCCGTGTGGGAGCAACATCACCAAGCCACACATCCGACCCCATTTTTGTTCGCCTGAGCTGATAAATTGGTCAATCACAATTTGGGCACCGTTGGCGAAATCACCGAATTGGGCTTCCCAAATGGTCAGGGTTTTTGGCGTGGTGGTGGCATAGCCATATTCAAAGGCCAGCACGGCTTCTTCAGAAAGCACAGAGTCCCAAACCTCAAAGCGGCCTTGGTTGGCATGCAGTTGGGTAAGTGGCACATAGCCTGTGCCGTCGTTTTGGTTGTGAACCACGGCATGGCGGTGGAAGAATGTTCCCCGGCCAGCATCTTCGCCCGAGAGGCGAACGTGCGTGCCTTCATCAAGCAAGGTCGCATAAGCCATGGTTTCTGCCATACCCCAATCTAGCAATTTTTCGCCCTGATACATGGCACGGCGGTCTTGGTAGATCTTCTCGACACGGGAATGGGCTTTCACGCTTTCAGGGTAGGTCGTCACCCGTTTAGCTAGGGTGGTAAAGCGGTCTAGTGGGAACTTGCTTTCATAGGGGTCCGTCCACTCATAGTTGAGGTATTGGAGCCAGTCCATCTTGGCGGTATCCATATCCCGCCATTCAGGCACAACCCGCTCGCCGTTGTCTAGAGCGTCACGATAGAGGTTCATCATTTCGATTTCTTGCTCTTCGGTGATGATACCATCGGCCTTGAGGCGTTCAGCATAAACCTTGCGTGGAGTTGGGTGTTTTTTGATGATGCTGTACATCATCGGTTGGGTGGCTAATGGCTCATCGGCCTCGTTGTGGCCGTGGCGGCGGTAAGAAATGAGATCAATGAAAATATCCCGTTTGAAGATCATGCGGTATTCAACCGCCATGCGGGCAGCAAAGGCCACGGCTTCAGGATCGTCACCATTAACGTGAATAATTGGCGCCTGGATCATCTTGGCGATGTCGGTACAGTATTCGGTTGAACGAGTGTCGTTCGGGTTGGAGGTGGTAAAGCCGATCTGGTTGTTGATAACGATACGAATAGTCCCGCCAACCGTGTAACCACGGGCGTTAGACATATTGAGCGTTTCTTGCACCACACCTTGGCCGGCTACAGCGGAGTCGCCGTGTACGGTAACGGCTAAGACCTTGTTACGCTCTTCATCATTTAAACGGGTTTGTCTGGCCCGCACCGAGCCGATAACCACAGGGCTTACAATTTCTAAGTGAGAAGGGTTGAAGGCCAGGGCCAGGTGGATTTGCTTGTCGTCCACAGCAAAATCAGCCGAGAAGCCTTGGTGGTATTTCACATCACCCGTGCGGTTGTGGTCGCCGTGTTTACCAGCAAATTCATCGAAGAGTTCGGCTGGGCGTTTACCTAGCACATTGACCAACATATTAAGACGACCACGGTGGGCCATACCAAAGACCACATCAGACATGCCCTGACGGCTGGCGTGGCGAATAATTTCCTTCATCATTGGAATAAAGGCGTCCGATCCTTCAAGCGAGAAGCGTTTAGCCCCTGGGAATTTAGCCCCCAAGTAGCGTTCCAAGCCATCAGCAGCGGTTAATTCTTGTAGGAGATTAACTCGCTCTTCCTGGGTAAATAAAGGCTTATTGAGCACGCTTTCCATCTTGGCCTGGAGCCAGTTTTTCTGCTCCATGTCCTGAACATGCATAAATTCTAAACCGATGGAACCGCAATAGGTTTCACGCAGGTTGTCTGCCAACTCGCTTAACTTAATGGTTTCTTTATTGTAAACGTAGTGGCCGATGTTAAAGGTTTCGTCTAGGTCTGCCTCGGTTAGGCCATGGTGGCGGTAGTCCAATTCTGGAACTTGGGAGGTTTTCCAACGATAATAGTTGAGGGGGTCTAATTTGGCTTCCAAGTGGCCCCGGAAGCGGTAGGCGTTAATAAATTGCAGGACTTTAACCAATTTGGCGCTGGCTTCAGGGTCAATTACCGTCACGGCCTGGGCCTGGTTTTCACGCGCTAAACGGCGGAAATAATCCCGAACCTGGGAATGGGGCTGCTCGGCTGCCGTAGCCTTTGGCAGGGCATCGAAAGTAGCCTTCCAAGAAGCATCCACGCTGTCTGGGTCCGCCAGATATTGTTCATAAATTTCTTCAACATAAGACTGGTTTGACCCGCCAAATGGAGAAGAGGCTATCCACTCATCAAAATTTTTGTACACAGAAGTATTTTGCATACAGACCTAACCTTATTGTGTGTTTACAGAAGATAAAAAATTCACTTCATTTGACAATCTTGAAGCGAAAAACAAAAGTTTGCCTATTATGCCCCATCTAAAAAAAAATAATGTGACATAGATCTTATTTTCACAAAAATTTAACAAAAAAAATTTTACTTGCTTATAAATAAAACTTATCCGTTCTAAATTTTTGTCAGTAGGCACAAGACCTCATAATGGGCCGTGTGGGGGAACATATCAAAGAGTTGAATTTTAGCCAGTTTATAGTGGCTTAAATGGGCAAAATCTCGGGCCATGGTTTGGGCATTGCAGCTGGAATAAATCAAATAATCCGAGCCTAGCTGATTTAAAAAGACAGCCAAATCCTGCCCAATTCCCCGCCTTGGCGGATTAACGATAACCAAATCGGGGCGATTACCCTGCTCATTCAAAGCAAACTGGGCCGAATCCAGAGAAGCAAATTTCACCTTTTGCAGGCCCAATTTTTGGGCAGACAGAGTGGCGGAGGCAATGGCTGAGGCTGAAATTTCAATGCCGGTTAGCTCCACATCTGGATTTTTCTTCTGCAAGGCAGCCGCACAATGCAGGCCAAAGCCGCCCACGCCGCAGAAGAGATCCCAAAGTTTGTTAATCGGCAAGTCTTGTACCCAGGTTTGGGCAGTCAAATAGAGCTGGCTGGCCACCCTTGGATTGGTCTGAAAAAAGCCCTGAGGGCGAATAAAAAGCGGAATGCCGTTAAAATGCTCTTCCAGCACCTGATTTTCGGTCAGAAAAATCTCGGTTTCCCCCTCCAAGATTGCCGCATGCTGGGGCTGGATATTGAGGCTAACTACTGAAGCAAGCGGTAGTTTTTTCAGGAAATTTTGCAATTCTCGCTCAATTAGGGCCCGCTTGTTTTCACTTCTCAACACAAAGCGGATCATAAGCGACTGGTTAAAGCCGCTTTGGCTGATGAGAATATATTTGAGTTCGCCCTTTTGCTTGGCGATGTTGTAGGGAACCAGCCCAGCCCGGCCGATAAAGTCCCTGAGAATGGGAAAAAGCGGGGCAAAACTGGCTGGATAGAGGGAGCAATCTGTCAGATCTATCCCACTTTGCGGATCGGTCGGGTCTTTGAGTAACCCCAAAATCGGCCGCTCCACACTGCCTGACACCACCATCTTGGCCTTGTTGCGAAAACCGATTAGGGGAGATTGAACGGCTGGCAACCAGAGGCTAGTTTGCAAGAAATAGGGCGAAACCAACCGCTTGAGGTCGGCTTCTTTTTGGGCGATTTGCTGGGCGTAGTCCTGGTCTAGCCAGAGGCAGGAGGTGCAGTCCTTACGTTTAAAATGCGAACAGTTTATTGCCTTAGGCATGGGCTTCCTTCCACTCCAACCATTGTTCTTGCAGCTGGGCTAGTTCCTGGTGCATTTTTTGCCAACGTGGGCTGGCAGTCAGTTCCTGCCAGTTCAGATCCCGTTTTTTCATAAGGGAAAAATGCCGTTCTTTTTGGGATTGGGTCGGTTGGGTTTTTAAGTTATCCAGCACCTGAACCACGCCTTGTGGCTCGTTACATAAAAGCAGCAAATCGCAACCCGCTTCCAAGGCCTTGCGGCTGCGTTCCACATAATCGCCCATAAAGCCCGCCCCCTTCATGCCCAGATCATCAGAGAAAATCACGCCATCAAAACCCAACTGCTGGCGTAAAACCTGCTTGAGCCAGTAGTGGGAACCGCTGGCCGGCTGGCTGTCGCACTGGGTGTAGATCACATGGGCCGGCATAATAGCCGAGAGCTTGCCCTTGGCAATCAGTTGCTGGAAGGGCTGGATGTCGTGGCTGAAAATGGCCTCTTGGGGGCGATCATCAAAGGGGGTTTCCAAATGTGAATCGGCTAAAACATGACCATGGCCCGGGAAATGTTTGCCCGTGGCTGCCATGCCCATTTCCCGCATGCCATCAATAAAGGCTTCGGCAATAGGCAGGATTTGGCTGGGTTTCTCTCCAAAGGAACGATCCCCAATCGCCTTGCAGCAGTGGCCCAAGTCCAGTACTGGGGCAAAGCTCAAGTCAATGCCGAGGGCAAACATTTCTGCTGCCATAAGCCAGCCGGCTTCTTGGGCTAGATCAGGCCGATTGAGTTGTAAGAAGGCCTGCATGGCTGGCAATTTGGTAAAGCCTTCACGGAAGCGTTGCACTCGGCCGCCCTCCTGATCAACTGTAATCAAAAGCGGCTTTTTGACCTGTTCACGTACCTGTCTGACCAGATCAGTCACCTGTTCACGGCTTTCAAAATTACGAGTAAAGAGAATGAGGCCTGAAACCAGGGGATGTTCTAGCATCTCCTTTTCTTCAGGGGCCAGGCTTTGGGCGGCGAGATCGATAAGTAACATAAGTTCTTCCTAGGTTGGCAGAGAGATAGTGATGATTTTAGCTTGTATAGGCCCACAATGCAAAGCTAGGCCTGGGATTTGCTTATATAACCATCCGTTATATCAAATAAACTTTAACCACTACACTTGCCTAAAAACAAGCGGTATGATTGGCCTCAATTTTTACAAATACTCAAAAGGAAGGCGCTTATGACCATTTATGCAGACAACTCTTTAACCATTGGCAACACCCCGCTTGTACGCTTAAAAAACTTCGGCAACCAGGGCAATTTGCTAGTCAAAATTGAAGCCCGTAACCCAAGTTTTAGTGTTAAATGCCGTATCGGGGCCAACATGGTTTGGCAGGCGGAGAAAGATGGCCTGCTCACAGAGGGTAAGGAAATCATTGAAGCCACCAGCGGTAATACGGGTATCGCCCTGGCCTATGTGGCCGCCGCCCGTGGCTACCCGATTACCATTACCATGCCTGAAACCATGAGTAATGAACGCAAACGCCTCTTGCGAGGCCTGGGGGTAAACCTGGTTTTAACCGAAGGGGCTAAAGGCATGAAGGGGGCGATTGCCAAGGCCGAAGAAATTGTGGCCAGCGATCCTAACCGTTATGTGATGCTCAAGCAGTTTGAAAACCCAGCCAACCCAGCCATCCACCAACAAACCACCGGCCCTGAAATTTGGGAGGCTACCGAGGGCCAGATTGAAGCCTTTGTGGCAGGCGTAGGCACAGGCGGCACCATTACAGGAACAGGCCGCTACTTTAAGCAAGATAAGGGCAAAAATGTGACCTTGGTTGCGGTAGAACCCGCTGAATCGCCGGTTATCACCCAAACCCGCAATGGCGAAGAAGTCAAACCAGGCCCACACAAAATTCAGGGCATCGGGGCGGGCTTTATTCCCAAAACCTTGGATTTAAGCCTGATTGACCGTGTAGAACAGGTGGATAGCGAAACCGCCATTGCCACTGCTCGCCGCCTTATGGCTGAAGAAGGCATTTTGGCCGGCATTTCATCTGGAGCTGCTGTTGCCGCCGCCGACCGTATTGCCAAATTGCCTGAATTTGAAGGCAAATTAGTGGTTGCCGTGTTGCCATCGGCTTCAGAACGCTACCTCAGTACCGCCCTCTTTGAAGGCATTGAAGCATAAAACATAAAAACAAAAACCTCCATTGTGACTCCCTTCCCCTCTTTGTCAGCCAAAGAGGGGCTTTTTTTAGAAGATCACTTCCACCTTCAAACCACCTAATTCACTGGCACTTAAATTCAACTTAAAGCGGTGCAATTCGACAATTCGTTTAACAATAGAAATGCCTAGGCCAGATCCCTTGTTATCACTGTCTGGCCTATCCACCGGCCGGTAGAAGGGCTGGCCCAGCTTGGCTAAATCCGCTTCACTTACGCCGGTACCATTATCTTCCACCACTAATTTTTGTTCAGACAAAGAGACCCGAATCAGAGAGCCTTCTGGCGTGTAGTTGATGGCGTTTTCAATCAGGTTACGCAAGACCAAAGAAAGCAACATGGACTTGCCCTGCTGGTTTTGCGGGTAGTGCTCCACCTCTACCTCAATCTCACTGCCCTTTTGCTCAGCCTGGAGGTAGAGCTGGGCCACATTGCTTTCAATCAGCCTCTGCCAGTCAATGGGCTCAAGTTCGTCCAACTCCACCAGATTTTCCAGGCGGGACAGAGTTAGGAGCTGCTCAATCAAAAGGGCAATTCGGTCAATACTTTGGGTAATATTGCCCAGGGCTTGGCTATGCTCTTTGGGGTCGTCCATGGTTAATTGGGCCAACTCGGTTTGGATCCGTAGGGCAGCCAAGGGGCTTCGCAATTCGTGGGCGGCATCGGAGGTAAAACGTCGCTCCCGGTTAAACATGGTCTGGGTACGGGCCAGGTAATTATTGAGGCTATCCACCAGAGGGAAGATTTCAAGCGGTAGATTTTGCTTGGAAATTTGCGAAAAATCATCCGGCTTGCGTTGGGTCACCTGTTTTTTTAGCAGGCGGAGGGAACGCAATTCCCGATTGACCACCCAGAGAATGGCTAAAATAAGCAGGGGCAAGCCCGCCAGCCATACCCAGAGCTGGACGAAAACAATGTCATTGATCAGATCATCCCGATAGTCCAGCTCCTGGCCTACCGCAATAAAAATATCCCGGTGCTTGAGCCAGAAGATCCGCCACTCGTCCTTATCGCCATCGTCCTCATAGATGGTAACCTGCGAAAAGCCCCGTTTGGGGGCAAAGGGAATATAGCGGCCATTGCGATTATCGTGGGTGATGAGCTGGCCATTTTCAGTATAAACCGCAAAGGCCAGGGCATCATCATCCACCTTCTTGGCTCCCCTACGCAGGCCCCGATGGCGGACCTCGTGGAAGCCCTGGAAAATATCAGACGAGGCCAGGCGTTCAGCAAAAAGCACCTGCTGGGCATCAAAGAGCTTGTCCACCTCATCACGGGCCTTGTTCCATTCAACCACCATGGCCAGTACCCAAATCACAAAGCTAACCAGGGAAAGGGCAATCACCAGGCGGAACCGCAGGCTACGATTTTCAAAGAACCTACGCATCGTTGCTCCCGAGCTTATAGCCTACGCCGTGGACGGTCTTGATCCAGCTCTTGCCCAGTTTTTTACGCAGATTGTGGATGTAAACCTCCATCGCATTGGAGCTGACATCGCTGTCCCAGCTGTAGAGTTTTTCCTCAATGCTGGAGCGGGTCAGCACCTTGTCCTTATTATTGACAAAAAGTTGCAGGAGCTGGAATTCCTTAGCGGTTAAATTCACAGGCTCACCCGCCAGAGTTACCGAATGGGTGCTGGTGTCTAATTTGAGAGGGCCGACCTCAATTTCAGTCGAACTTTGTTGAAAGCGGCGGCGGATCAGGGCCTGGAGGCGAACGGAAACTTCCATCAGGGCAAAGGGCTTGCAGAGGTAGTCATCCGCCCCAGTTTGGAAGCCTAAAATCCGCTCATCCAGGGTATCTCGGGCGGTTAAGATCAGCACGGGAATATCCTGATTTTCCCGCCGCCATTGTTTAAGAATGTCTAGGCCGTCCATCTTAGGCAGGGTCAAGTCCAAGACCACCGCATCATATTCGGCCGAAAAAAGCGCCTCAAAGCCCAACTTGCCATCGCTAAACCAATCCACTACAAAATTGAGCTTGGTTAGGCCTAACTTTAAGCCTTCGCCTATCAATTTATCATCTTCAATCAATAAAATACGCATAAATTCTCTCCAAAAACCCAACAAGCGGGCTTATTTTACCCTATTTTTGCAAAATCTCTTGCGGCAAATTAGACCAGAGAATGCTTAAAGAAAACTTAAAAGCCAGGTTTATTTGATATAAAACAAGCAAGTTGCCGGTAAAAATTTTAAATCCCTACTTTTTTATGGTATAAACGCCCGCTTCTTATAACAATTCAATAGGAGCAATATGATTTTTGATACCTATCAGACCCTGGCCCTGGCCAGTCTTGTCTTATTACTCGGTTATTTTCTGGTAAAACGCATTGCCATTTTACAGGCCTTTAATATTCCTGAACCCGTTGTCGGCGGTTTTATCGTGGCCCTGGGCCTAACCTTGGCCTATAAGCTGGGCGATTACACCTTTAGTTTCGACACCAACCTTCAATCGACCATGATGCTGGTCTTTTTCTCCTCCATCGGTTTAAGTGCCAACTTCGCCCGCCTGATTAAGGGCGGCAAACCCTTGGTTATTTTTGTTATCATTGCTGCCCTGCTTATCACCCTGCAAAATACGGTCGGGGTCTTTGGCAGCATGCTCTTGGGCCTAGACCCAGCCTACGGCCTGATTGCTGGCTCTGTTACCCTAACAGGTGGCCACGGCACGGGGGCGGCCTGGGCAGAAACCCTGACCAAGCAATTTGGCATTACTGGGGCGACTGAGCTGGCTATGGCCTGTGCGACCTTTGGTTTGGTCTTTGGTGGGATTATCGGTGGCCCTGTGGCCCGCTTCTTGCTCAACCGCAACAAACAAGCCCTCAACCCTGAAAACGATGAGACGGACGATGTCCAAGAAGCCTTTGAGCACCCAACCTACAAGCGGAAAATCAATACCCGCTCCCTGATTGAAACCATCGCCATGATGTCCATCTGCCTTTTGGTGGGCAAATACCTAGATGCCCAAACCAAGGGAACGGTTTTACAGCTGCCAACCTTTGTGTGGTGCTTGTTTACCGGCGTGATTATCCGTAATGCCCTAGCCCATATCTTTAAGTTTAAGGTAGCCGATGCAGCTGTGGACGTGCTGGGTAACGTGGGCCTTTCGCTTTTCTTGGCCATTGCACTTATGTCGCTTAAACTTTGGGAACTGGCCGGCCTGGCTCTGCCAGTCATGGTTATCCTCTTGGTGCAAGTTGCCCTGATGGCCCTCTTTGCCATGCTTATCACCTACCGAGCCATGGGCAAGGACTACGATGCCATCGTGCTTAGTGCCGGCCACTGTGGCTTCGGCTTGGGCGCAACCCCAACGGCAGTGGCCAATATGCAGGCCATTACCAGCCGCTTCGGCCCATCCCACAAGGCCTTCTTGATTGTTCCAATGGTGGGGGCCTTCTTTATTGACTTGGTTAATGCCTCGGTCTTAAAGGTCTTTATGGTGATTGTTACCGCCCTGCATTAAACTTGCAAGAAAAGCGCAAAAATAAACCGCTTGTATCCTTGAATACAGGCGGTTTTTTTATGCTTCGTAACAACTATATTTCCAATTACAGGCAGCAAAAATTAGCCTACTTAATAAGAAAGATGAATTCAAAATCCCTACAATCTACTCCCCTCTTTAGCAAAGAGGGGCAGGGGGAGATTTGGCATAAGAAAAAACGGAGAGAGGGAGTGATTAATCATAGATTTGAGAGTGAAATATTCTCCGAATTTAGCACTCTCTTTGCTATCACTTCTGCCAAATCTCCCCTAACCCCTCTTTGCTAAAGAGGGGAATTAGATCGAGATAAGGCAGTAGATTGCTACGGTTTAATTTAAAGCGGAAACAAAACAGGAATCAAGAACACCGACAACCCCATCACCAAAATCGCAAAAGGCAAACCAACCTTCACAAAATCCATAAACTTATAGCCTGCTGGGGCCAAAACCATGGTATTCACTGGCGAGGACACAGGGGTAATAAAGGCCGCAGAAGCTGCCATGGCCACCGTCATAGCAAAAGGCACAGGGGAATAACCTAATTTTTGGGCAATCCCAATGGCGATAGGCATCATCAAAATGGCAGTGGCGGTGTTGGAAATAAAGGCGCTGATCAAGGCTGTCAAAACAAACATACCGGCCAAAATGCCATAAGTCCCCAGCGAAGAAGTAGCCTGCAAGAAGCCTTCAACAACCAAATGCACCCCGCCCGTTTTTTGCATAGCAATCGAGAAAGGCATCATACCCACAATCAAAATCAGGCTAGGCCAGTGGATAGACTCATAGGCGCTCTTCATATCCACACAGCGGAATTTGCCCAACATAAGACAGGCAATCAGGGCGGCCATCACATTAGGCACTAAGCCCGTAATCATCAGCACCACCATGGTCAAAACCGAGAAAATGGCATGCGGAGCCTGGCTGGCAGCCGGCACAGCCTGCTTGCTTTCGACTGGGGTTTTAAGCAGGAAGAAGTCCTTGTTCTGCTTGTCCATCTCCTGAATTTGCGACCACACGCCCATGACCAAAAGCACATCGCCCAGCTTGAGCGGGGTGTGGATAATATCTTGGGTCAGGATCTCATTGTCCCGCTTAAAACCGACCACACTCAAGCCATAGCGGGAGCGGAAGCCCAGTTCACTGATGGTTTTGCCTATACTCTCGGCCTCTGGCATGAGGGCCACTTCTGCCATGCCCACCGACTTAGAATGGGAGGAGAAATAATCGCCCTTGACCTCAATTTGCTTGAGGCCCAACATTTCACACAGGGAGGCGAATTTTTCATCCGAAACCCCAATATCCATGAGCAAAATATCCTTTTCCCGCAGATTGGTTTCGCCAAAGGCACTGATGGTCACACGGCTCAGGCGTTTAAGGCGTTGAATAGCAATCACATTGAGGTGGTGTTCATTACGCAATTTGAGCTCATAAATGGTGCGGCCAATCACAGGCGACTTAGGATTAACCACCACCATTTTTGCCCTGCCCTGCAACTGGTATTCAGCTATCAGTTGGGACATGGACTGGCCCTGCTGGCTAACCACTTCAACACTTTCGCCATTATCCAACCACTTGCGAGCAATCAACATATAGCCAATGCCCATGAGCAGCACCGCTAGGCCTAGCGGGGTAAAGCTAAAGAAGTTGAGACCCTCTAGGCCAGCTTTCACCAATTCAGAATGGGCCACCAGGTTGGGCGGGGTGGCAATCAGGGTCATCATGCCGCTAATAAGCCCGGCCACACTTAAGGGCATCATGAGCCGTTTAGGCGAAATGCCCATGGAGGAACAAATGGCCAGCACCACAGGAATAAAGATGGCCACAATTCCCGTCGAACTCATAAAAGAACCCAGTACCGCAATGGAGAGCATAAGCAGAACCAAAACCCGCACCTCACTGGCACCTGCCACCCGCATGAGCCATTCGCTGACCTGATAGGCAATCCCCGTTCGCACCAGCCCCTCGCCCACAATAAAGAGCAGGGCAATTAGCACCACGTTAGGGTCGCTTAGGCCGGCAAAGACTTCCTGAACCGTCAAAATGCCCGACAGGCTAAAAAAGGCCATCACCAAGAGGGCCACCACATCCATCCGCAGTTTATTGCGGATAAATTGCCAAATGGCAAAGACCAGCAGGGCCAGCACCCAGAAAAGGGGTTCCTGGAGGAAAGTAGGGAGATGGGGGGTGATGTTGTTCATAGCTTATACCTAAAATCGAGAGCGGGGCTTCCCCACCCTGCTTTTATTGAAGAAAAATCCCGAGACTAAACAAGAGATTAGTAATCAAGGCCAGGCCTGCCATTTGACCTAAAAGTGGGCGTAATTCGGCAGGATCTTGGTGGCGGTAAACAAACAGGCCGTGCTTAACTAAAAGCGGCGTGGCCAGCAAAAAAAGCAGGCCCCAGGCATTGAGGTGGCTGAGGGAGAAAATCAAGTAGGACAGCAGAGCCAAGCTCAAGAGAGCAACATGGTAACGCCGCCCCTTTTGGCTGCCAATGCGGACAATCAAGGTATTTTTGCCGGCCTGACGATCTTGGTTAATGTCCCGCAGATTATTGATGTTAAGGACAGCCACCGAAAGCAAACCGCAGCCAAAGGCCGGCAGCCAAATGCTGGCAGGCAGACTGCGGGCTTGCAGGTAGAAGGTGCCGACTACGGCCAAAAAGCCAAAGAAAATCAGTACAGACAAGTCACCCAAGCCCAAATAACCATAAGGTTTCTTGCCCACCGTGTAGGTAATGGCCGCCACAATGGCCACCACCCCCAAGGCCGCAAAGGCCACAATATCTTGCACCGACTGCACTGCATAGCCAATCAAGACAGAGCCTGAAAGAAAGGCTAGTGCACCCACTACATAAAGGGCCTTTTTGAGCTGCGCCCCCGTAATGGCCCCGTGCTGAATGGCCCGAAGGGGGCCAATGCGTTCGGCCGTGTCGGAGCCTTTGATGTGATCGCCATAATCATTGGCAAAGTTGGAGAGAATTTGTAGCAAAATAGTGGTTAAAAAGGCCAGGCCAGTAATCAGGCCACTAAAGGCTCCCGCCCAATAGGCCAGGGCTGAACCCACCAAAATAGAGGCTAGGGCCAGGGGAAGGGTTTTGGGGCGGGCGGTAGAAAACCAAATGGAAAAAGTGGAGTTTTTATTCATTAAAACAGGTTCTTCGAGTTAAAATAGCAAGATTAAAATAGGCTTCATCATATCCTACTTTGGCCTGAAAGATTTTGATCTTTTACATATTTTCAACAGATTATACGACAATTTTATGCAATCTTTAACATTAAGCCCCATCGGCATCATCCACAGCCCCTACGGAGAGAAATTTTCCGTCCCCCGCCAGCCCAACTTGGTGGCCCAGGGCAAGGGAATTTTACGCCTGCTGTCGCCCTATAATTCACCCGATGCAGTGCGGGGCCTGGAAGCCTTTAGCCATCTTTGGTTGATTTTCCAATTCCACCAAATTCCCGAGCGGGACTGGCACGCCACCGTCCGCCCGCCCCGCTTAGGCGGTAATGAGCGGGTGGGTGTCTTTGCCAGCCGGGCCACCCATCGGCCTAATCCCCTGGGCTTGTCTAAGGTTGGTTTGGAGAAGGTTATTATCGAAAAGGGCGAAGTGTGCTTACAGCTGGCCAGTGTGGATTTGGTCGATGGCACGCCTATTTTGGACATCAAACCCTACATCACCTATGCTGACAGCGAACCCGAGGCCCAATCAGGCTTCGCCCAAGATAAACCTCAAGCCAAATTGGCGGTGGAATTTAGCCCCCAAGCCCTGCAAGCGGTGCAAAAATCGCAAAATTTTGCAAAATTTGGCATTAGCGACCCGTTAGGCTTTATCCGAGAGGTCATTGCCCAAGACCCCCGCCCAGCCTATCAACAGGGTAAGCCGTCTGACCGCATTTATGGCATGAAACTAGCAGGCCACAATGTCCGCTGGCAGATTTCGCCTGATGATAAAAATTTAGCCCTGGTCTTGGAACTAAATGATGCTTGCAGCGTCTGATAGACGACTTCAACGGAGGATTTATGAAATTGAACAAATATGCCCTAATGTTACCGCTTGCCTTGGCCACCGCTCCCCTTATGGCCAATGAAAGCGAAGCCCAAAAACCAACCAAACCCGTTTTCCACTTTTCTGCCCAGGTGGAACGGATTGTGGAACAAGACCTCATGTCGGCTTCAGTTTATAGCCGCAAGGAGGGCAAAAACCTAGCCCCCATCAAAAAGCAGGTTTCCAGCAACCTCAACACTGTGATTGAGGCCGCCCAAAAACACCCAAGCATTGAGGTGGTGGCCGAAGGCATCACCAATAACCCTTCTTACAACAGCAAGGGCAAGGTCATCGGCTGGGAAGCCCACGGCAATGTCTTCCTCAAAAGCAAGGACTTTGACGCCATGGCCAAGGTGCTGGAAAATCTCAATGATGAAATTGCCATCGACTACATCAATTTCTCCATCTCGCCTGAAAAAGCGGCTGAAATTGAAGACCAAATCACCCTTGAAGCGGTGCAAAAATTCCAGCACAAGGCTGAAATCGTCCGCAAGGGCTTAAATGCCAAGAGCTTTACTGTCGGTAAGGTAGAGCTGGGCCAGTATTTTCCAGTGATGACCCGCCAAGCGCCTGTGGCTTATGCTATGGCTGAAGCCCGAGATGCTTCCGCCAAAAGTGTCACCAAGTTGCCACTGGCCGCTGGCAAGGAATCCATTTCGACCACAGCAACAGGCTGGGTAAGTTTTGAATAAGGGAAAAATGAAGGGATTTCTTTCCATCATCTTATTAAGCAGCCTGCTTACAGGCTGCTTGGTCACGTCTGTGGTCGGCGGCGCAGTTTCAGCGGCAACCACGGTTGTTGGTGCAGCGGTGAAGACGACTACGACCGTAGTGGGTGCGGTTATTCCTGATGGGGAGGACGACTAAAAATATCACATAGCTGTAAGACAAATCCCCAGTATCATTTCCCTCTCCCTTTCAACCTCTCGGCATTCTCCATAGCCCGAATAATGGCCCGGCGTTCAATATCGGTACGGCCGCTGTCTAAAATTTGTTGCCAGTATTTAAGGGCCAGATCGTAATCCTGCTTGGCGAAGGCTTCGGAAGCTAGGAGGGCCAGGCTGGCGCTTTCGTTTGGGTCGCCGGCCAGGGCTTCTTCAATCCAGGCCCTGACATCTGGGGTCATTTTTTTGTGGGATTGGTAGTAGAGGGCGGTGGCGCCTGCGCCTAGGATCATGGGTTTTCGACCCAGTAAGATGCTGGCCCGGGAGTAGGCTTCCAGGGCATTGTCAAATTCATTGGCCTGCATATAGGCCTGGCCTAGCTCGAACCAGTCTTGGCCTTTGTTGGGGTCTTGGCGCAGGCGGTTTTGGATGGCTTCCACCAGGCTTTCCTTGCGGGCTTCATGGCTTTGCTCTTGGCGGATGGCCATGGCCTCTTTAAATTCGTTCTGGCCTTGGTTGATGGCTTGATAGCGGCCGGTGTAGGCATAATAAGCCAGCGGAAAGGCAAGCACCAAGCCCCAAATTAGCCAGCTAGGCAGGCGGTAAGCGGTTGAATGTTGGGGATTTTTTGCAAAATTTTCCTCATTTTCGACCGCTTGTTGTGAGGTTTCCCCGCCCTTTCTTCCCTTGAGATAAAGCCAAGCAAAGCCAAAAGCCAAAACCAAAAGTAGCGGCGGGAGGCCCCAAAGGACGTAGGTTCGCCAGTTTACTGGCGGCTGATAAAGCACAAAATCGCCGAAGCGTTCCACCAGTTCGGCCTTGATTTGCTCGTTGCTCTTGCCGGCCTCCACCATTTGATAAACCTCGGTGCGAAGCTGAAAGGCGGCCTGGGAGTTGGATTCAACCAAATTTTGATTTTGGCATTGCACGCAACGCAGGGTTTTGGCCAAGGCCACGGCTCGGCTGCGGTCGGCCTCGTTTTGGAAGGTGTAGGTGTCCACCGTTTCGGCCCAGCAAGCGGTGGAAAAAAGCAGGAAAATTGCAAGAAAGTAAGATTTCATGGCGAACCGTCTAGTTGAGATGGCGCCAGCGCCCTCGCTGGTGCCTATATATCAAAGCCTTAAGCACCAGCGTGGACGCTGGCGCTATCCTTATTTTAACTGCTGCAAGACAGGCAGGAAGTCCCGCTGCCATTCCAGCTCTCGCATCAGGCCCAGGTGATAGGCTCGAATAACACCGTGCTTGTCCACCAAAAAGGTTTGAGGGGCTTGATTGCCGCCCAGTTGCAGGGTTAGCTCTCGGGTGTCTTGTAGGCTAAAAAGGTAGGGATTGCCCAGGCTTTCTAGGGTATTAAGGGCGGCTTGTCTTTGGTCGGCAAAATTTATCCCAACCACCTTAATGCCCTGGCCTGCAAGTTTATGTAAGAGGGGGAATTCTTGGCGGCAGTAGGTGCACCAGCTGGCCCAAACGTTGAGGACAAAGGCCTCTTTGGGCAGATCTTGCAGGCTGCGTTGGGTTTGAAGGTTGTGCAGATCCTTGAGGTAGAAGTCAGGAATGGGCTTGCCAATCAGGCCCTGATCATCGGTCTGCTGGGCCTGATAAAGCCCCAAGCCCAAAAAGCCGGCAAAAATCAAGATCACCAGCACGGGCAGGAAGAGAAAAAGTCGCTTGTTCATTTTAATCTTGGTTGATACGGCTGGAGACCGCACTTTGTTGGTTCTTATATTTGGCATCCTTACGAGCATTGTAAGGGCGGGCGGCGTGGCCACTTAAAATTTCAAAGCTCAAGGCGCCAATGGCCATATTAGGGCGCAGGGCCAGGGGCAATTTGCCGGCGTTATAAAATTCCAGCACAATTTTGCCCTCCCAACCTGGGTCGATCCGATGGGCGGTGATATGCACCATGAGGCCAAGGCGGGCCAGGGAGGAACGGCCGTCCAACCAGCCCACAATATTGGCCGGCAGTTTGACCGACTCCAGCGTGGTGGCTAAGGCCAGTTCACCTGGGTGGAGGAAAAAGGCCTCATCATCGCCGATGATAATTTCCTCACTCATCACCTTGTCTAGCTGGGCTGCCACAGCCTCGCTTGGGCCACTCAAGTCAATATAGGGCGTGAAATGCTCCCGAAAAACACGGAAGGAATTGCCCAAACGCACATCAATGGTCGCCCCGTTGATCTTCTCATTGGCAGGGCGGGGATCCAGGCTGATGATGCCCTCGTCTAAATAACGCTCAATATCCAGATCGCATAAACGCATAAGGCCTCCTATTTTTGCCCCAAGAGTTGGCGGATTTGGGCTTTTAAGATGTTAATGGCAATCCGGTTCTTGCCGCCTTTTGGCACGATAATGTCGGCATATTGCTTAGAAGGTTCGATAAATTGCAGGAACATTGGGCGAACCGTTTTGCGGTATTGGCTGACCACCGACTCCATGGAGCGGCCACGTTCTTGCATATCTCTTTGCAGGCGGCGGATAAAACAGATGTCGAGCGGGGCATCTACGAAGATGGATACGTTGATTTCATTGCGGATTTTTTCATCAGTTAAAAGCAAAATGCCTTCTAAAATAATGACCCGTTTTGGCTCAAACTTACGCACGGTTGGCAGGCGGGTGTGTTCAACATAGCTATATTCAGGAATTTCAATGCTTTGGCCAGCCTTGAGGGCTTGGAGGTGTTGAACCAGAAGGGCGTGATCCATGGAATTGGGGTGGTCGTAGTTGGTTTGCACACGTTCTTCCATGGCCAGGTGGCTTTGGTCACGGTAGTAGGCGTCTTCGGAGATAATGCCGATGTCCTCTTGGCCCAGCTCTTCTTTGAGTTCTTTGTAGATGGTGGAAGCAATCAGACTCTTGCCCGAGGCAGACGCCCCTGCAATGGCGATAACAATGCAAGAATCGGTGTTTTGAATGGCAACTGACATAATTTTTCCTTTTAAAATGAAAACTTGCAAATTATAGCCCAAAACCGCCCGCTTGCAGTAGCCTAATTGTGAAATTGGGTTAAAATGTGGGGAAAGCTATCAAGAGGACATTTTATGCTAACCAATCTTCAACTGGAAAACATCTTAGACGAAAAACTTAACAGCCCAGCCATTTCCGACTACGCCCCTAACGGCCTGCAAGTGGAAGGCCGGCGAGAAATTCGCAAAATCGTGACAGGCGTAACCGCCAGCCTGCCCTTGATTGAAGCCGCCATTGCCAAGGGCGCCGATGCCCTTTTGGTTCATCACGGCTATTTCTGGAAGTCTGAATCCCCCTGCATTCGGGGCATGAAGGGCAAGCGTATCAAGCAGCTTTTAGTTAATGATATCAACCTCTTTGGCTACCACCTGCCGCTGGATATGCACCCTGAACTGGGCAACAACGCCCAACTGGCCCAGCATATTGGGGTCAAAAATCTGAAGGGTTTGGAAGACAAGGCCCTTTCCATTCCTGTTTATGGGGAGCTGGAGCAGGCCATTTCCGCCCAAGAATTAGAGGCACGCTTAGAAAAGGCTCTGAGCCGCAAACCCACCTTCTGTGGGGACTTTGTGGGTTTTGAGCAAAAACTGATTAAGACAGTGGCCATCTGCACTGGCGGCGGCCAGGGCTATATTGATTTAGCCGCCCAAAAGGGGATTGATGCCTTTATTACTGGGGAAATTTCCGAGCAAACCACCCACTCGGCCCGTGAGCAAGGCATCTACTTCTACGCCTGCGGCCACCACGCCACCGAACGAGATGGGGTCAAGGCTCTAGGCCAGTGGCTGGCTACGCAATATGGGCTAGAGGTGGAGTTTGTGGATATTGATAATCCGGCCTAGGGTGCGTGTAAACGCACCTTTTAAAACAGGTATAGGCTCATGGTGCGTTTACACGCACCCTACTCGCTACTCCCCAAACTGCAAACTATGGAGCTGCTTATAGGCTCCATTTTTTGCCAGCAATTCCTGATGAGAACCCCGCTCAATAATTTCGCCCTGATCCACCACCAGGATTTCATCGGCTTTCTCAATGGTAGAAAGTCGGTGGGCAATAACCAGAACGGTGCGATCTTTTTGCAGTTCCTCAAGGGCAGCCTGAATGGCCCGCTCTGATTCGGTATCTAAGGCAGACGTTGCCTCATCCAACACCAAGACAGGCGAATTACGCAGAAGCGCCCGGGCAATGGCCAGGCGTTGGCGTTGGCCGCCTGACAGGCTGACCCCATTTTCGCCGATCATAGAATCCAGGCCCTGCGGCATTTTGTCGATAAATTCCATGGCATGGGCAGCAGTGGCAGCCTTGATGATTTCCTCTCGGCTGTACTTATCCTGGGCCGCATAGGCGATATTGTTGGCCACGGTGTCGTTAAAGAGATGAACCTGTTGGGAAACAATGGCACACTGCTCTCTTAAATTATTGAGGGTGTAGTCCTGAATATTGTGGCCATCTAGGCTAATTTTCCCCTCATCAATTTCATAGAAACGGGTAATGAGGTTGGCAATGGTTGATTTACCCGAACCTGAACGCCCAACCAAGGCAACCGTTTTACCTGCTGGCAGGCTGAAGCTGATATTTTTCAGGGCTGGCTTGTCCTTATTGGCATAGGTGAAGGTTACATTGTCGAAGCGAATGTCGCCCTTGGCCCGCTCAACCACCAGGTTGCCCTTGTCCTCTTCGGTTTTAAGATCAAAGAGGGTAAAGAGGGTTTGGCAGGCGGCCATTCCTCTTTGGAACTGAGCATTGACGTTGGTGAGCGACTTAAGCGGCCGCATCATGGCAAACATGGCTGATAGCACAGTCGCAAACTCGCCTGCGGTTAATTCCTCACCAATCAATTCTGGCGAACCGGCCACAAAAAGCACGATGGCCAGAGCTAAAGAGGCAATGGTTTGGACAATCGGGTCGGAAATAGCAGTGGCCGCCGCCAACTTCATGCCCTTGCGGCGCATATCATTGCTGGAACGGTTAAAGCGATCTTCTTCCACCTCTTGGCCGCCAAAGGACAAAATCACCTTGTGGCCCTTGAGCATTTGATCGGCACTGGCCGTCATATCCCCCATGGACTGCTGCATATTGCGGCTGAGGCTACGAAAGCGTCTTGAAACGGTACTAATGATGATGGCAATGAGGGGGCCAATCACAAAAAGCACCAAGGACAACTTCCAGCTATTGTAGAACATGGTAAAGACCAGGAAGAAGACATAGGCCCCTTCTCGCACAATGGTCTGCAAGGCCCCTGCCGAAGCCCCTGCGATCTGCTCGGAATCGTAGGTAATGCGGGAAAGGAGGCGGCCGGAGGAGTTTTGATCGAAGAAGGTGACCGGCATAAACATAAGGTGCTTAAAAACCCTTTGGCGCATGGTCATCACCACCTTGCCCGTTACCCAGGCCAGGCAGTAGGAGGCCACAAAGTTGGACAGCCCCCGCAGGACAATCAAGCCCACAATCACAAAGGCCAACCACTTGAGGAAGGAGCCTTCGCCCAAGCCCTGGGCCTCTCCGCCTGTGGCCGAGGCAAAGCCCACATCCAGCATGGGCCGAAGCAGGGAAAGCATATAGGCATCGGTGCCTGCATTGATCATCATGGCCAGCATGGACACGACAATCCCCCACTTAAAAGGAGCAATCATGGGCCAGAGGCGTTTAAAGGTTTTCCAGGTCGATTGATCTTGGGTGATCTCGTCTAAGGAATAGTTGATATTCGACATTAAGTGAGCCTTCTAAATAAAAATTATCGCTATTGTAAGGGCAAAATGGATTTCTACCAAATTTGGTCTGCAAGCGGTTTATAGAGGACAAGTTTTTGCAAATTATTGAAGCAAAAGCACCGCTTTAAACACAAAAGGTGCGACCAAGGAGGACAGGACACCGCAAAGCACCAGGGCGATGGAGGCATAGGAGCCTGTTTGGCGGTCGATTTCCATGGTGCGAGCCACCCCCAGGGCATGAGAAGCCACACCCATACTGAGTCCAATGGCTTGGGGATGCTTGACCTTGAAGATCTTTAAAAGGGCTATGCCAAAGGCCGAGCCTGTAATCCCGGCCACCATCACGCCCACCACAGCAATAGCTCCCTGGCCGCCGATTTCCCCTGCAATAGCAATGGCTATCGGGGCGGTAACGGATTTAGGCAGAATGGATGCAATAATTTCCTCATTAGCCCCAAACAGCAAGGCCAGAAGCCCACCGCTTATCATAGATAAAAGCGTGGCAAAGCCCATAATCAGAGCTAAGTGCTTCCACTGCCGGCGGATTTGGGCAAACTGTTCATAAAAAGGCAGAGCTAAAGCCACAACTGCTACGCCCAGGAGATTATTGAGCAGGGCATTGCCCTCATAATAGGCCTGATAGGGGATCTTGGCACCCAGCAGGATCAGAACCAAGAAGGTTAAGCCAATAATAAAGGGGTTGAGAATGGTGGATTTTAATTTTTGGCTGATTTTAAGGCTGATCACAAAGACCACCACGGTCAGCAGGCCATAGGCATAAATCCAGAGATTAGTCATCCTGCTTCTCCTTTTTGGTTAAGAGCTTTTGGGCAAAAAGGCCCACGCCCACAATGGAAATCACGCTGCTAACAAAGGCCGCCAAGAAGAAGGAGTCCACATGGCTAACGAATAAATCGCCATGCTCAATAATACCCGCACAAATGGGCAGAAAGAAGATGGCCATATAGCGGTTAAAAGGCAGGGCCACGGGGCTTATCCATTCGGCCTTGATGAGGCCTGCTAAGAGGCAGATAAAGAGGATAAGCAGGCCCCAAATGCTGTCGGCAATGCCAATGGGCAAAAGCCAGGCCAGGCCCTTGCCCAGGTAGAGCATACCCCAGAGGATGGCCAGGGCCAGGGTGAGTTGTTTGAGTTTGTTTAGCATATTTTCTTCTTTTATCCTCATAAAGATAGCGCCAGCGTCCTCGCTGGTGCTGATAACCTATTGATATATAAGGCACCAGCCTGGAGGCTGGCGCCATCTTAGGGGTTGTTTGAGTTTGTTTAGCATATTTTCTTCTTTTATCCTCATAAAGATAGCGCCAGCGTCCTCGCTGGTGCTGATAACCTATTGATATATAAGGCACCAGCTTGGAGGCTGGCGCCATCTTATGATCCTTTCAAAAAACCTATTACCTTTTCCAAATCCCTCGTCCTTTTTGAAGGCGGCAAGCTCTTGAGAAAAGTCGCGCCATAGGCCCGATTAACCAGGCGGGAATCGCAGATAATCACTGCCCCTCGGTCGGTTACATCCCGAATCAATCGCCCTACCCCTTGCTTGAGAGTAATCACCGCCTCGGGGATCTGAATATCGTTAAAGGGTTCCCCCCCTTGTAGGCGGCAGTCTTCCATTCGGGCCTTTAGGAGTGGATCATCGGGTGAAGCAAAGGGCAATTTGTCGATAATAACCAAGGACAGGGCATCGCCCCGCACATCAATCCCCTCCCAGAAGCTTTGGGTAGCCACCAGCACGCTATTGGGCTCGGCAATAAATTTTTCCAAGAGGCGGCTCTTGCTGGTCTCCCCCTGTAAGAGGACGCTGAGTTTACTATGCTCCCGCAGGTAATCAGCCAGGCCCCGCATCATAAAATAAGAGGTACAGAGCAGGAAGCAGCGACCATTGTTGGCCTCAATCACTGGCTGGAGCATCTTGGCCAAGGCGTTTAGCGTATGGGAACGATTGCTTTCAGGCAGGTAGCGGGGCACGCAGAGCAGGGATTGATTAGGGTAATCAAAGGGGCTTTGCAAGACCAGTTGTTCGGCATTTTCTACGCCTAAACGTTGGCAGAAGTGATCGAATTTTCCGCCCACTTCAAGGGTGGCGGAAGTAAAGACCCAGGCTGTTTCTTGGGCCTTGAGCTGATCGCCAAACTTGTCTGCCACGGTTAAAGGCGTAATATGCAGGCCAAAGGAGCGGCCGTTGGCCTCATACCAATAGCAGTAGCCCGTCACCGTGGTATCGCTGAGTTTTTTGAGTAAAGCCTTAACCTCGGCAATCCGTTCAAAGATCTTATCCAAGGTTTCAGACCGGCCCAGGGATTTTTTGACCACTTCGCTTAAGAAATCCAGGTTTTCAGCTAGCTTAACCAGCCCCTCAACCACCTTCTTATCATTAAAGAGATCCCGCAGGTTGCCCCGCACCGAGCTAACACCCTCGCCCATCAGCAGGCGGAAGTCTTGGACGACCTTTTGTAGATGGTCGGCAGCCTTGCCCAGTTGGGCCAAGTCCTTGAGTTCTGAGCGATAGACAATATTGCAGTCCTTACAGATGTCAAAGAGCTGGCGGGAAGTCAGGGATTGACCAAAATACTGGCTGGCAATGTCAGGCAGTTGGTGGGCCTCGTCAAAAATCACCAATTCGGCATTGGGAATGATCTCACCAAAGCCGGACTCCTTAACCGCCATATCGGCACAAAAAAGATGGTGATTAACCACCACCAGATCAGCCTCCATGGCCCGCTTACGGGCTTGCACCACATAGCAGTCCTTATAATGGGGGCAGTCTGAACCCAGGCAGTTGTCGGTGGTGCTAACCAGTTGAGGCAGGATGGGGCTGTCCTCGGCAATGCTAATACATTCGCTTAAATCGCCCGATTCCGTGCCGGTCTGCCACTTCTGTACCTTACGCAGATCGGCCAGCACACTCTTATCCCCCACCACGCCCATGGCAATGAGGTGATCCATTCTGTCCAAGCACAGATAATTGGCTCGGCCCTTGAGCAGGGCCACCTTGCCCGAATATTTAAGGGCCTTTTGGATGGTGGGCAGATCACGGTTAAAGAGCTGATCTTGCAGGTTCTTGGAGCCTGTCGAAACAATGGTTTTCTTGCCTGAAAGCAGGGCTGGCACTAGGTAGGCGAAGGTCTTGCCCGTGCCTGTGCCGGCCTCCACCACTGTGGCACTTGCAAATTTTATGGCTCGGCCAACCGCTTGTGCCATCTCAAGCTGGGCGGCACGGGGGCGGAAGCCCTGAATATTGTGGCTCAAACGGCCATCGGGGCTAAAGGCGTCTTTGATCGCTTGCTGGAGTTTCATTAAATCAGGAAATGAATAAGGAAGATGCTGTATATGATAACAGTATTTGTAAGTAAGATAAAGCCTGCGCAAGGCAGGCTGACTAGCTAAATAATCTCACTCGGGCTAAAGAAATAGGCGATTTCTCGTTCAGCAGAGGCTGGTGAGTCTGAACCGTGTAGGGAATTTTCCGTATAGCTCAAGGCATATTTAGCCCGTAGGCTATTGGGATCTCGCTTAGTTGGATCGGTTGCCCCCATCAAGGTTCGATAGTCTTCAATGGCATTGTCTTTTTCCAGCACCACAACCACCAAAGGGCCTGACATCATATAGTCCACCAGGGGCTGAAAAAAGGCCTTGCCTTGGTGTTCGGCATAAAAGCCCTCGGCCTGGGCCTGATTAAGCTGTAGTTTTTTCAAGGCCTTAATGGTAAAGCCAGCCTCTTCCATGTGCGACAGCAATTTACCAATTAAGTGACGGCCTGTGGCGTCGGGTTTAATAATGGCTAGGGTTTGTTGCATCTTTTCCTCCAAAGATTGCCTACTATCAATACCAAGCATTTTACCGTGTTTTACAAGAAAAAGAATTGTAAATTTTTTAAGTTTTTTTCAAAAATTTGATCTAGCTAACATTTTTTAGGTAGAAAAAGTTTTACAATAGCACCAGTTTTTAATTTTAACCAATAAGAGGTACTTATTATGTCAAACCAACAACGTGTTATCAGCGAATTAGAAACCCTTGGTATTACTAACGTCAAAGAAATTGTTTACAACCCAAGCTATGAACAACTCTTTGAAGAAGAAACCAAACCTGGTTTGGAAGGCTATGAAAAAGGCCGTGTAACCACTTCAGGCGCTGTGGCAGTTGATACCGGCATTTTCACTGGCCGTTCACCAAAAGACAAATTCATCGTACTTGATGAAAACACCAAAGACACCGTATGGTGGACCTCTGAAGCCGTGAAAAACGACAACAAGCCGATGACCCAAGAAACTTGGCGCAGCCTTAAAGAGCTTGTTACCCACCAACTTTCCAACAAACGTTTATTTGTTATTGATGCCTTCTGTGGCGCCAACAAAGACAGCCGTGTGGCCGTGCGTATCGTAACAGAAGTTGCATGGCAGGCTCACTTCGTAAAAAATATGTTCGTTCGCCCATCTGAAGAAGAACTGGCCACCTTCAAACCTGATTTCGTGGTGATGAACGGTTCTAAAGTGACCAACCCGAACTGGAAAGAACAGGGCTTAAATTCTGAAAACTTCGTTGCTTTCAACATTACCGAAGGTATCCAATTAATCGGTGGTACTTGGTACGGCGGTGAGATGAAGAAAGGTCTCTTCTCTCTCATGAACTACTGGTTACCACTTAAAGGCATTGCATCAATGCACTGCTCTGCCAACGTGGGCAAAGATGGTGATGTTGCGGTATTCTTCGGCCTATCAGGCACAGGTAAAACCACCCTTTCAACCGATCCTAAACGTCAATTAATCGGTGACGATGAACACGGTTGGGACGATGATGGTGTGTTCAACTACGAAGGCGGTTGCTATGCCAAAACCATCAACCTTTCTGAAGAAAATGAACCAGACATCTACCGTGCAATCCGCCGTGATGCCCTACTCGAAAACGTGGCAGTGCGTGAAGATGGCTCAATCGACTTCGCAGACGGTTCAAAAACAGAAAATACCCGTGTATCTTACCCAATTTACCACATTGACAACATCGTTGCCCCTGTGTCTAAAGCAGGCCACGCAACCAAGGTCATCTTCTTAACCGCAGATGCCTTCGGCGTGTTGCCACCTGTATCTAAATTGACCCCAGAGCAAACCAAATACTACTTCTTATCTGGTTTCACAGCAAAACTTGCCGGTACAGAACGTGGTATTACCGAACCAACTCCAACCTTCTCAGCTTGTTTCGGTGCAGCCTTCTTATCGCTCCACCCAACTCAATACGCTGAAGTATTAGTGAAACGTATGCAGGCCTCTGGTGCAGAAGCCTACCTCGTGAACACAGGTTGGAACGGCACAGGCAAACGTATCTCCATTAAAGATACCCGTGGTATTATCGATGCCATTTTAGACGGTTCAATCGAAAAAGCGGAAACCAAACAGCTTCCAATCTTCGATTTACAAGTGCCAACTGCCCTACCAGGCGTTGACCCAGCCATCTTAGATCCACGTGATACTTACGCAGACCAAGCCCAATGGCAGGCAAAAGCCGAAGACTTGGCAGGCCGTTTCGTGAAAAACTTCACCAAATACGCCACCAACGATGAAGGTAAAGCTTTAGTGGCAGCAGGCCCAAAAGCCTAAGTAAGCCTTCAACAAGCGGTTTAAAAAGGCCAGAAATTTGCAAAAATCTTGCCAAAGATGACCGCTTGTAAGAAAACCGCCTAGATGGGCGGTTTTTTTGTGCTTATATTTATTCTATTCTCCCCGTAGCATTCGGTCGAAATCGCTTTCAAATTCTCGGTCTTGAATCACTCGATATTTCTCAAATTCACTAAGTGCGTGAGCTTTGGCAATTTCGGTACTGACCTTGCCTGCATCTCGCAAAATGGCTCGGTCGGTGGCATCTAAAAAGCGATTGAGCCGATTTTCCCAGTCCTGCATTGTCATCGGGATTTGGCGTTGCGCCATATCTTCTGCCATATCCAAATAGGCAGACACCAGCCGTTGCAGTTGGGCAAGCTCACTGTCGGTCAGGTAATTTTTGGCGACCACGACATCAAAGGAATGAATTTTGCCCTGCGGTGCGTCCTTCCAACTGGTCAGCCCCATATTGGGCTGGCTGGCGTTGGCTCGTTCGACAATCAGCTCAGGGGCGGTATGCCCGTGGATAGCCCAGTGGAGCTTGTTCTGCACAGTAGCGAAAAAGCGTTTGGTGGTGCTGGCGGTGCGGTCGTAGTCCACCGATGTGGCGTAAATATCGGTGATTTTTTGGTAGAACTTGCGTTCCGACAAGCGGATTTCCCGAATGCGGGCCAGTTGTTCTTCAAAGTATTTCTTGCCCAAAATCGTGCCGTCATTTTTGAGCCGCTCATCATCCATCGCAAAGCCCTTGATGGTGTAGGTTTGGATAATCTCCGTCGCCCACTTGCGAAACTGCACCGCTCGCTCAGAATTGACCTTGTAACCCACGGCAATAATGGCGGAAAGATTGTAGTGCTTGATGTTATAGTTTTTGCCGTCGTCGGCAGTTACTCGAAATTTTCGAGTAACTGAATCTTCCGCTAACTCATTGTCTGAAAGATTTTTTTTAAATGATAGGTAACGGTGTGCGATTCAATATCATACAACATCCCCATCATTTTCTGACTTAGCCAGACATTTTCATCGGCATAAACGGCGTTGATTTGGTTCTCGCCCGTGGCAGTGATAAAGGTTAAATACTCCGCTACTGATGAGCGGATAAGCTCGGTTTTGGTCATGCTTTTCTGTCTTGATACTGGTAAAACTTACAGTTAAGTATAAGGCAAAAATTCAGCCTTGCAAGCCTAAATTAGTCATTTTTCGATCGAATCGCAAAAAATCCTACCCGCTCACCACCACCTGAATGGCGGTACACCTGCCATTATTACAAACGCCTTCCGACACACTACAAGCCGCAATGCCAATACGAGCATCCATCAAGGCTTGCAGGATGACCCGATCCCCTGCCTTGGCTGGCGATGGGTGAATGTGGATCTTGCCCTGCTCGTCCACTTGAGTGTGCATAAAGAGATTGATGGGCTGAATCAGTGATCGCTGACTGCCCAAGGCTTGGTTGATGTTATCAAAGCAGTTGGGGTGGCCTTGACCATTTTGATAGAAGAAGTCATAGGTTTCAGGGCGGCAGCAGGGAAAGAGCAAATCGTGCTTGCCCACATCGTCTTCAATCAGCTTAAACATTGGGCGATAGCGGTTGGTGTAGATCAGATCATTCAGATTAAGCCTAAGAGATTCGTTGCTATCAAGGGTAACTGCCGCCGATAAAAATTCGGTTGGCTCGTCCAGACACTCGGCAAAAAAGTCTGCGACTTGGCCACCTTCAACATTGATCACACTGATAAACTGCCCCGCCTTCACCGCCAAGCCCAGTCCACTGCAAGGCTCAATCCAATAGGTTTGTTGCATCATAATTCTCCAAGATCAGGAAATGAAAAATGCCCTATTATAGGGCATTAAGGCATAACATGCGGTTGAATTTGGGGAAGATTTTGCAAAATGTTGGCAAAAGGCTAGCGCTTTAAAAAACGCTTTCAGGCACAGTGAAGGTTTTGGCCAACAAACGTGTTTCGCTCTCGCTATCGTGAGCAAACTGGGTAATGGTGGGCTTGCGGCGACAGAGTTCACGCAGTTGGGCGGTGGATTGCTCATGCAGTTTTTCATCTATACATACCCCGTCCACTTCGCCCTTGAGCAGATAGTCTTCCGCATAGGACGCATCGCCTGCAATCAGCACATAATGATCGCCCTGATCCACCACCACCGACAAATGCCCCAGCGTATGGCCTGGCGTTGGAATGAGCAAGACTTTGCCGTCAGCCGTTAGCTTGTGGCAGTGCTCAAAATTCTCAAAAGCCCCGCCGTCAAACTTGATGGCTTCAGGCTTGAACCAGCTAGGATAGTGCATTTTTAAATAGCCATTAAAGGCCGCATTCCTGGCATCAATGGCCTGTTTTTCCTGCTCGCTTAACACAAAACGGCTGTTAGGGAAATTGCCAAGCCCGCCTGCGTGATCGCCGTGCATATGGGTCATCACCACGGTTTTGACTGCCAGCGGATCAAAGCCCTTAGCCTTTAACACCGCCCCCACTTCTTGGCTAGGCAGCACGCCACGGCGTTCGCAAAACTGCATAAATGGATGCCACCAAGGTTGATAGCCCTTGTCATTGGCTCGGCTGGATTCGCCTGTATCGACCATAATCAAGCCTTCAGGGTGTTCAATCAGCCAGCAGCCGATAGGCAATTTCGGCGACCATTTCATATCGGTCAGCACGTCCAGGACACGCAAGGGGCGTAAAAAGAGACGAGCTAGCTGGTGATGAACCTTAATTTGCACCCAACCCGTGGTTAGGCAGTGGATTTTGATGTCAGACATAGTGTTCCTTGATTAGCATATCATTTTGATGTTAAAGACTATTCAACAAGCGGTCATTTTTGCATAATTTCTTGCAAAAAATAAGAAAAATTTGACCGCTTGCAAGCCCTAGCTCCGCCCCGTATTTAAACCCGCTTTGCCATTTTCCCACAGGGTTTTGAACAAGACCTTCCAAGGCAAAAGCCTTAAGTTGGGTGATTTTCCCTGGCCGATTAAGTCCATTTGGCTCATATACCAGTTCATTTCCAGCATTGCCCCGGCCTTCTTGTCCACAGGGCTAAAACCCGTTTTAATCCGCTTGGTTTCCAGCGTTTGATAAGTGCCAGCCTGGATTTGGTTGGCTAAATCAGGCACAAGGGCGAAGGGGCGAGCCACGCCGACCAAGTCCACCGCACCGCTGGTTAAAGCATTTTCCATGGCCGCTTGCGAGCGAAAACCGCCTGTAATAATGAGCGGCACTTGGCTGACGGATCGGGCTTTTTCGGCGTAATCTAGGAAGAAGGCTTCCCGTTTTTGAGTGCTGGATTTCTCTGCCAGCATTTGCGGGCTTTCGTAGTTGCCGCCTGAAATTTCAATAAAATCAATGCCTAATTGGGAGAGTTTCGCCACCACCTGCACCGACTCTGCTTCGTCAAAACCGCCCTTTTGGAAGTCGGCCGAGTTGAGTTTCACGCCCACCAAGAAATCCTTGCCCACCTTGGCCCGAATACCTTGATAGATTGCCAGCAAGAACTGCATTCGATTTTCCAGCGAACCGCCCCATTTGTCGGTACGGCGGTTGTGGAGGGGCGAGAGAAATTGGCTAATGAGATAGCCGTGGGCAGCGTGGATTTGCACGCCTGAAAAGCCCGCTTGTTCAGCAATCACCGCCGTCTGTACAAACTGCTCAATCAAGCGCTCAATTTCGTCAGCGGCCAGCTCCCGTGGCGGATTGATAAAGCCGTCCATCCCCACCAGTGGCACGGCACTTGGGGCCAGGGGCCTTTTGTTTACCGCGGCTGGCGACTGCTTGCCAGCGTGGTTGATCTGCATAATCAAAAGCGTGTCGTTTTGCCTGCCCGCTGCCGCCCATTTTTTCAGCATTGGCAGGCTACGATCGTCTGAGACCACCACATCTTTGAGCGATCCCTTGCCATTTTCCGCCACCATCACATTGCCAGTAACCAGCACACCAGCCCCACCCTTGGCCCAAGTGTCGTAGAGCTTAACCAGTTTTTCTGTTGGCTGACTTTCCTGGGCTAATTGTTCTTCCATTGCCGATTTAAAAATACGATTTTTGGCGGTTTTGCCGTTTTGAAAGGTAAAGGTATCAAATAGCATTGTGTTTTCCTTATGTTTAATAGTTTAAAAATTTAAACTTATTCGGATAAAAAAATAGGGTCTTGTAGGGACGCATTGCATGCGTCCGAGCGATATATGCATTCTGATAAGGTTTGCGACGCATGTCTGCGTCCTTACATATATCTTAATTCACTTGTGTTTCTGGACAATGAACCGCCATGAGCGCAACCAGTTCCCTTAATTTCGCCACCTGCTCAGCCATTGCCAGCGAATAAAACCGTTCCTTGCCTACCTGCTCCACCGCCACCGTGCCGGCTTGCAACATAATCTTCAAATGATGCGACACCGCAGGGCGAGAAAGGTGCAGGTGATCGGTAATCTCATTCACGTTCATTCTGCCGTTTTCCAGTAAGAGCCGCAGAATTTTATGGCGGTTTTCATCGCTTAAGACGGTAAAGACAGGAATACAATCCTTCATCAGTTGCATTGTTTGCTGGGGCATAATAGACTTGCTTATAAGTTTAAAAATGTAAACACATTATAGGGGGAAGAAAAAGAGAATGTAAAGGGGAATCTTGCCTGTTAGTTTGATTTTTATGATTAAGCGATAAACAGTAGCAAGCGGTCAGATTTTGGCAAAAATTAACAAAATCTGACTGCTTTTTTATGTCCTGTTCTCAGGCCGCTAATAGGTGAGCAGCTTTGTTGCTCTTAACTTCACAGCCCCAAAGGGGCTGAACTATCCGTAACCTAGTACGGCTCTGCCGTGCTAGGTATCAAAGAGATTATTTTTTATACTTGAAACATCTTCCCTAGTGGGTAAGTTTTATTTGGATCTTCAAAATCGTGAGACACTGTCTCACAAATTAAGCTGGGAAGAAATGGAAGTACAGTTCCAATACATCATAAAAACATAAGAATTGGAACGATGGTTCCATTTTATTGACTGTGTGCCTGTGATTTATCTGGTGAAAATAGATTTCCCATTGAGTGACAAGCGGTAGGCAACCCCAAAATTTTACCAAATTATGTCGCAGCCTACCTATTCATTTGATCTCACGCAAACTTCTCTAAACTAATTGAATGTTTTTACATCATCTAAACCCACCCCTGATTGCGCAAAAAAAAAACAATATATACTTAAAAAACAAGCAAACGCTGGAGCAATTTTCGTGTTTTTACGTTCCATTTAAACTGTATAAAAACCCGCCAATTTACAAGATAAAAGTTCGTTTCGTCCTCTTGCTGCCCTTTTGGGCGGCAAGGTAGAGCAGCTTTTGGTTATTTGGCTGGTTTTTTTCGTATCTGATTACCCCAAACCACCAAAGAACCCTGTTTTTTGGTGGTTTTTTTATGTTTGTTTGCTTGATTGGTGTTTTTTTATACTTTTCGCTTATATAGAAACACTGAAAACGAGATGGCAAGCCTAGGTTTGTTATTTGATCTGTTTATCCCTCACCCTAATGGAGATGAGACTATGGTGGCAAAAACCAAAGAAATTACCGTTAAAAAATCCGCTATTTTCCCTTGGCAAGCGGCTTACAGCTCGGTTAATCAACCGGTTGAATATTTTAAACATACCATTGAGGCCTTAAGCGATAAATCTATTCGCATTACGCCTCATAGCCAATTAGAAGCTCTACGATTATTGGCGGCTTATGCTTATTATAGGAATGAAGAAGGTAGGTATGAACATATTAAATATGAAAATGATTGGACTGAAAGCCAATTTGCGACAGCCTTAATTGATTTTGTTCAGAAATACGACCCTGATAATGTCAATATTTCTGATGAGAAGAAAAGTGCAGTCTATATTTATCGCAATGAAGAAGATAATGCCTTTAAACATACCATTGAGCTCTTTAATGATGGTTCAGTGCAAGTTACCCCTGAAAACAGCCTTGCAATCTTACTCTTATGTATTGAGCATTGGAATGAGAGGTCAAATGAAGCGAGTTTTAAGCGTGATAAGACCTGGAAGCCAGAACAACTAGGAGCGAAATTTATCGATCAACTTAATAAATCGAAAAATAAAGCAAGTTGGAATTGGTGGCTTAGCCTTTCGACTGATTTAAAATATTTATTAATCTATAACGTTCATGAACATTTAGCGCGTTATGCTTCTGATGAAGATAAGCAAGAATTGCTGGATATTTATCGTAATAGTAAACGGCTTGATGACGTATATGGATTATGTCAATTTGCTTCGACAGATTATATTTTTGAACTAAAAAAGTTAAACATTATGCATCCAATATCGTATGAAGAATATATGGAGAAAGTACCTTTCAATAATAATATTGATTTAGCGCCATTGGCCACTTTGAAAAAGCTGAAAAGCGTTTTTATTAATGCTGATATATTAGCTTGTACAAAAATACCAAAGGGATTGGATAAATTAGAGCGATTAACCGAAATCACAATATCAACTTTATCAAGTAAGACCGATTTTAACTATACTATTACACAAGAAGAATTAGATGAGGGGATTAAAACCTTATTTGAAATTGCAAATTCACTAGCTAAGTTAAATGTCATAGAGCTTTCACGATCACCTTGGGGCGTATATTTGTATGGTAATCTAATTGTACGCAGAGAATTAAGAAATTTAGCTAATGTTAAATATATTTAAAAAGAAAGGACGTTTTTATGAGCACACAAAATTTGTCAGCAAATAGCATTACTCGTAACCCTGAGGCAGATTGGGATTGGTGGTTAAGTCTTAGCCCCCAAACAAAATTTTCACTCATGATAACATGCCAAGATAGCAACGATGAAAACTATGGCGCTTTAATAAAAGAGTATGGTACAGATGTTAAAGGTATCTGCCCTGTTTATCATAATAATGATTTGTACAATGATAAGAATGGATATATTCGTAAATTTTTAAATGATGCCATCTTAAAAATAGAGCGTTTTAGTCCGTTACAATGTAGATTTGACTACATGAGAATGGGGATGATCTTAGGGGAAAAATCAAGTTTTTCTCTCGATGATATTGATATTGAGTCATTAGCTTATCTACCAAATTTAAGTTATTTAGGATTAGGTAGCTTTGACCTTAAGAGTAATTTACCCACAGGCTTAGCAAAATTAAAAAATTTATCAGAGCTTTCATTGGATAGTTTTCAATGTCGTGAAGAGGACATTGAAGAAAACATTAAAATACTATCAAGTATTTTTGCGGAATTACCTAACCTTAAAATTTTATGGATGGGTTACTCTGTTTTCCGCTCTTATTTTCAAGAAAATGAAGTAGCTCTTGAAAAATTTAAGGCACTTAATCCAAATTGTGAAGTTAAATGTTAGCCTGATTAGTAGTTGGTTTGTTATTAAATAACAAACCAGCCTTGTAATACCAAAATGTTTATTCACTTTTAAAGAGAGGAATTGCTTATGACTATTTTATTTTGTCGTATCGGCTGGATGAAAAATTATCAAGGCCAAACCGAAACAGATACCATCGAAGGCGGTGGTTCTTATGTAGAAGAAAACGGCACGGGGTTCGAAGTGTGCAACTTCGCACGTAATTCTGAGGATGGTTGTTTTTATGGGTATGTTCGAGTATTGAATGCAGGTGCTTTTAATCTAGCCAAGTTAGGTGGTGGGATTGATAATAAATATGTTGATGATGTCACTGTCGTCTGGGTAGCAACAGATAAAGATGAAGAAGCTGGAAGCTCAAAAATGAAGATTGTTGGTTGGTATCGCCACGCAAGAGTATTCGCTAAGGAGCAGTTTCAGCCCATTCCTCAATTGCATCAGAAAAATGGTATTGATAAATATAGAATTAAGGCAACAGAAGCCACCTTATTGCCAGTTAAAGATAGGGAATTTTTTATTCCTCACGCGAGAACAGAGACTGGAGGTTTCGGGAATAATAATATTTGGTATGCTCAAAATGATAATGCAAAAGAATTTGTTGATGAGGTTATCCAATATATTGATAAATACGAAAGAGAAAAACGCTTAGAACAATTAAATAAATTGGGCTAAGAATAAACATCAGTTCCACTTGGCTTGTGGCTATATCACAACCCAATATTATTAACCAACAACACAGAGATGTTTTATGAATATTAAAAAAGAAACCAAATACGGAAATTACCATCTTATGATTGATGAAGATGGCAAGGTACATATTAAAGTTGCTGAAGGCAAAGTCAGACCTTTTTTACGTGAAGTATTCGAGAAAGAAGGGCTGGAATATGATGAAAAGAAATCCACCACTCGTGAAATGGGCAATCAATTAATTCATTTTGTTAATAACCCAACTATGGAGAGCCCCAAAAGTATGTCTAACGCAAACTCAACCAACAACGCCGCCGTTAGAAAATCACTCTCTTTTCCATCGCATATTGAAGCTATTGATAACGATCTTGAAGAACATCAATACACGGTAGAATTGCTGGAAAACGGCACTGTTAACATTATTCCAAAAAATGAATTAATCCCATTATATTTAATAGCGAATAATTTTTATAATAAAGAAAATGACCAAGTAGAATTTAATTATGATAAAAGCTGGGATAAAAAACAATTAGGAGCCGCCTTAATTGATTTTATTCAACAGCACGATCCTGAAAGTGTTCTTCGCTCAGAGGGGAAAAGAACAGCTTTATTTTATGGTTCTCGTGAAGAGAGCGAAACCATTAAATACCGCATTGAACAATTAGATGATGGTTCAATTAACGTTATCCCTGAAAGTAATATTGCCATTTTATCTTTACTATTAGATTGGTGGAATGATTTTCGTAGCAATTGGATTGATTATGAAAAAGATTGGACAGAAGAAGAACTCGCTTCACACTTTATTGATGAAGTTGGCAAACCAGAAAAAGATTGGAATTGGTGGGTAAATTTACCACAGGATTGGAAATTTAGCTTGCTCTATCTTTATCACGATCAGTTAGAAGAAGAATATGAGTATGACGAAGATGGCATTCTTGAGGTTTATTATAATGAAGAACTTCAAAATGATAGAAATGGAGCAGCTTGGTATACTATTAGTGAATTTATTCTCGATGCTGATGCTGCAGATGATAACATTTATATGACAGAGCCATTTGAGTCTGAGCAACAAAGCCTTCTCGATATGGATTTTTCTCTTGATTTTTCCCCGCTTGCTTATATTCCAAATTTAAAAGAAATTAGTTTCTATAGAGCTGACAGCTTATATGTTGTTCCAAGGGGACTAGATAAATCACCAAATTTAGAAGTATTAAATTTTGCTCGTTCAGGCTTAGGCGAAGATGATAAAGAACAAAATATTGAAGACATCTTTGCAATGGCAAAAGGCTTGCCAAATTTACGTAGATTAGATCTTTCAGGCACAGTATTAGCCTATCATTTTGAAGACAATCAAGATGAATTAGCTAAACTCCAAGCCTTAATGCCAAATTGCGAGATTGAGCTTTAAGATTATTTCCCTTGGCTTGCGATAACATCGCAAGCCAATAATATCAACCAACAACACAGAGGTGTTTTATGAATATTAAAAAAGAAGCTATTTATAATAAAGATCATCATATTATGATTGATGAAGATGGTAAGGTGCACATTAAAATTTCCGAAGGTAGAGTAAGACCTTTTTTAAGTGAAATTTTCAAAAAGAAGGTTTGGAATATGATGAAAAGAAATCAACCACTCGCCAAATGGGGAATGACTTAATTGATTTTGTAAATGACCCAGAAAAATACGCCACTAAACAGGCAAAAAAATCAACTGCAGTAGAGTCTAGCGACGATCCTGATTGGGATTGGTGGTTAAGTCTTGAACCAGCAACAAAATTTATGTTACTTCATACTGTCTATAATAATTTAGAAGAGCATTACGGAGAAGATGAAAAGGGTATTATTCCTGTTTTCTATGATAGTAATTTATATAATGATAGAAATGGCTATATTTATTCCTTATTAAAGACAGAATTGATAAATGAAAAAGAGTTAGACATTAATTGGGGGTAAGCAGGTTAGAAATGCTTACTGAAAAAAATAATGGGCCACTATTCCCTTCTTTTAATCTTAACCACATTGAACAGTTTGCATATATGCCTTACTTGTCTAAGTTACGATTATTATGTTTAGACTTAAAAAAAATACCAGATGGATTAGATAAATTTACACACCTATTACACCTTGAACTTTCTGGCAATGTGAAGTTGGGTGATGAAAATATTGAGAAAGAAATAGAAAAACTATTTAAACTTGCAAAAGCCCTACCACAATTAGAGCATTTGCAAATAGAATATACCCCATTAGCTCATTATTTTAAGGAAAATCAATCTAAGTTAGATGAATTAAAGTCTTTAATTCCAAGATGCAAAATTGAAATTTAAAAAACATAAAAAACGCCACCTGAATATTATTTTAGGTGGTATTTATAAAATACTATTCCTACTGGAGAACCGAAATGACAACTGAAACTCGTGTGCCAACACCCCAGAAGTGTATTATGAATATTAAAAAAGAAGCCAAATATGGTAATTATCATCTTAAAATTTATGACAATGATAGCGTAGGTATTGAAGTTTCCAATACGCTAGGTGTATTACGTGAATTTTATAAAGAAAATGGTCTTGAATACAAAGATACAGATAACACCCAGGCTATGGGGCGTAGATTTGTTAATTATCTTAATGAAGAAGTAAATGCAGACAAAATCAAAATAAGCTCTTTTGAAAAAGAATTAAGAAAAGTAATTTCTGATGTATCTTGTATTATAGGTGAAGAAATTCCTCAAGATTGTTATCAAATTAACATTCTTAGCGCACCACATAAACCGAATAATTTACCTGAAAATAAAATGGGAATTTATATTTTTAAATATCAGAATGACTATTTAAAAATTGGAAAAGTTGGTGCTAAAAGCAATGCTAGATTTGTATCACAACACTATCTTCCAAATTCAGCAATGAGTAATTTAGCGAAATCACTTTTAAGCGATGGCACTTTTGGCGTTAATGAAGAAAATGTCGGTGATTGGATTAGAAATAATTGTGATCGGATTGAAATTATCATTGATGCAGAATTAGGTGATTTGGCACTATCTCTCATCGAGGCAAGTTTACACTATAAGTATAAACCTCGATATGAAGGGAAAAATAAAGAAACCGAGGCATCATAAATTTTCCTTCAAGTATGCCGTACTTATAGCCTACTGACTTACACTAGGCTATAAGTTTTATCAGTAACCGCACTTTTACATTTTAATAGGATAAATATGAATACTTTTGTTGCTATTGATTTTGAAACCGCCAACCATAATCGCTCCAGCGTGTGCAGTGTGGGCTTGGTCTTTGTTGAGCAGGGGAAAATCGTGAGCGATTATTACCGCCTGATCCAACCTGAGCCTAATTTTTACAATGAGAAGAACACCGAAATTCACGGCATCACCCCAGATGATACCGCCCTGGCTGCCCCCTTTCCAATCATCTGGCAGGAAATACAGGCATTGATTGGCGATTTACCCTTGGTTGCCCACAATAGTACCTTTGATGAAAGCTGCCTGAAGGCGGTGCTGACGGCTTATGATTTGCCACTCCACCAAAACCGCTTTTACTGCACTCGTCAGCAAGCAAAAAAGGTCTTTCCTCACTTGCCCAACCACCAACTCAAGACCGTGGCAAGCCATATCGGCTTTGGCCTGAGCAATCACCACCACGCTTTGGCGGATGCCCAAGCTTGTGCGGCGATAGCTTTACGGGTTTTTTAAATAATTGTGAGGCACTGTCCCACAAATTACGCTGAAAAAATGGAAGTACAGTTCCAACACACCATAAAAACATAAAAATTGGAACTATGATTCCATTGAATGGATGGCGATGTGGTGAAACAGATTATCCATCGAGCAACAAGCGGTGCAAATTCTCTAAAAATTTGCACCTTACTTTTTTGCAATCCCGATCGTAAAAGACTGAATAGGGAGTTTCAGGGCGGGATTTTTACCTTATGTTTACCTGTAGTTAAAGCAGGGCCATTTGCAACTTTCCGCCCTTTTCCACCCGCTTTTATTCTCTACCGCCACTGGCTTGAGTATGGTACAATCCGCCTTTAAGATTTTTGGATAAATTAGACCTATTATGAGCCGTCAAAAGAAAAGCCGTCGGATTACCGACATTATGCCCGCCCGCAAGAGCGACAGCCCTAAGCCTGGACAAAAAGTCAGCTATGGCAAAAACCGCAAGCCAACCCGCTATGAATTAGACCAACAAGCCCGTGAAGCCAAGAAGAAACGTAAACACAAGGGCTTACCCTCTGGCACCCGCCATTTAGATGCGGTTGAGCAGAAAAAAACACAGGCCAAAGAGGTGAAAGACCCTCGCATTGGCAGCCGCAAAAAAGTGCCGCTGGTGGTGGAATTTATCAATCAGCCTGAAAAGGGCAAGTTTATCCAGCCTGTGCCTGTGGAGCCCAAAGCCCCTACGCAAGCCGATTTGGAGCAGGAATTAGCCCAATTAGAGAACAATGAATGCTTACACCAGCTCTTGGATGATATGGAAAACGGCAAAAAACTCTCTGCCGAGGATCAGAAGTTCTTAGATGAGAGCCTAGACCGTATTGATGAGCTTATGGACTTGCTGGGTATTGAGGACGAAGAAGAGAGCGAAGATGCCCTCTTGAAACAGTTTGAGACGGTGGATATTAATCAGTTTAGATAGTCCGACAGCAATTATCTAGAGATGGCGCAAGCGTCCACGCTTGTGCCTTATATATAAAGCATTATCAGCACCAGCGAGGACGCTGGCGCTATCCAGCTAGAGAAACAACATGAAATTCTTCCTTATTATCCTAGCCCTGCTGATTATTCTTTCTCTGGCAGGCTATGTGGTTTACCTCCTCTTGAAGTTAGCCAAGCAGAAAAGGCTTAACCAAGCCGCCATTGAACAGGCCCAAAAGGCCCGCTTTTTGAAGATTATCGATAGCATTGAGGTCATCGCCCGTGCCATGCAAAGTGAGCAGTGTGATTTTTCTGAAGGTGTCTTGCGGCTCAAGGCCCTGCTTGATGTTTTAGGGCTCAAGCTGGCCACCTACCCTGCTATGTTCGCCCTTTATGAAGTGGTGGCCGATCACCCAATTTTGGACGAACGCAAGAACCTGGCCCGCAACCAGCGGATGAAGCTGGATTTAGAACGTGAAGCCGCAGAAGCTGAGCACCAAGAAGCCATCAAAAAAGAATTACCGCAATTATTAAACGATATTGAACAGTTTAAGAAGGATATCTAATGTCTGAAATTATTTGGGACTTAAACCTTATTCAAAAATATAACCAGTCTGGCCCCCGTTATACCTCCTACCCAACGGCCCTGGAGTTTAACGACAGCTATAACGATGACGATTTCCGTGCAGCGGCGGCCCGCTACCCTAACAAGCCGCTCTCGCTCTATGTGCATATCCCCTTCTGCCACAAGCTCTGCTATTTCTGTGCCTGTAACAAAATAATCACCCGCCACCAGCACAAGGTGGACATCTATTTGGACTACCTAGAAAAAGAGATCAAGTACCGTTCCCAACTCTTTAAAAACCGCACCGTGACCCAGATCCACTGGGGTGGTGGCACGCCGACCTACTTGGATGAGGATCAGTCCCTGCGTCTCATGGCCATGCTGCGTAAGCACTTCAATGTGGCGGATGATGCTGAAATCAGTATCGAAATGGATCCACGTGAAATTGAGCTGGATATGCTAGATCACCTGCGGGAAATCGGCTTCAACCGTATCAGCATGGGCATTCAGGACTTCAACAAGGAAGTGCAACAATTAGTTAATCGTGAACAAGACGAGGACTTTATCTTTGCCCTCATGAAACGAGCACGGGAACTGGGCTTTACCTCCACCAATATCGATTTGATCTACGGTTTACCAAAACAGACGGTTGAGAGTTTTATGTTTACATTGGAAAAGGTGGTAGAACTCAACCCAGACCGCATGAGCGTGTTTAACTATGCCCACCTGCCAAGCCGCTTCGCTGCCCAAATCAAGATTAAGGATGAAATGCTGCCGGCCCCTGAAACCAAGCTGACCATCCTGCAACAAACCATCGAATTTTTAGGCCAAAATGGCTATAAGTTTATCGGCATGGATCACTTTGCCAAACCAGATGATGAGCTGGCCATTGCCCAAGCACAAGGCATTTTGCACCGTAACTTCCAGGGCTACACCACCCAAGAAGATGCCGATCTCTTAGGAATGGGGGTATCCGCCATCAGTCTTTTAGGCGACAGTTATGCCCAAAATCATAAAGAGTTAAAACAGTATTATGCCGAAGTCGAAATGCGGGGCATTGCCCTGCACAAAGGGCTGACCATGACCCGTGACGACTGCCTACGCCGGGATGTGATCAAGGCGCTCATTTGCAACTTTAAGCTGGATTATGCCCCGCTTGAGGCCCAATACGGCATCAGCTTCAAAGACTATTTTGTGGAAGATTTGGCCCTTTTGGAACCGCTTGCTAAGGATGGTTTGTTGGAGATTGGCGAGACGGGCATTCAGGTTTCCCCACGGGGAAGATTGCTGATTCGCAATATCTGCCTCTGCTTTGATATTTATTCCAGACAACAGGCCCGCCGCCAACAGTTCTCTCGCATTATTTAGAGGTGCTTATGAAAAATTCTTATAGTTTATTGGCAGTTGCGGTTGCGACTGCCTGCTACAGCCAATATGCTGCCGCTGATCTTAAGGCTCAATGTTTACTGGGCGTGCCTCACTTTACTGGCGAGCTCGTGCAGGACGATCAAACCCAAATGCCTGTTTATATTGAGGCCGATTCTGCCCTTATCAACCAGCCCCGTGATGCCACTTACACAGGCAATGTCAGCGTGAAACAAGGCAACCGCTCGGTTATTGCTGACCAAGTGCGGGTGGAACAAGAGGGCGATGCCCACCGCCAGGCCTTTTTGCAGGGCAAGTTTGACTATCGGGATAACCTTATCAATGTAACCGGCCAAGATGCCTCCATGAACCTGCTGACTAATGAGGCCAATTTAGGCAATGCCGAGTATCAATTTGTCGGCCGCCAAGGGCGAGGCACTGCGGGTGATGTGGCCTTAGCGGGCGATACCCGGGTTTTGAAAAACGCCACTTACACCGCCTGCCTGCCGGGCGATAATGCCTGGTCGCTTGAGGCCAAGGAAATGGTGCAGCACGTTAAGGAAGAATATGCCGAACTCTGGCACGCCAAATTCCGTGTGCTGGGCGTGCCGGTGCTTTATACCCCTTACCTCCAATACCCGATTGGCGATCGCCGCCGCACGGGCTTATTGCTGCCATCTGAAATTGGACGTTCCAGCAAAAATGGCTTCTACTATTCCCAGCCCTTCTACTGGAACATTGCCCCCAATATGGACGCCACCTTCACCCCAACCTACTACACTCGTCGTGGCTGGCAGATTAGCCCCGAGTTTCGCTATTTAACCGGCATTGGCCAGGGTTTGATGGCCGCCGAATATATGAAAAAAGACCGTATGCGGGATTGGACCAACCGTGACCAAGCCCGCTACCTCCTCCACTGGCGCCACAATGTCAGCTTCTTGAGCGACTGGCGTTTGAATGTGGACTACACTCGGGTAAGTGATCGCCGCTACTTCTCCGACTTTGACTCCAGCTACGGTTCCAGCACTGACGGCTATGCCACCCAAAGTTTCAAGCTAGGCTACTACCAGCCTAACTACAATATCGCCATTTCGGGCAAGAAGTTCCAGGTCTTTGACAATGTGTCCATCGGGCCTTATCGGGTGCTTCCGCAGATTGATTTTAACTACTACAAAAACGATCTGATTGGTAATGGCAACTTCCGTTTTTATTCCCAAGTGGCCCGCTTTGAGAATGACAGCTCGCTCATGCCCAAGGCCTGGCGTTTCCACGCTGAACCCAGCCTCAACTTTCCGCTGGCCAACCGCTACGGCAGCTTGAACCTGGAAACCAAGCTCTACGCCACCCACTACCGCCAAGAATCAGGCTCAGGCACCAATGCCGAGCAGGTCAAATCCAGCGTTAGCCGTGTGATTCCACAAGTCAAATTGGACTTCAAAACCACCCTGACCAATGACAGACAGTTCGTGAGTGGCTACAACCAGATCATTGAACCCCGTGTGCAGTATGTTTATCGGCCTTACCGCAATCAGGCCGACATCGGCTCCAGCCGCCAGACCAACCTAGGCCTGGGCTACGACTCTGCCCTACGCCAGCAGGACTTCTTCTCCCTCTTTAGTGACCGAGCCTTCAGCGGCCTCGACCGTATTGAATCGGCCAACCGCATCACCCTGGGCGGCACCACCCGCTTCTTTGATGATACCACGGGCGAAGAACGCTTCAACCTCAGTGCCGGCCAGATCTACTTCTTAACCCAGTCTCGGATTGATGACACGACTACCAATGCCAACGCCAAGCGTTCCTCCTCCTGGGCCTTGGAGTCCAACTGGAAATTCCACCCTAAATGGAACTGGCGGGGCAGCTACCAGTATGACACCCGTCTCAATCAAACCTCAATTGCCAACAGCACCCTGCAATACAAGCCAAGCAAGGACAAGCTAATTCAGTTGAGCTACCGCTTTGCCAGCGAGGAATATATCGACCAAAACCTCCAAGCCGGCGGCAACCGCTATAACCAGGATATCAAGCAACTGGGTGGCGTGCTGGGCTGGGAAGTGACCGACAAGGTTTCAGTTATGGTCAGCCACTACCACGACCTGGCCCTGAAAAAGCCGGTGGAAAGCCAGTTGGGTGTAACCTATAATACCTGCTGCTGGTCGGCCACCCTCTACACTGCCCGCCGCCTGACCTCGACCCCAGAGGGCAAGCCTGATGGCAAAAACGATTTCTACTATGACAATCGTTTTGGCATCAACTTTGAACTACGCTTCGGCGGCTCCTATGGTTCGGGCGTACCGAGAATGTTAAAACGCGGTATGATCCCTTATACCGAGGCCTTTAATATCAACTAACCCTCCACAAGCGGTTGGAATTTGCAAAAAATCTGCAAAGGACAACCGCTTGCTTTCCCAAGGTCGTCCTATGCCAAACAATCAAATCAAAGATAAACAGCCCAAAGACAAGCAAGTCGAACAAATCACTGTCGCCCCCCACTCTCTTGAGGCAGAACAGGCCGTCTTAGGCGGCATTATGCTCAACAATGAGCAGTGGGACAACGTGGCCGAGCGGGTTCAGGCCAGCGATTTCTACAACTACGCCCATCGCCTGATTTTTGAGGAAATGACCAGCCTCAGCCGTGACAGCCAGCCCATTGACATCATCACTCTGGATCAACGCCTGAAAAACCGTGGCATCTTGCAGGATGTGGGTGGCTTTGCCTATTTGGCCGAACTCTCCAAAAACACCCCAAGTGCGGCCAACATTTTGGCCTATGCCGATATTGTTAGCGAGCGGGCCATTCGCCGTGAACTGATTGCCGCCGCCAACGATATTGCGGGGCTAAGTTACAACCCTAAAGGGATGTCCGTTAAGGATGTCTTGGACGAGGCTGAACGCTCGGTCTTCCACATTGCCGAAAAACGCACCTCCAGCGACCAAGGCCCTCAAAAAGTGGAGGACATCCTCTTCCAAACCCTAAGCCGAATTGAAACCCTGGCCAAGAACCGCAACAACGGCGGCATCACGGGCGTATCGACAGGCTTTTTGGATCTGAACAAAAAAACCGCTGGCCTCCAAGCCTCCGACCTGATTATCGTGGCCGCCCGCCCTTCTATGGGGAAAACCACCTTCGCCATGAACCTGTGCGAAAATGCCTCGCTGGAAAATATTGAAGAATATGATGAAGAGGGCAACCTGGTCAGCAAAAAGCCGGCCAAGCCTGTGCTGATTTTCAGCCTAGAGATGCCGGCCGACCAGATTATGATGCGGATGCTGGCCTCTCTTTCTCGGGTTGATCAAACCAAGATCCGTACTGGCCAAATCCACGATGATGAAGACTGGGCCAAGATTTCTACCACCATGGCCATTCTCAATGAACGCAAGAATATCTACATTGACGACAGCTCCGGCCTGACCCCAACCGAACTCCGCTCTCGGGCCCGACGGGTTTACAAGGAAAACGGTGGCTTAAGCCTGATTATGGTGGACTACCTGCAACTGATGCGGGCGCCTGGCTTTGCCGACAACCGTACCCTGGAAATTGCCGAAATCTCCCGCTCCCTCAAGGCCCTAGCCAAGGAGCTACAAGTGCCTGTGGTGGCCCTGTCCCAGCTCAACCGAAGCCTAGAGCAACGGGCCGACAAACGCCCTGTCAATTCCGACTTGCGGGAATCTGGCTCCATCGAACAAGATGCCGACCTGATTATGTTTATCTACCGTGATGAGGTCTATCACGACAACCCCGAAACCAAGGGCATTGCCGAGATCATTATCGGCAAGCAGCGTAACGGCCCGATTGGACGGGTACGCCTGACCTTCCAAGGCCAATATTCCCGCTTCGACAACTACACAGGCCCGGCCTATGATGATGAATATTAAGAAAAGAAAGGACTAAACCATGCTCTGCGCCATCTATAAAAGCCCGAAAAAAGAGGGGATGTACCTCTATGTTGCCAAACGTGATCACTTCGACCCCGTGCCTGACGAACTCCGCCAGGTCTTCGGCAAGCCGCAATTTGTTATGCTTTTTAACCTCAAGGGTCAAAAACAGCTGCAACAGGCCAGCAACCAAGAAGTCTTAGATAAGATTGAAAGCCAAGGCTTCTATCTGCAAGTCCCGCCACCTGTGGAGAATCTGCATAAGGCTTTTGTGGAACAACAAAAACGCCTGTAGATACTATAAAAACAAAACCCCATACGAGCCGTATGGGGTTATTTCATTAAGCAGCTCCGCTGCTTGAACCTGGCAGCCACAGCCTGGCTGAAATAAGTAACCTAGCACGGCTCGTGCTAGGTAATAGTTTTCTTCAAATAAAAGAGGTTTATCGGCTTTAGAAATAAAACAATTATTTATAGGGAAAGATACAATTATTCACTAATTCTTTTAGCATATTTTCATTCAGCCTACTATCCTTTAATATTTTGGATTTCACAAAATCTAAACTCTCTTGATTAAGCTGACCAAAATGCTCCATTCTATCTTTATAAAAAGGATGGGAAAGTAGCATCTTTTCTAAGGCTGAATTGATTGTTGGACTTCCAGCATAAATCAACAGCTCAGGATCATCTGCTTCAAATTTTATGAAAAATATTAATCTTATTATGGCTAATATTTCATCGTTATTAAGACTTTTTGAATTATCACTTAATTGCATAAATTACCCTTCTAAATAGGTTTGAATAGAAACTTAACCAAACGCCTCCCAGATCGGCCGACAGCCCTGGGGCAAGGCTAAATCTTTTCCCAGTTCAATCCAACCTGTTGGGTAGTGGAAATCCGATCCTGCCGAGGCATAGAGGCCAAATTCATCTGCCCAGCGGGCCAGAAGCTGGCGCTGGTCGGGGCTTTGGCCACAGCCTGCCACTTCCAAGCCATCGCCGCCTGCTTGGGCGAAATCTTCTAAGAAGCGGCGGATCCAACGGGCGGTCATCTTATAGCGTAAGGGGTGAGCCAGGCTGATAACCCCGCCTGCGGCGTGCACGGCAGCAATGGCCTCTTCCATACTGCACCACACAGGCTTAACGTAGGCCGGTTTGCCCAGGCCTAAATAACGTTTGAAGGCCTGTTCATCATGTTTAACAATGCCTTGATTGACCAAAAACCGTCCATAATGGGCTCGTGTTACCTCGCCATTAGCCAAAGCCTTAGCCCCCTCATAGGCCTGAGGGATGCCCACTTTTGCAAGTTTTTCGCCAATTTCAACCGCTCGTGCCTCCCGAAGTTGAGCCTGGCGGGCAAGCAAATTGACCAAGGTTGGGTTGTCTTCGTCCACATTCAGAGCCGCCAAATGAATGCTCTTGTTGTTCCATAAAATGGAAATTTCCACCCCAGCAATCAGTTGCAGGGCCTGGTTTTGGGCAGCTGCTTTGGCTTCTTTGACGCCTGCGATGGTATCGTGATCGGTCAAAGCCAGCATATCAATGCCCTGCTCCACCGCCCGTTCCACTAATTGCGTTGGGCTGAGCGTACCATCTGACGCCGTGCTATGGCTGTGTAAATCGTAGATCATAACAGCCCCGCCTCTTGGAAAAAGTGACGATAGGCCTCAATTTTCTTAGCTAAACTCAGCGGATAAGCCCGAGAGGTTGAGGGCAGGCGATAGAGATAGAGCGGGCGTTCAGCCAGGTAAGGATAAGCAATAAAGGCATTGGTTTTGGGCGCCGCCACCTTGTGAGGCAAGAGGCTCAAGAGGGTTTCAGTGGCCAGCCCACCCGTGGTAAAGAGCCACTGGCAGTCTGGCACCTGTGCCAGTACGGCGGCTAAATCGACAGGCTCCACAATCTTCAAAAACTTGTCCGAAGCGTTGCCCTTCTCCCGAATGGCGGTTTGAGCCGAAGAACAAAGAGCTATTCCCCGCTCCCGCAAAAAGGCCTCAATTTTGGCCGGATCAAAACACTTTTCCTGGCCCACTCGAAAATAATCCACATCATCAAAAAAGACCGCCCCGAAAATCCGCCACATATCATTTTGGAAGTTGGGATAGTGAAATTCCATACAACGTTTTTCAGGCGTGGGCGGAAAGGTTCCCATCATCATCACCCTGGCATGGGCAGGCAAGATGGCAGGAAAGGGATGGGTTTCAAGTTGAGGCTGGGTCATACAAGCGGGTCAAAATAGCTGATTTTTTACAATAGAAGAATGATAGAACTTAATGCTTGCGATGACAAATATTTTGTCGTTTTTTTGACTTGGGTAGGCTCGGGGAATTTGCTATAGTGGCTTGCAAATTTTAGCCTTTTTCAGCCCGCTTGTTTGCCCCCAAGGAGACCACCATGCCCCATATTGAAATCTGTGTTGATAATCTTGAATCGGTTTTAACGGTTAATCAATTCCCTGTTGATCGCATTGAACTCTGTGCAGCCCTGTCTGTGGGCGGGATTACGCCCTCTTATGGCTTGGTTAAGCAGGCCTTGGCACTTTCTCACATTCCGCTGGCCATGATGATCCGCCCTCGTGCAGGGGATTTTCTCTTTAGCCCAGAAGAGGTTGATCTTATGCTGGCCGATATTGACTTTGCCCGCTCGGTTGGAATCAAGCATATTGTGATTGGGGCTTTAACCCCCCAAGCCGAAATTGATTTGCCCACCACACAAAGGCTGATTGCAGCAGCCCCAGGCATGGAAATCACCTTCCATCGTGCCTTTGATCTTTGTGCTGATCCGCTTGTAGCCCTTGAACAGCTTATCGACCTAGGCTGCCACCGTATTTTGACCTCTGGCCAGGCCAGCACGGCTGACCAAGGTACTGACCTGCTCAAAACTCTAGTAGAAAAGGCTCGAGGCCGAATCGACATCATGGCAGGCTGTGGCATTCATGCTGGCAATGTGGCCCAAATAGTGAAACAGACAGGCGTGCCTCAAGTGCATTTTTCCGCCAAGGGGCAACGCAAAAGCCTGATGGAAAGTGCCAGCTCAGCCACCATGGGAGCAGGCAATGCTGAGCAGGATAGCCTGATTGAAGTGACTGATGGCGAAAAGGTTAGGGCGATTTTAAAAGCCTTGGGCCAATAAAACTTAGGGGCATAAGGCCCCTTTTTTAATAAGCCAAACAGACCAACTGGTAGCCATTTAGCTGACTAAGCTCAAGGCTAACCTGGTTGGCTTCGATATGCAGATCTGCAATCTCTGTGTTTTCCCGCACCGCAAACACTTCTTTGATGTCTGTTAGCCTCACCTTAAGTTTGAGGCCATGCAGGGGGATTTTACTGTCGATAATCAGCAAGTCCTTACACTTACTTTCAGGAAGGTAGTGCAGAAGGTGGAGAACATAGCGTCTGGCCTCTGGCTGGTGGTTTAGCAGGGCGATGAGGGAACTTGGGCCATTGTGGCTAACCAGTTGGCTGCCCAGCAGAGCGGTACAGCTGTCAAAGACCAATTGACGCACCCAGCGGGGGCCTTGGTGGCGTAAATGTTAAAGACAGGGTGGGCAAAGTAGATAATATTGCCGGCCTGTACGATGGCTGGGTGTGAAAGTTTATGGCTTGATGGCGTGTGCTGGTGGGAGCAGAACTGGCGGCCCTGGCGGTTAAAATAAGGGGCTACCACCTTTGCCCAAACCTTGGCTTTTGGATCTGTCACCTGAATGCCTACACTGCCCTGATACATAACCAATTCTTCCGCTGGCAGTTGAGTTTGAGCGGTTCTCGGGTAATCCTCTGTGGTGAGAATATAGTCTGGGCTAAAGGGAACTTGGCCTTGTGGCTCAAGCGGTAAATTTGGCACAAGGGTTTGGGTTAATTCGGCATTAAAGGCACTTTTACCCGCCACCAAGAGCTTGCCACCTGTGGCCAAGAAGGCTTGGAGTTTAGCGATAACCTGGTCTGTCAGGTAATAATCATCAACCAAAACCAAGAGCTTGTAGGCGCTGAAATCGCTGTGGCTGTCGATAATATCAAACTGGAAGGCACATTCTTGCAAGAGGCGGGTGGCGCCCAGTAGGCAGCGGGTGACATTAAGATCGGCATCTGGCTGGTATTCTTCTGGGTTAAGAATAGCCATTTCACTGACACTTTGACTTTCGTGGCTGTAAGGAGCCAGAGGCTTAAGCTGGCGAAAAACCTTGCCGATTAAATCATAACCCGCTTGAGATAAGCGGCCATCGGGGTGCATTTGATCGCCCACCGACACATAAGCCCCCATAGCATTGGTTAGGAAGCATTCATACTCTAGGGCTTCTTGATTTTTGAGGGAATGAAAATCCCCCCAATAGGTGTGGAATTTCCCCGTCATCCCCACCACAGGCTTGCCCAGGGTGCGGGCATAGCGGCCAACAACCGGGAAGTGATCGTAGCCCCAGCCACCTGATGGCAGGGATTCCACCTCAATATGGGATAGCGCCGGCAGGAATTTGCGGTAGCCTGGGTGAATGTGGGAGGTGTTATAGTAGGTGGTGGCATTGGCCTTTTTCTCCCAAACACGGTGGCTGAGCTCCAACTTAAAGGTGGCTAGGCTATCAACAGAAAATTGCAGAACCTGCTTTTCATCATAAATATCCACGCCCTGAGCCTGCATTTTGTCTAGACAATGGCGGCAGTAACAGGCCTTGGGATAGACAATATCGAAGAAAAAGCCATCAATTTCATAGAGATTTTGCAGCTCTTCCACTTCCTCAAATACATACTGACGATAGGGCGAATTGACGCATAAGAAGGTATAAAAGCCGTCTTCAAAATAACCTGCTTTAGACCAAGAGGCAACAATCTCGCCCCCCTCCTTGTTACGCATACACCATTGCGGATAATGCTCGGCCACATACTGATCCCATTGAATGGGCATATAAACAGGGGCCTTGATTTGGTGGAACTTACAGGCCTTGAGCTGCTCGCCCAAGAGATCCTGATTGGCTAGCTGGGGGTGAACGGCTGGGGCGTGGATTTTGGAGGGGTAATAAAGCATGCCATGGTGGCAACGGGCAAAGCAGGTGATGGACGTGACTTCGCTTTGCTTGAGCTGCTGGGCAAAGGCCTCTGGGTCAAATTGGGCGCCCACCTCAGGAATCAAGGGGCTGGTGTGGAAATCTAGGTGAACTTGGCGTGGCGAAAATAACATAGGCTCCTCGCAGTCAATCAAACAAGCGGGGCAAATTGCCCCTTTTTTTACAAATTAGATGGTGATAATTTCAGCTTCTCTTTCTTCGGGCTGGGCCATACCGCTCTGCCAAAACCAGTAGGTAATGGGGCCTGGGCAGTTGAGGCTAACCACCTTGTGCTGGTTTTGGTTGTCGATAGCATGGATGGTCACGCCCTCGGTATAACCATCTTTGAGGTAGGTCAGATCATCAATGGCCCGATAAACGGCCTCATCTAGGCTCAGGCCCATCTTCATGTAGAAGACCACCGAATGGGCGGTTGAACAGCGAATGGACATCTCGCCCGTGTGGGTACAGGCGCAAGCGCCATAGCGGCTGTCGGCATAAAGCCCTGCACCGACAATAGGGCTGTCGCCCAATCGGCCAGGGTATTTCCAGGCCCAGCCAGAGGTGGAGGTGGCTACGCTAATTTTTTGCTGAAAATCGCTAGACAGAAAAACAGTGGTATCTCGCACTCGTTCAGGGTCGGTGGCATTGTTGGATAATTTAGCCAACGGAATGTTAGGAAAAGCGGCTCTTTCTTCTGCGGTCATGGATTGTTCCAGTTTCTCCCACCAAACCCGTTTGGAATCCTCAATCAGGTTTTCCCCCCTAAGGGCACCAATTTCATCCCCAAAGCGTTCAGCACCAGGGCCGACAAGGATTTCATGATTAAGATCGGTCATGACCCGATAGGCAATTTCTACAGGATGCAGGAAGCCCCTGACAGAACCAACCGCCCCTGTTCTTAAATTATTGCCGTCCATCACCGAGGCATCCAGTTCTACTTCCCCCAGCACATTGGGCCAGCCGCCATGGCCGACTGTTCTCACCCGAGGGTCTAATTCAACCAGCTTAATGCCTTCAATCATGGCTCTTAGGCCATCTTCTTGGGACTCTAGGCGTTTGACACTTTCGGCAAAGCCTGGGTAGGCCTCTGAATTTGCAATTAAGATCATCTTAACTCCTTGTAATGCGTTTTTCCGTGGCCAGGTCAAAGAAATGCAGGCGTTCAGGCTTTGGCAGCAGGCGGTGGCCTTGTACATCCGCACCATTGCTTGGGGTTCTGAACATAATGCTGTCGCCGTTTTTTAAGGTCATAGAGAAGTTGGATTCAGATCCCAGGTATTCACTGTAATCAAACTGGCCGACAAAACCCTGATCGCTCTGGCTAACTTCCAGATCTTCAGGCCGAATCCCCAAACAGACCTTTTGCCCATCATAAGCCACCAGGTATTCAAAATCGGCCCGAGGCAGGCTTTGGCGGTAACTGTTTTCTGCACTCAACACAATTTGCTCTGCTTCCACCTCAACTAAGACCTCAATAAAGTTGATCATAGGCGAGCCAATAAAGCCTGCCACAAACTTGTTGTCTGGCTGCTCATAGAGATCTTTAGGGCTGCCGATTTGCTGGATAACGCCTTGGTCTAGCACCACCACCTTATCCCCCATGGTCATGGCTTCAACCTGATCGTGGGTTACATAAATAATGGTTGCCCCAATTTCCTTGTGCAGGGCACAGATTTCCTGACGCATTTTGCTGCGCAACTTGGCATCTAGGTTGGAAAGGGGTTCATCAAATAAAAAGACCTTAGGCCGGCGGACAATGGCTCGGCCCAGGGCAACCCGCTGGCGTTGGCCACCTGAAAGCTGGCCAGGCTTGACCTGCAAGAAGGGGGTGAGATTGAGCATTTCTGCAATGTTTTTAATGAGCTTATCAATCTCTTCCTTGGGCACTTTACGGATTTTAAGGGCCAGGGCCATGTTGTCGTAAACGGTCATGTGGGGGTAAAGGGCATAACTTTGGAAGACCATGGCAATATCCCGATCCTTGGGCAGCTCATCATTCATACGCTGGCCGTCAATAATCAGATCGCCTGCACTGATGCTTTCAAGGCCGGCGATCATCCGCAAAAGGGTTGATTTACCACAGCCTGATGGCCCCAAGAGGATAATAAATTCGCCCTGTTCAATCTCAAGGCTGGCATTTTTAATGGCCTGATACCCGTTTTTATAGGTTTTGGCCAGGGCTTTGACTTCTACATAGGCCATCTTATTCCTCCCCGCCTTCTTGCTGGCTCAAGTGTTGGCAAACATGGGTCAAGAGCAAGGCACCATAGCCTGAGGCTGTTTCACCGTAGATCTTACGATGCCCCATTTCATAGGACATGGCGGCAATATCTAAATGGGCCCAGGGCTGGTTGGGCTTGACAAAATACTCTAGGAAGGTGGCCGCTACACAAGGGCTGCCGTGTGGATCTTCGCCACCGTGGCGAAGATCAGCAAAATGGCATTCAAGCGGGCGTTTAAACCAATCTCCAGTTGGCATATGCCAAACTGGCTCGCCACAGGTCTTGCCTGCGGCCTTAATCTGGCTGATAAAATCATCATGATTGCCCATTAAGGCCGAATAACCCTTGCCCAAAGCGATGCCGGCTCCGCCTGTTAGGGTGGCAATATCAATCAGGTAGTCAGGCGCCAAGGTTTCTTGAGCGTAATCTAAGACATCCGCCAAGACCATACGGCCTTCTGCATCGGTGGAAATAAATTCTACGCTGGTGCCGCTACGCATCATAACCACATCGCCTGGCTTAATGGCCGTGCTAGATGGCATATTTTCCACCAGGCCACACAAGCCTGTGACATTAAGGGGCAAAGCCAAGGCTGAAATCGCATACATGGCCCCAATCACAGCGGCTGCTCCGCCCATATCAAACTTCATGGTGCTCATAAAACGGGCAGGTTTAATGCTAATGCCGCCCGTGTCAAAGGTTACGCCCTTACCAACCAAGGCCAGATGCTTGCTGGCCTGGGCAACAGCTGGGCGGTAACGCAAGATGAGCACTTGAGCTTCCTTGGCACTGCCCTGGGAAATGGATAAGAGGCCGCCGAATTTTTGCTCTTCGAGGGCTTTTTCACTCAAGACCTCACATTCAATGCCAGGTAAACCCAGGGCCTTAACGGCACCCACAAAGGCCACAGGGTAAAGCACATTGGCCGGCAGGTTCATTAGCTCACGGGAAATGAGCTGGGCATTTGCAAGAATTTGGCCATTTTTAACCGCTTGTTGCAGGTGTTGATCATCTGAAGACAGGCTAAAAGCACAGGCTGGCAGGTCAATGGCCGCCTTGGTCTTGTGCTGATATTTGTAAGAAGCTACATGCAGGCCAAAGGCCAGCCACTGGGCCACTTCAACAGGGCTAATTTGTTCAAAGACTTTGAGGTCAAAAACAAAGTTGAGGGCTTGGGCACGGCTAAATTGGCTAGCCGCCAAGGTGCCTAAGTCTTGAAGATCGGCAATGCTAAAGGCAGTTTTGATGCACTGAGCATCATATTGTTCACTTTGACTATCTAGGGTCAATTTTTCTTGGTCACCCAAGCCGATATAAAGGGTTTTGGCGGCTTGTGTTTGGTTTGGAAATAAAAATGTGAGTTCTTGCATGGTCTTATCCTTTTACAGCACCTTCAGTTAAACTTTCCATCATTTTTTTGGAGAAAAGCATGAAAATAATCAAGAGCGGCAACATGGCCAGGAAACTGCCTGTCATCACTAGGTTCCATGGTGTTGCATGTGCACCATTTAGGGAGCGTAGCACCAGGGTTAAGATCTGCGTGTCTGGCGTTTGCAGGGCAATAAGAGGCAGCATAAAGTTATTCCAAGCCGCCACAATCACCATAATGGCAATGGTTAAGAGGCAAGAACGCATCATGGGCAGGCCCATACGCCAAAAGATTTGCAATTCATTGAGGCCGTCCACTCTGGCACTGTCAAAGATCTCTTTAGGAATGGAGGAAGACACATATTGGCGCACCAGGAAAATCCCAAAAATATTAACCCCTGCCGGCAACCAAATGGCCGTGAGGGTGTTGATGAGAGACAAATGCTTAATAATAAAGAAATAAGGCACCAAATTAACCACGGAAGGCACCATCATGGTCAGTAAAAGCAGGGTAAAGAGGATATTCTTGCCCTTAAAATTATAGACCGCAAAGGCATAACCTGCCGCTGCGGATAAGACCACTGAGTTAATGGTGGAAAGCAGGGTGATAATAAAGGTGTTGAGCATGGCTCGGTTAAAGGGAATATCCTTGGCCAAGTCCTGATAATTTTGGAAAAACTGATCGCCCACCGCAAAAGACATCCCCAAAATAGAGGAATTATCCTGCGTGGAGAGAAGAGCCGACCAGAAAAAAGGGAAGATAGAAATAAAGGCCAAGATTGACACAAAAATATAGATAATAACTTGGACAATATCTATACGAAAATGCGTTCTAATCATATACCGTCCTTTTTAAATCCACGTTTGCCAAATAACCAGAAAAATAAGGCACTAAAGAGGGAGGTAATAATAAAGAGAATCCAGGCAATGGCAGAAGCTGTGCCCATATCATTCCAGTCCCAACCCATCTTATATAAATAAAGCGAAACTGTCATACCCGAATTAGAAATTCCGCCTGTGCCGTGGGTTAGCATCATCGGTTCTTCAAACATTTGCATATTGCCGATAATGGTCATAAGCGTAGCGAAGAAAATATAAGGCGCTAAGAGCGGCAGGGTAATATAGCGGAATTTTTGCCATTTATTGGCACCATCAATATCAATGGCTTCATAAAGTTCTTTGGAAACCGAGGCAATACCTGTCATGTAAATCACGGTATTAATGCCGGTATATTTCCAGGTAACCTGATTGGCAATGGTTAAGCGAATCCATTCTGTATCGAAGAAATCCAGAGGCAGGCGAGCTAATAAATCCTCTAAATAGAGCCAGTTGGCAAGCTGGCTTAAAAAAGCATTCACCACACCTGATGGGGCAAAAATATTAAAGACCACCAAACTGACTGCGACACTTGAGGTAATATAGGGCAGGAAAATGGCCGCCTTAAAAAACTCCGCCCCACGGCGAATAATATGGAGCAAGAAATAGGCCAGCGAAATAGCTAAGATATGTTGTGATAGGCCTGAAATAAAAGAAATCTTGACGGTATTCCAAAGGGATAGCCAAAAGATTTCATCGGTTAAGGCAAAATAATAATTCTCCCAACCAATAAATTCCATGGACTCCAAGCCCATAACAGGGTTCCAGGTATAAAAAGATAAAAGCCCTGAGAAGAAAATAGGAAAGACATTAAAGGTTAAATATAAAATTAAGAAGGGTAACAATAAAATATAAGCCACCCGATGATCATATAAAATTCGGCTTAATTTCTTCATACTCACTCAACTCAACAGAAAAGGAAGCCCATACACAAGCCTTTGTGTATGGGCAGGGGCTTATTTAATGGAACGCATTCTGCGTTGCAATAATTTATTGGCATCTTCTAAGGTTTTATCCATATCGGCATTTTCAGCCAAGATTTTCTTAATGGCGCTATTTAGAATTTCATTGGCCACATTATCGACTGAAGAGGCTAAATAAGGTTTATTTTTCTGTACCAATTCCGTATAAAGTTTCATGGTATGTTGGCCACCAAAGGATGGATTTGGCTGGTCGAAGTAAGGATCAGAATAGATTTCTGTCCGAGCTGGCAGGGTGCCAACCTTGGCAATTTCTAAGAGGTTCTTATCTTCCATTAGATATTGCACAAACTTCCAAGCCTCTGGCTTGTGTTTGCTTTGGTTTGGAATGGAGAAAACCGTGCCACCTGCATTCACGTTGGTGTTACTCGGCACACCCGATACCCGCCAGAGGCCTTTTTTCGCCCCTTCTGGATCGTATTCGAGGGTAACCCGGCCGTCAATCCAAGGGCCATCAATATCGGCAAAAAGCTTGCCCTCACGGTAGAGCTTGATAAATTCCTGATCGTTGGAGGCACCGTCTAAATTGGCCACCAGTTTTTTATCATAGAGTTGTTTGACGATATTGACCAAGAACTTGATTTCCTTAGAGGCCAAGTTTGGCTTGCCGTCTTTGAGGTAAACAGTTTTGCCTGGGTCATTGTTGGTGCCAACTACCAATGGGTTAATCAAGCTGGTAGCCGCAGGCAGGACATAGGCGCCTGTGGTTTGTTTAAGTTTTTCAGCAAAGGCAATAAAGGCATCCCAGTCTTTGGTTGCTTCTTCAATGGTCATACCCGTAGCATCCAACAAGTCCTTACGGTAAACCATAACGACAGGGCCGGTATCAAAAGGCACCCCGTAAATATTGCCCTTGGCATCTTCTGAAAGCGTTAGCATGGACTCATCAAATTTCCAGCCCAATTTTTCCATATGATAAGGCTCAGCCTTAAGATTGGCCAAGCCACCTGAATTGGCAAAGGTGCCTAATTTAATGGTGCTGATGGTCACCACATCTGGTGCCCCTTCACCTACTGCAAGTGCGGTGGTGAGCTTATCATGGCAATCTCTAAATCCACAGTTCATTATCACCACATCAATATCAGGGTTGGCCTTTTCAAAGCCCTCTACCATACTATTGACATAATCCTTGTTAAGATAATGGGAGAAAACAATCTTGGTTTTTGCAAAGGCTTGGGAGGACAGGCCAATCACCAAACTGGCAAATGCTGCCGAAATCAAATGTTTTTTCATAGAAATATCCTACTGATAAGTGGGAAAGAAACCTGCTAAATTTAGCCAGATCGCCCTTTGTAATATTTCTGTAACATTATTTACGCTTTGTTACAAACATTACATAGTTTGAATTTTGTCGGTTTAAAGACCATATATCAAGCGCCTTTTGTCTAATTTGTGATCTTATTCACAAAAAAGCTCAAAATATGCAAACCTTATGAATATTTATATGAAAAATGCCCTGCTTTATTCACTAAGCAGGGCATTTCTAAATAATTTTACATCACCACCACATCAAACTGCTCTTGGCAGTAATAGGGCTCAATTTTAATTTCCACCTTCTTGCCGATAAAGACCTCTAATTCGGCTAGGAGGGCGTGGGATTCTTCGTTGATCAGGTATTCGCCCACATCCTTGGAGGCATAGACCACAAAGCGTTCGGTCTTATAGAGGTGGTTGAGGCGGACGATTTCACGCAGGATCTCATAACAGACCGTCTCCACGGTTTTTTGCGTCCCTTTGCCTCGGCAGGCTGGGCAGTCGGCACAGAGCACTCGCTCCAAGCTTTCCCGGGTGCGTTTACGGGTCATTTCAACTAAACCCAGCTGGGTAAAGCCATTAACGTTGGTTTTAACCCGATCTCCTTTCAGGGCCTCTTGCAGGGATTGCAGCACCCGCTCCCGATGCTCATCGTCCAGCATATCAATAAAATCAATGATGATAATTCCACCCAGGTTTCGCAGTTGGAGCTGGTGGGCGATAGCCTGGGTGGCTTCGATATTGGTGTTAAAGATGGTCTGGGCCAAGTTGCGGTGGCCAACAAAGGCCCCGGTATTGATGTCAATCGTGGTCATGGCCTCGGTCTGCTCAATAATGAGATAGCCACCCGACTTGAGATTGACCCGCTTGTCCAGGGCCTTCTGAATCCCCTCTTCCACCCCGTAGGCATCAAAAAGAGGCTGGGTGCCGGTGTAAAGATCGACCGAGTTGGTTAGCTCAGGCATAAATTCACACAAGAATTCAGTCACCTGCTCATAGGTGATCTTGGAGTCGATCTTAATGGAATTGATGTGGGTGCCGACAAAGTCTCGCAAGACCCGTTGGGCCAGAGCTAATTCGCCATAAAGCATGGACTTGCTGGGGTATTTGGCCCGGCGCTCCATCACCTTACGCCAGAGGCGTTTGAGGAAGAGGGCATCCTGCTCTAGGCTCTCTTCACTCACTTCTTCGGCCGCCGTGCGAACAATAAAGCCGCCCAGCTCATCACAATAGGGCTCGGTTAAGGCCTTGAGGCGGTTGCGTTCCTCCTCGCTTTCAATCCGCTGGGACACGCCCACATGGCTATTTTCAGGCATAAAGACCAGGTAGCGGGAAGGGAGGGTAATGTCGGTAGTCAGCCGGGCGCCCTTGGTGCCCAGTGGGTCTTTGACCACTTGCACCACAATGTCCTGGCCTTCCCGCACCAGCTCCCGAATGTCCTTGGCGACAAACTGCTTCTTCTCGTTTTCATCGACACATTCGGTGTGGGAGACAATGTCTGAGGCGTGCAAGAAGGCAGCCTTTTCCAGGCCAATATCCACAAAGGCCGACTGCATCCCCGGCAAAACCCGGGTAACCTTGCCCTTGTAAATATTGCCAACCAGGCCCCGCTTGGCCTCCCGCTCAATATGGACTTCCTTTAAAATTCCGTTTTCCACCAAGGCCACCCGAGTTTCACTGGGGGTGACATTGACTAAAAGTTCTGCTCCGTTCATAGGTTTTTTCTTCTTTTATAAAAATAATTAGCAGATAAATACCAACACAACTTTATCTAGCACACAAAATTAGCAATTTCAACTTGGGTTTTGGGCAAGTGCTTATGTTCATAGAGCCAATTAGCCACTTCACGCCAAGAATAAAGCGGAGAACCGCTTGCCACACCATAAACTGGCATCGGGAAGCCTTCTCCCCGTTTCCCTCTTGCATAATTGGAAATAGCCGCCCTTGTTAAACCTGCACGGCTGGCAATTTCAGCCAAGGAACTAACCCCTGACTCTTGTAAAATCAGATCCTTAAAACCTGCTGCACGAATATCACTCATGGCTGATTCAATAGCTTCCTTGGCTGTTTCTGCCTCACGATCGAATTCCAAATAGACCGTCTGATTATTAAAACAGATCAAGGCATCATCACAGCCTGCTTCAAATAGCCTATCTTCTAATGCTTCAGTGGCCTTGTTGGCATCACGAATCAAAATAGAAAAATGATAAAGGTTCATGATTATTCTCCGCACTCTTTTACTTTACGCAATATTTGCTTGGCATGGTTTTCAGGGCTTTTAGGTGTACTCCATATACTCATTTGATGTTCCGTATGCCCTTGTGTGCAACGTAATCGACAAAAAGCATGGGCTGACTTGCCTGATGGCACAATTTCCCAGCCATGGTCTTGAGCATACTCTAATGCAGCTTGAATATGTTTATTGGGATGTTTTGCCATAGCCAACCTTTTTAATTGAAGAAATTATAATCACTTTGTTTACACTTGTAAACAGTAGCTTATCTACATTGATTCCTTATTCACAAGTGAAATCAACTCCCGCAAATTCGTAATCTCATAAGTCGGCACAATTTCCGTATCATTGGCCTGTCCATGGGCATTGAGCCAGCAGGAATCAATCCCTACCCCGTTTGCTCCTAGAATATCGGAAGCCAAGGTATCACCCACCATCAAAACCTTGCTTAGCTCAAAGTCCCCCATCTGCTCAAAGGCGTGTTCAAAGACCCTGCGATCGGGCTTGGCCACGCCTACCTGTTCGGATACCACCAGCAGGTCGAAATACTTGGTGGTTTGGGTGTTATTGAGCCGGGCTTCCTGCAGGGCGGTAAAGCCGTTGGTGATAATACCCATTTTGACCCTACCATGCAGGGCGTCAAGAGCCTCCATGGTGCCGTCCAGGGGCAAGCTGACGGTGGCCATTTCGGCCATCAGCTCTTGATTGAGCTTAAAGACATCCTGGCCGGTCTCTTGGGCAAGTTTTTCAAAGCGGATACGTTGAATATCCGCCGCCTCAATTTCCTTGTTTTGATAGGCCACCCAAAGGGGCTTATTGACCGCTTGGAAGGCCTCATAGTCCTGGGGCGTGAAATCCAGGCCATAGCGGGCCAGCATTGACTTGAGGCCGATGAAGGAATTATAGGAATAGAGGGTTTCATCGGCGTCAAAGAGAATCCAATCATATTTCATGGGCTTAGTCCGTTAAGCTGTAAGGGAGTGGGCAAATGGCAAGCTCCACCCCGTTCACACGGAAGCGGCTGTCTGGCTCAATATCCTTGTTGAGGATAACCTGCACCCAAAGGGTATTTTGGTGGGCAATGGCCCGCAAGATGGTGCCGGTGGATTTCCAGTTTTCGCCCAGTTGCAATTCCACGCTGGCTGCCGTTTCAGGCAGAACAATTTCGTTCTCAAAGTGGCCAGCTAGGGTAAACATGGCCCGTTTGTTAGCTCCACGGTACTTGGCCCGAGCCACGGTTTCTTGGCCGATGTAGCAGCCCTTGCTAAAGGAAATAGCCTGATCCAAGGCCTGAAGATTGACGGCTTGGGGAATATGCTCGAACTGGTTGGGCTTGAGCAAGACGGGGAGGCCATCTTGTATATCCATGAGTTCCCATAACTCGGCTTCTCCATTAGTTTGCAAGGCAAGATCGCCCCATAGAAGGTAGCGGGTTTGGCCGCCTTCAATCTTACAAGCGGTGGCATTTTTGCAAAATTCTGCAAAAATTGACCCGCTTGTGGTGCCGAAAATAGGCGTGTCCAGCTCGGTGAAGGTCACCTTAGAGAAGACCGCATATTTTTTCAGCTGCACCAAGGCTTCAGGCAGAAGATCAGCATGAATAAGGGCGACAAATTGCTCAGCCCTCGCACGATAAAGGCGGAAAATGGCGCTCATTTTGCCCTTGGGGTCGCAGTGGCTGGTTAAGGTTTGCTGGCCGATTTCTAACTTGGCAACATCGCAGGTTAATTGGCCTTGGAGATATTTCTCAGCATCCGCCCCTGCGATCTCGATCAGGCGATACTGAGTCAGCGGCAGGCAGAGGTTTGGCTCTTGGGTAGTCAGTTTTTGGCATTGGCAGGTCATGGGATATCCTTATTCTAAATTCTGAATTTGCTCACGCATTTGTTCGATAAGCACCTTGATTTCGACCGCAGAATTGGTCACATCGGCATTGATGGACTTAGACGCTAGGGTGTTGGCCTCACGGTTGAGTTCCTGCATCATAAAGTCCAGCTTACGGCCCACGGCCCCACCCTTGTTAAGCACGGAAGTGGTTTCCTTAACGTGCAGGCGTAGGCGATCCAGCTCCTCGGCCACATCCACCCTTTGAGCCAGCAAGACCATTTCCTGCTCTAGGCGTTGAGGCTCCAGTTGCAGGTTGAGTTCTTCAAAGCGTTGTTGTAGGCGTTCCTTTTGCCATTGCAGGATGGACGGCATCTGCACCTGCACCTTGGCAGCTTCATGGGAAATGGCCTCCAAACGCTGCTGAATAAGCTGGTGTAGGTTGGCCCCTTCACGGCCCCGCATGGCGATAAAGTCGGCTAGGATTTGCTCAAAGCCCTCAAGTAAGTCTTGGGTGATTTGGTCTAAATCCTGGGTCTGGCTGTCCACCACACCTGGGTAACGCAGGACATCAACCAGGTTGATTTCGCCCTCGTTAGCGGTTTCTTTGAGCCATTTAAGGGAATTAAGCACCTGCTTGGCATAGTCCTGATTAAGGGCCAATTCAGCATTTTGGACGGCGTTAAATTCAATCCGCAGGCTGCATTCCACCTTGCCCCGGGTTAGGGCATTACGCAATTTTTCACGCAGAGTGGCTTCTAAGTTGCGGAAGTTTTCCGGCAGGCGGAAGTAGGTATCTAAAAAGCGTTGATTGACCGAACGCAACTCCCACACGGCATTGCCCCAGTCTTTTTTTAGCTCTAAATGAGCAAAGGCTGTCATACTGTAAATCATTTTGTTGTCCTCTTTTAACAAAAATTCCGCACATTGTACTGTTTTTTGCTAGAATGGGCGAAATTTTTTAGCATAAAAAGAGGAAACCATGCGTCCTAACGATCGCCCCGCCCACCAAACCCGTCCTGTCAAAATCACCCGTAACTACACCCGCTATGCCGAAGGTTCAGTGCTGATTGAGTTCGGCGAAACCAAGGTTTTATGTAACGCCACCGTGGAAGACACCGTTCCCCGCTTCTTAAAGGGCAAGCAACAGGGCTGGGTGACGGCAGAATATGGCATGCTTCCTCGTGCCACCCACAGCCGCACCCAACGGGAGGCCGCCAAGGGTAAACAAGGCGGTCGCACCCTAGAAATTCAACGCCTGATCGCCCGTTCACTAAGAGCCGTAGTCGATTTACAAGCCCTAGGAGAACGCACCATTACGGTAGATTGCGATGTTATCCAGGCAGACGGCGGCACCCGCACCGCCTCCATCACCGGGGCTTGTGTAGCCTTGGCTGATGCCCTTAATAAACTGGTAGCCGATGGTGTGCTAAAAACCAACCCAATGAAGGGCTTGGTAGCAGCCATTTCTGTCGGCATTGTGGATGGCCAAGCCGTGTGTGATTTGGAATATGTGGAAGACTCAAACGCCGAAACCGATATGAACGTGGTTATGGTTGAAGACGGCCGTTTGGTGGAAGTTCAAGGCACTGCGGAAGGCGAGCCTTTCTCCCATATGGAATTGTTACAACTGCTAGAGCTGGCCCAACAGGGCATTGAGCAGCTCTTTATTGTGCAGAGAGAGGCTTTGGCTTAATTTCTCAATCATACACCGATAGCGCCAGCCTCCAGGCTGGTGCTGATAACTCATTGATATTAAAAGCACCAGCCTGGAGGCTGGCGCCATCTAAAAAGCTGTTTTAGGCTTTCTGCTTGGCCACATGCAACTTGCGATAGGCATTCAACAACTTCTGGTGGGCCTGCATATTTTCCAAACTCTCATCGGTCGCAACCAAGCCATCAAAAGGATTTTCGCCTCTAATGACCCTCCAGGCAGCCGCAACATCTTCTTTTCCATACATCTTGTCAAAGACCATGCGATATTGCTCTGGTTCACGCTCTTCATCTAAGAAGAGTTCAAGCGATTGAATGAGGCAGCGGTAGTAGTTGTTCCGCTCAGGGCTGAATACAGAGGCATTCATATTGGCTGTCCAGTTGGCCCAGTCTAGGGCTTCTTCTAGGTTACCTAGCGCCAAATGCAACATGGATTTCAGCTCGCCAATCCGCAGGGTTTGGAGGGCAGAACCCTTTTCAGCCACGATACCGAGGAACTCACGCACACGGGTTAGGTCATCAATGCCCTGTTCGTCTAATTCGTCCAAGAGTTCCTGATAGGTTGCCTTGTCGTGGTGGAAATGCGGTAGATCAAGGAGGATTTCCCGCCAGTCCATGCCCATATTGTTGTTGGCATAAATGAGGTCGTCTGCAGGGTAGATGTTAGACATACCCGGGGCCAGGATACGGCAGGCATATACGCCTAAGTGCTCGTAGTCCATAATATAGACCTCTTGGCCTAGTTCCTTGAAGATAGCCATTAGGTTATTAAATTCCTGCTCGGTGGTGCCAGAGAAATCCCAGTGGACGAAAGGGTAGTCGGCTTCCGATTTGAAAAGATCCCAGGAAATCAGACCGCTTGAGTCGATAAAGTGGGTTTCTAAATTGGCGTGATCGGCCACATCTTCATTACTAAAGGATGGTGGAGCGAATACGTCCAAGTCCTTGAGGCTACGGCCTTGGAGCAATTCAGTTACCGTCCGCTCAAAAGCCACTTGGAAATTCGGGTGGGCACCAAAAGAGGCAAAGCAAGTGCCGTTATTTGGGTTGAGCAAGATCACGCAAATCACTGGGAACTGGCCACCTAGAGAGGCATCGTAGCAGAGGATTGGGAAACCCTCTTGCTCCAATTTTTCAATTGAGGCCTTGATGCTTGGGTAGCCATCAATCACGCTTTGCGGAATTTCAGGCAGGCTGATGGCATCTACAATAATGCGGTTTTTAACAAAACGCTCAAAGACCTCAGACAGGCCTTGCACCCGAGCTTCGTTCTTGGTGTTGCCGGCCGACATCCCGTTAGACACAAAGAGATTGGCGATAATGCTTTGTGGAATGTAAACCGTGGCCTGGTCGGATTGGCGAGTATAAGGCAGGGTCACAATACCACGGTCGTAGTTGCCTGATTGCAAGTCAATCAGCAGATCTGGCGTGAGTTCGCCGGTTGGGTTGAAGTAGCTGTGCAAGAATGGGTCTAAAATCCCTTCTGGCAGGCTCTCTTCATCCTGGATTTCAAACCATTTTTCGCTTGGGTAGTGGACAAAATCACCCTCGGCAAAGTCCTTCCCCAGGTAGAAATCGGCCCAGAAGTAGTTGGTGGACAAACGCTCGAAATACTCGCCTAGCGCTGAAGCAAGGGCTGCCTTTTTACTAGCCCCCTTACCATTGGAGAAGCACTGCGGGCAGTCGGCATCCCGAATATGGACAGACCAAACATTAGGCACAGGGCTGAGCCAGGAGGCTTCTTCAATGTTAAAGCCCAAAGCGGTCAGTTTGGCTTGGAATTTTGCAATGCTCTCTTCAAGGGCGGCATCTTTACCCAAAATAAAGGTTTGTTCAGTCATGGAAAGTCTCTGTTGAAAAAATCGGTGCAGGGTAGCAAATTTTGGGCGAGAGCACAAAGCTTTATTCCCTCAGCTAACAAGGTTACCTAGGGCAAGGATTTACATTTCCTTATATCTTATAAAAATCGGTTATAAACAAGCGGCCCAATTGGGCTGATTTTTTGCAAAACTGCCCTATTCTTATGCCTTTTTGTACTATAAAATCCCTTTTATACATCTAACAGGAAGGCAAACATGAAACTCCAACAACTGCGTTATATTGTCGAAATCGTCAATCAAAACCTCAATATCACTGAGGCGGCTGAAGTCCTCTATACCTCTCAACCTGGGATCAGCAAGCAGGTGCGTTTGCTGGAAAGTGAGCTAGGCATCAATATTTTTGAGCGTAACGGCAAGCATATTAAGGCCCTGACTCCTGCGGGGGAAAAGATTGTGGCCATTGCCCGTGAGCTTTTGGTTAAGGCCCAAAGCATTAAGTCTGTCGCCGAAGAACAGACCCGGCCTAATCGAGGCACACTTAGGATTGCCACCACCAACACCCAAGCCCGCTATATGCTGCCGGCTGTGATTGAGAAATTTAAAAACAAGTATCCTGAAGTTAGCCTACATTTACACCAGGGTTCGCCCAGCCAAATTTATTCTGCTCTCCTTAATGGTGAGGTGGATTTTGCTATTACCACCGAGGCCCAATATCTCTTTGAAGATGCCATTCTCCTGCCTTGCTACCTTTGGAATCGCTCAGTTATTGTGAAACCTGACCATCCGCTGGCAAAATTTGTGAACCAAAACGAGCAACTGACTGTCGAAGAGCTTGGAAAATACGATTTAATTACCTACACCTTTGGCTTTACTGGTCAGTCGGACTTGGATCACGCCTTTAACAAGAGTGGAATCCTGCCCAATATCGTATTTACCGCCACCGATGCGGATGTCATCAAAACCTATGTTCGCCTAGGTTTGGGGGTGGGGATTATGGCTTCTATGGCGCATACGCCAGCCGATAGCGACTTGGTTGCCATCAAGGCTAGCCATATTTTCCAATCCAGCATGACCCAAATTGCCTTTAAACGTGGTATGTTTTTACGCAATTATATGTATGATTTTATTCAGTATTTTTCACCGCATTTAAGCAAAATGAAGGTGGAAGAGGCTGAGCAACTGCGGGACAACAACGCCATTTTGCGTCTGTTTGAACGCACCCAATTAGAGGAAAAATAAATGTTTAAATCTTTCAAGTATGTTTTAGCTGCCTTGCTTGCCTTTTCATCCAGTGTGATGGCGGAAAGTTTCAACATTAAATACAGCTCCAACTACCTGATGCCGGCTTATGTTCATTTCAACAATGGCGGGGGCAACTACACCATTCAGGCCAAGATCAACGTGCCTTTGTATAACATTGTCTTTGCCTCCAAGGGAACGGAACGCAATAACCAGTTCAATATGCTGAGCTACCGTGACACCCGCAACGGCAAAACCTATGCCATGAGTGAAATCGACTCCAAAACCATTCAATATGGCAAGGTAAAAGACGGCAAGCCTAAGTCTGAGGCACTCACCCTGCCAACCTTCGATCTCTTTACCATGGCCTTTCAATTAAGCTATTACGACAAGCTGCCGCAGAGCTTCCAAATCACCAACGGCAAGAAGCTCTACCCAATGGAAAATGTGGTTATTAACAAGACCCAAAAGGCCGTGAAAAAGAATGGTCAAACCACGCAAGAAATTACCTATAAATTCAAAACTGGTAATAAGGACATTATGGTTAAAAAACACGCTGATGAAAAATTCCCACGCTATATTTCCTATAACCGTGACGGCGACAACTACGAGCTGACCTTCGACAGCTTTGTAAAATAAGCACGAAAACAGACCGCTTGTCGGTCTGTTTGCTTTTCTGCCTAAAAAAATTTTTCTATGTAATCAAACTGTCATCTTGCCTTGCTACTCTTAGCCCCGCATTCAACATGCTTCAACTAAGAGGAACCATTATGCAACTGAAATCATCTTTGAAAATCACTGCCGCCATCCTAGCAGGCCTTGCAAGCAGCCAGGCCACTCTGGCCAACACCGCCCAAGCCCCTGAATCGGGCAAGGCTAAAAACGTGATTTTACTGATTACCGACGGTGCCGGCATCAACACCTGGCACGCCGCCAGCTACTACCGCCACGGCGCCCTAGGCCGTGAAGCCTACGATAAATTTGACGTCCAACTCTTCGCCTCCACCCACCCGCTCAACACCTCCAAAAAGCCGACCAAGAGCCTAGAAGGCTCGGTTCAGTTCGACTCCAAATCACTCTGGGACGACAGCAAGTCTGACCTGGGCTACAAGGGCAACCTAGGCAACTACCCTAGCTTCTTCAAGGGCTACGACTACTCCCGTGCCGACTTCACCGACAGTGCTGCAGCCGCCACAGCCCTTGCCACTGGACAAAAAACCTACAACAGCGCCATCAACTGGTCTAACGATGACACCCGCCTCAAACACATCGGCGAATATGTGGTGGAGCAGGGCAAGGCCCTGGGCGTGATTACCTCGGTGCAGTGGTCACACGCCACACCCGCAGGCTTCCTAGCCCACACGCCTAACCGCAACAACTATGCCGACATCGCCAAAGAAGCCATTGACTCTGGCCTGGCCTCGGTCATCATGGGCGCCGGCCACCCTTATTACGACCAAAACGGCAAGAAAACCGAACCTAAAGATGAAAAAGCCTTCCGTTATGTAGGCGGCAAGGAGGCTTGGGATCGCCTGGCCGCTGGCAAAACCGACTATGCCCTGATTGACAGCAAGGCCGACTTTGAGGCCTTGGCTGCTGGCAAGTTAGATCTCAAAGGCAAAACCAAGCTCATCGGCACGGTGCAAAACCACGCCACCCTGCAATTTAACCGCACGGGTGTGGCTGCAGGCAATTTACTGGACAATCAACCTGATTTAGCCACCATGACCAAGGGTGCTCTCAACATTGTGAGCCAAAACCCTAAGGGCTTCTTCCTCATGGTGGAAGGCGGTGCGGTGGACTGGGCAGCCCACGCCAACAACCTGCCTCGCTTGGTGGAAGAGCAAATCGACTTCAACCTGGCTGTTGAAGCTGTGGTGGATTGGGTTGAGAAAAACAGCTCCTGGGAGGAAACCATGGTGGTTGTCACCACTGACCACGGCAACGGCTTGCTCCAAGGCCCAGATTCCAACCAAAACATCTACGCCCCAATCATCAACCAAGGCGCAGGCGCCCTACCACTGGTGCGTTGGTACTCCGACAACCACACCCGTGAACTGGTCCCGCTCTTCGCCAAGGGCGCAGGCTCAGACTACTTCACCAGTATCGCCAAAGAAGAACCTAACCTCGGCCGCTACTACAACGCACCGAAGGCCAGCCAGTTCTATGTCGATAACACCGACGTCTTCCGTGCTGCCGCCCACGCCTTAGGCATTAAGACCCAATAAGGCCTAACAAGCGGTCAATTTCACCAAATTTCTTGCAAATTTTGACTGAAATTGACCCGCTTGCTCCACAAAAAAGCCTTGCACAGGAAGACTGTACAAGGCTTTAACTTTCCCTATCTTAAGGGTAAATCGGAGCCTGCCTAAGAGGCTTTTTGCATAAGGCCTTCTAGCTTTTCCACAAAAATCATCATTTCCCCCACAAACTTATCCGCCCTTTTACGCCCAAAGTCGTCAAGGGCCTGTTGCTCAAGTTCATCTAGCTCATAAATGAGGGAAGTAGCGAAGGCTTTGCCCTGTTCTGTCAGGTAGAGCTGCTTTTCCCTGCCGTCTGTTTCCGTGTTGGAAAAGCCAATTAAGCCGTCCTTTGCCAGCTTTTGGCAGGTGGCAGACAGGGTTTGTTTGGGCAAGGCCCACTGGCGGCCAATCTGCTTTTGGGTGCTGGCCGTGTTTTTAACCAAGGCATGCAGGACGGCAAGGCTGGCATAGTTCAGCCCCTTGCTCTTGGCCCAGCCTTCATAAAGCCCGAACAGGTGGCTGGCGGTTTGGCCTAGGTGATCAAACTGGCTCATATTGACCTCCCACAAATTTCAGGCGCAGATTGTCGTAAACCCAGTTGAAAATCAGGGCATAAACGGTGATAACCACAGTCAGCCCCACATCAGCTAAAAAGGCCTGCCAGAGGCTTAAATCCAAGAGATAGGCAATCATCGGAATGGTAAAAATCAGCAAGCCTGCTTCAAAGCTGATGGTGTGAAAAATCCGTAAGCCCAAGCCCCGTGTTTCACGAGGAGCGGTAAAGATCTTGTCAAAGCCATAGTTAAACACAAAGTTCCACACCATGGCCATGATTGCCATGGCAATACCTGCGCTAAGTGCTGTGCCAGTCTCCACATTTGAAAAGGCTAAGACTAAGAGACTAGAGACAGCAATCGCCCCCAGTTCAAATAAGACCGAGTGAAAGAGACGCTCTTTAAGGCTCATTGGGATAGCTTGATTTTGGTTCATTATATTACCTCTTTAGTGAATTAAAGTCTAAAACAGGACTATTTTAGTCCTGTTATAGACTATTTGCAAGTTTTTTCTTAACTCATCATAAAAATGGATTTTTCTAAGCAGAAAGAATAATTCATATACAAGGGATAAAATCCCCCTTAAGATGACCGCACTTTGCAATTCACTTAAAGGAAGAAAAATGAACAAGACCCTACGCTTAACCTTTCCCCAATGGCAGGGGGCAGATCCTGCCATTATGCAACCACTTGTGCCAGAACTCAGCCAGCAAGATGCGGCCCAGGGCTATTTTATCGGCTCGCAACTGCTGGAATGGCTGGCCCCTGCAAGCAAGGCGGCCAAGGCGACCGTGCCTGTTAGCCTTGACTATACAGGCGAACAGGTGGCGACCCAGCAGGGGATTTATGCCTATCCTGCCGTCACTGCCCAACTGCAAGCCGCATTGGACATTATCAAGCAGCACCAGCCTGACCGCATTGTTACGTTGGGAGGGGAATGCTCGGTCAGCGTTGCTCCTTTTAGCTATTTGGCGGACAAGTATCAGGGCGATGTGGCGGTGGTTTGGATTGACGCCCACCCCGATTTGACCCTGCCCAATGAAGGCTATGTGGGCTATCACGCAATGGCACTCTCTGCCTTGGCTGGCAAGGGTGATGAGCAGATTATCGGCAAGCTACCTGCCTTTATTGAGCCTAAAAATGCGGCCATTGTGGGCTTTCGCTCTTATCCTGCAGATGTGGAACGGGTGGAAAAATTTGGCGTGACCAAGATCAGTTCTGCCAGTGTGAATGCTAAGAGCGATGATGTGCTGGCCTTCTTGCAAGCAACAGGCAAGCGTAAGGTGCTGATCCATCTGGATTTAGACGCCCTTGATCCTGCCGATCTTCGCACTGCCGTGGCGGCAGATCCTGATGGAATTAAGGTGGCCGCCGTCAGCCGTTTGATTGGCGACATTGCCCAGGCCTATGATCTGGTAGGCTTAACCATCGCCGAGCCAATGCCAAGAGAAGTGATTAAGTTGCGGAACTTGTTACATAGTTTGCCACTTTTGGGGGAGTAGGAGAAAGCAAGCGGTGCAAATTCTCCAAAAATTTACACCGCTTGCAAGCTTAAAACTTAATCACTTCCCCATCTTCAGGCACAGCGACCTTATCTGCAATGCCTTCGCCTTGGACGAATTTCCGCATATCTGCACGGCTGGTGGCTGTGTGGTTTACGGTGTCCATATGTACCGTGATAATTTGAGCCTTCGGCGCAAAACGGCTGGCTTTGGCGACATCTTCTACGCCCATAATAATGCCGTCTTCCATTCCCTTAATGCGGGCAAAGCCTGTGTTCATCACTAGAATATCTGGCTGATAGGTGGTGAGTGCCTTATGCACGTCTGCCGTCCAAATGGTATCGCCCATAATGTAGGCGGTTTTATGTCCGTCCTTTTGGAAAACTACGCCCATTGCATCGCCTAACCCTTTCGCCAGTTCAGGGATCGCATACATTTCGATTGTCCCGTGAGAACCGCCTGTTTTGCTTAATTTCACGCCATTAAACTCGGCTGATCCGTTAAGCACTTGCACATTTTTAAAGCCTTGGTTGCGGATCTTCTCGGCATCAGCCTGATGTTGCACAAAAATCGGCAAGTCTTTAGGAATGGTTTGGGCAGCCGTTTCGTCCCAGTGATCTTCGTGGGTGTGGGTCACGATCACCGCCTCTACACCGTCTAAAACCTTGTCGGTGGACATCGGTAGATCTACCAGCGGCATACGTTTTTCTTCATTAAATGTGCCTGCAAAACCTGCCATTGAGTCTTTTTTAGCAAAGAAAGGATCGACCAAAAAGGTCTGCCCTGCGTATTCAATTTTTGCCGTAGCATTGCGGATATGCTGGTAGCTGTCTTGGGCGAAGGCAGACATCGCAAGGGTTGAGCTGATAAGAAGTGCGGTTAATTTTGCTTTCAATTTCATAAAATTTTCCTTTGTTAAGATGTTGAATGAACGTAGCCTATTTTACGGATTTATAGATAGGTCAAAAGTGGCATTTATGCCAAAGAGAGAAATAATTGTGCCAATTTGCAAGATTTTGCTAAAATGCGACCACTTGTCACTCAAAATGAACTCAATTTATGCAAAAAATCGTCTTATACGCCTATCCCCAATTCAACCATATCGTGTTCAGCATTCCCCATTCGCTCTTTAAGGCGGAACTGGACGGCTTTCCCCTGTTTGAGCTGAAAATTGCGTCCGAGACGGGAGAAAATCAGGTCAGCGACCTGGGGACGATTGTGCCTGTGGACGGGGATTTGTCGCTTTTTGACTGGGCAGAGATGATCGTGATTGCAGGCTGGGCTGGCGGTATGCCATCAAGCGACTTTATGGAAAAATTGCAAACCGCCTACCAGCGTGGGGCAAAATTGGTTGGGCTTTGTTATGGGGCTTATGGCTTGGCTTATGCAGGTTTACTGGACGGCAAGCAAACCGCCACCCACTGGCTGGCAGAGCAGGATTTCGCCGCTCGTTTTCCAAAGGCTCGGTTAGACACCAACAGCCTTTACATCACTGACGGTCAGATCACCACATCAGCAGGGGCGATGGCAGGGCTGGATTGTTGCCTGCACCTGATCCGTGAAATAAAAGGGGCGAATGTTGCCAACCGCTTAGCCCGAATCTTGGTTTCCGCCCCCCACCGCACGGGCGGCCAGGCACAGTTTATCCAAATGCAAGTGCCGAAAAACACCCCCGATGAGCGGATCAACCGCCTACTAGACTACCTGCAAACCCATCTGGACCAAGCCCATTCGCTAGCCGATCTGGCCGACCGCAGCCAAATGAGCCGCCGCACCTTTAGTCGCCATTTTCACAAGGCAACAGGAATGAACCTAGTGGAATGGCTAACGGTGGCACGCCTGAACCGCAGCCAAGAATTATTGGAAAATAGCGGGCTAACCATTGAACAAATCGCCTACCAAGTGGGTTTCGGCACGGTAACACATTTTCGGGAACGTTTTAAGGCAAGGTTTAAGGTGAGCCCTAGTGAATGGCGGGGGAGTTTTGGGGGAAAGGAGATGGTTTAAAGGCTTGCAAGCGGTGCAAAAAATCAAGGATTTTGCACCGCTTGCCCTACACTTCCACTCGCTGGCCAATGTCCTTGAGCTCGGAGAACTGTTCCACCAAACGGGGCATATCATCTAGCGACATTGCAAAGATCCATAAATAAGTGATAACGGCATAAATATGCCCTGCCTGCACGTCGGCTTGCTGGCTTAGGCTAATCAGGCTGGTGGCAAAAAGCACGGCCATTGCCAGCCCGATAAAGAGATAGCTACTGGCTTCTCGGTTGGATATGGCAATGCGAATTTTGGATAGCAGGCCGTAGTGCTTGTTAAGGGCGTGGGAGCGGTTGCCTTCAATCACCTTGACTTCGTTTTCAAGGCGGTTGTTGAGTTTGAAATACAGGCGGTCGTTGATTTTCATATAATTAGGCAGCACCAAGGCAAAGCCTATCAAGACCAAAAGTGCGGTCAAACCAACCCAAAATTCGATCAAGAGCAGCATTATCACCGAGCCGACAATGGAGAAAATCGCGGTAATCAGCACGGGTAGGTGTTCTTCAAAAAAGGTCACGAACTGGCGTGAAAGGGCGGCGTGGGCGGTGGCGGACGATGTAGTTCCCTTGGCTTTTTGATTGAGAATCACGGGCACGGCAAGGCTGGCATAGATATGCACGAAGGTGCGGGTATCCACCGCCCGACGGGCAGAGCCGACCACCCAAATCACTAAAATCATTAAGGCATACAGCAGAGCCTGCCAAGTCTTGCCCTGCAAGACGGCATTCACCGCAAAGCTGCCGACCAAGGGATAGAGCAGGAATAAGCCATTTTCCAAGGCAACCAAGCCAAAGGTGTAGAGCAGCTTGTGGCGGTAGTTATAGGCAATCTGCTTTAGGGTGCGAAGGGCATTGGGGGAAGGATTTTCAAGGGATAATTGGGTTGTCTGCATAAAATAAGTCCTAAAATTTACTATATGGTGGCTATAATAGTCATTTTTAGGACTTTTAACAAGTAAATTTTAAGACTATCCTTCCTTAAGCTTATCCATTTGAGCATAGCAAACCTGACAAAATTCGCTCATCAGGCTAAAGAGCAGGGCACTTTTTTCGGCGCCAAATTGAGCCAAGGCCCCATCAAAGAGCTGGTTGGTCCGCCTTACAATCGGCTCCGCCTGCTGCTTGCCCAACTCGGTGAGCTGCATTAGGCGTTCACGCTTATCTTGCGGGCTGGGTTGAAAGTCAATCCAGCCCTTTTCCTTATATTCCTTGCAGACATTAAAAACCGTTTGCTTAGGCAGGTAGTAGGCTTGGCAGATCTGCTTTTGGGTGCACTGCCCATCGGGGCTGCTGGCAAGGGTGTGCAAGACCGCAAAATGGTTATAGCCCAAACCCAACTGGCTAATCCAGTCATCAATCATTGTGTCAATTTCACCGATGTGGGCGCCGATAAGATCAAAACCGTTCATACGCTTTCCTTTGTTGCTTTTTGGGAAATTGTAGCAGGTTGGGGCGGGGATAAGTAGTCTTAAAATTAACTAAATTTTTTCAAATAAAAGCAAATTTGCATAATACACCTATTAATTTCAAAATGAGAAGCTTCATAGGCTTAAATGTCAATCGCCTGATTGCCGAACAGGGCTTGCAGGAAATACTGGCAGATTTTGACAAGCCCGTGTTCGATCTGCATATTCTTTATCTGGCACACAGGCATCCGTCGGCTTTGGTGAAGGCTTTTGTGGAGTTTTGTTTGGCTAGAGTGGGAAGGGATAAGCTATAGAATAGGGAAACCCAAGCACAACCTATCTTGCAGAATTTTCCCCAAATTACCCCGCTTGCATCACTTCTCCTCCACCGCCTTGACCACATCTTCAATCAGCCTTGAAAAATCCACTGCATTCTTCGGGCTAACCACAGGCTTGCCGGTTTTGCTTTCAATAGCACGCCGTGCGTCACCTGCAATGCTACCGCCTTCTTGTGCCACTTTTTTATTCTCTTCTAAGCCTTGGGGATCGGCTGCCTTGGTTAGCTCCGTTGTGGTTGCTTCTGCCAACATATTGAGCACCAGCTCCAGCGTGGACATATTATCCCGCAGGTTTTCCTTCTTTAAGCCCTTGAAATCCTTATATTCTCGGGTGGTCATTCCGCTCCAAGCCTTAGAAATTTCATTGGTTAGAATGGCAAACTCCCGCCCTTCTTTCACCCCATGATCCTGCCAGGTGTCGGTCAGCTCCTTACGTACCTGAATGGCTTGCAGGCGTTGGTTGATCCACTCCCGTGAATAACCCTTTTTCAGATAGGTTGCCAAGGCACGGTCGATGGTCAATTCAGGGTCGATAATCTCATCAATCCGCTCCTTGCCCACTTCCGCCAACCACATCTTAAAAGGCTCTGCCTTGGGTGATGGAATGGATTGGATAATACGGAAAATGCCTTGTATTGTTGCCGCCTGAATTTTACGTTTCTTTCCATCTAAGCCCAGCATTTGAACTGGGGTACAAATTGTACCCCACTTGAGATTGAGCTCAGGATCACGGCTACGCATTTTCTTGACATATTGCTTGGGATCAGCACTGTCGGTTAGAATTTGCACCACATCAATCACCGAAAAGAACCACTCTTCCCGTTCTTCATCCCAAATTGACCGCACTTGTTGGCTTTCAAATAATTTAATCTCGTTCATAATTGCTCCTTGATTAAGCCTTTTTCAAGCCCTTAGACTGCCCCAGCATTGCTGTTGTCGCATTGGCAGATGTGACCACCTTCTTGCCTGTACGGGCTTCCAAGGCTTCTCGCGCCGTTTTTGCCACATCGCCACCCTGCTGGGCAACCTGCATATTTTCCGCCAAGGTTTCTGGCTCAAGGGCTTGGGAAATGTCCTTGGTGGATGCTTCCGCCAACATATTTAAAATCAGCTCGGTGTTGGTCATATTGTCTCGCAGGTTTTCCTTCTTCAGCCCCTTCAAAACCTTATATTCCTTGGTGCTCTTGCCCGACCAGGTTTTAGTGAGTAAATCCGTCAACAAGGCAAATTCTTTGCCCTGCACGCCCCGTTTCTGCCATTCATCAGTCAATTCCTTGCGAATTTCAATGCTTTTTAAACGCTGGTTAATCCAGCTTTCTGAATAACCTAACTTGAGATATTGGGCCAACGCTCGGTCTATAGAAAGTTCAGGGTCTTGCATTTCGTCTAAACGTTCCTTGCCTACTTCTGCCAACCAGAGTTTAAAGGGCTCTGCTTTGGGGCTGGGGATGGATTGGATAACACGGAAAACCGTTTGTGTATCAGCCACATCCGTCTTATAGGATTTTCCATCTGAAGATGGCAACTTCAGTTGTACGATTTTTTCGTACAACTGATCTTCTACTCCTTCTTTCTTCATCTTTCGCTTTAAATCGCTCCAATAACGACGTGGATTATCTGAGCCAGTTAGAACTTGCACTATATCCACAACCGAAAAGAACCACTCTTCCCTTTCTTCGTCCCAAACCGACCGCACTTGTTGGCTTTCAAAGAGCTTAATCTCGTTCATCATCTTGTCCTTAGATACTGATTGAATTTACAGTTCTTTAGTATAAATAAAAAAACATCCAGTGCAATACTGGATAAGTAATTTTGCGATCCCGATCGAAAAATTTATTTTTATTGCTTGCAAAAATAAAAAAGTGTGGATTCTTGATGTAATATCCCTACATACAAACCTTTAAAAGGAAGAACCATGTCCCAACGCCAAACCATCTTAGACTACGCTGCCAACCAATATAGCGTGCAAGCTGAATATCTCTGGCAAAACCTGCCTGATTATGCCGTGCTTCGCCACGCCAGCGCCAAAGGCAAGTGGTTCGCCCTGATTGGTAGAATAAGCAAGGCAAAATTGGGGCTTCCAGAAGCGGGGGAAACCGATTTTCTCAACCTTAAATGTGTGCCAGATATGGTGAGCATTCTGCAACAAGATAAAAACGTTTTGCCTGCCTACCACATGAACAAAAAACACTGGCTGACCATTGTGCTAGACCGTGGTTTTGACTGGGATGAAATGCGCAAACTAATCGATTGGTCTTATGATTTAACCCAAAAATAGGAAAAACAATGCTGACCGAAAAAGAAAAAATGCTTCAGGGCTTAGCCCATCAGCCTTATGAAAATGAACTAACCACCCTACGGCAAGCCAACAGAGAAAGGCTCTTTGACTATAACTATGTCCTCCGCCCCAGCCAAAAGGCGGAAAAACAGGCCCTACTCCAGCAAATTCTAGGCAAGGCAGATGAAACCACCAAGATCAACTCCCCTTTCCATTGCGATTACGGTAGATTTATTGAGGTGGGCAAGCACTTTTATGCTAATGCCAACTGCATCATTTTAGACAACGGTGGTGTGACAATCGGTGATAATGTGATGTTCGGCCCCAATGTCAGCCTTTATACCGTAAATCATCCCCTTGACCCAAGCTTAAGGGCTGAAGGCTGGGAAACTGCCAAGCCCATTGTGATTGGCAATAATGTTTGGGTGTGCGGAAGTATTGTGATCTTAGGTGGCGTAACCATTGGGGATAATGTGGTGATTGCCGCAGGTTCGGTGGTAACCAAAGATATTCCAGCCAATAGCCTGGCCATGGGCAATCCCTGCCGTGTGGTTCGAGCCATTACCGAGCAGGATAGGCTGGATTATCAGGCTCGGTATTTTGATGATAGTTTGAGCTAAACACAGCAAATAGGTGTAAAATACCCTTTTTTTAATTTCAAACAGGAAAGCAAATGAAAAAATGGTTAAAGTATAGCCTATCAACCCTAGGTGTGGTTGGGCTTGGTTTAGGTATAGCGGCTTATAGCGTTTATCAGAACATTGGTGACCTGCCTGATGGCAAGCGTTTTGAACACCTGCCCTACTATCAAAATGGCCAGTTCCAAAGCCCTGAACCCTTGGTTTTTTATGCCGATAAAGTAACGGGCGAAGGCAGTTGGGTGCCACACAAGCCTTATGCTCCCAAATCTCCCCTGCCAGTGGTCAATTTGGATAAGAACAGCTTTGGATCGCCTGAAGACTTAGCCTATTATTGGCTGGGGCATTCATCGGCCATTTTGGAGCTAAACAAGCAACGGATCTTGATTGACCCCGTGTTCGACAACGCTGCTCCGATTGCTCTGCCCTTTCTTGTCCCTCGCTTTCAGCCTGCGCCATTAGCTCGCCAAGACCTGCCTGCCCTAGATGTGGTAATCATTACCCACGATCACTATGATCACCTAGAAACCGCAACCATGCGTTACTTGGCAGACAAGGTTCCTCATTTTGTTACCCCACTGGGCGTAGGTGCTCGCCTGCAATCCTGGGGCGTGCCTGCGGATAAAATCACCGAGCTAGGCTGGGGCGAGTCCATCACGCTTGCTGGAGTAACCTACACAGCCGAGCCTGCGGTGCATTATTCGTCCCGTTGGCGAGATGACCGAGATAAGACCCTCTGGGCCTCCTTTGTCTTTGAAGGAGCAGGCAAGCGGCTCTTTTGGAGTGGCGATTCAGGCTACGGTAAGCACTTCTCCCAACTAGGGCAGAAATACGGCAGTTTTGACCTGGCCTTTATGGAAATCGACGCCGCCAACCCAGGCTGGCCCAACACCCATATGTTCCCCGACCAAGCCGTACAAGCCAGCCTGGATCTGAATGCAAAAACCATGCTGCCTATCCACTGGGGCGTGTTTAACCTAGGCAAAAACCCTTGGGATCAGTCCATTAAACTGGCGGTTCAAACCGCTCAGACAAAACAGCTGCGGCTTGATGTGCCGAAGCAGGGCGAAAAGTACCAGCCTGAGATTTATCAGTTTGATCCTTGGTGGGAAGGGGTGGAATAGATTTACGAAAAACACCTTTGCATTCTCATCAACAAGCGGTCGTTTTTGCGAAAAATCTTGCAAAAATGACCGCTTGTTGCTCTACCTCAACCCCCAACTGCCTCTTCCACCACCTTCAACAGTAACTTCACATCCGCCTCCAGCCGCTGGCGCACCTCTTGAGGCAGGCTGGCCAGCAAGCGTGCTTCATTGTCCACATGCGGAAATACCGCTTTTTCGATCAACTCAAATCCCTTATCACTTAATTTTACCAACAGGCTGCGTGCATCTTCGGGGTTGGGCAGGCGTTCGATCAGGCCATCGGCCTCCAGGTGTTTTAGGCGGGTACTCATGGTGCCAGAGCTGACCATCATGCTGGAAAATAGGGCGGTTGGTGTCAGCGTATAGGGCGGGCCGCTACGGCGCAGAGTGGCGAGTACATCGAATTGCCAGTTATTGAGGCTGTGTTTAACGAATTCCTGCTCTAAATAGGCATTCAACATCATACTGATGCGGCGAATTCTGCCAATCAAAGCCATGTTTTCGCTGGCCAGTGTCGGGATTTCTTGCTTCCATTGTGCCACGATGGCATCAACAGCATCGTGGGCATCTTGGGCTGTATTCATGCTTTGCTGCTCTCTTAGTAAAAGTCGATTACTTATCTTGACATCAAGATAATTTATCAATATAGTAAAAATATCTTGATTTCAAGACAATTTAATCTATTTATATTTTAAAGGAGTTTATCATGTTTACAAACAGCCCCAAAATCCGCCAAGCATTCATCGCCTTGTGCAATCAGTAGAATAAGGAGAGCATTATGAACCATCCTTTGGCCATTATTTTCACCACTGCTCTGGCACCGCTGATTTGGGGCAGCACCTATCTAGTCACCACCGAATTTCTGCCGCCCGACCGCCCCTTTACTGCGGCCCTCCTGCGTTGCCTGCCTGCTGGCTTGCTACTGCTACTCTACACTCGTGAGCTGCCTAAACGAAACGAATGGCTGAAGCTATTCATGCTTGCTGTGCTTAATCTTGGCTTTTTCCAGGCCATGTTGTTTATTGCCGCTTACCGCTTGCCAGGTGGTGTGGCGGCCATTCTCTCTTCCACACAAACCTTGATGGTGCTGGCACTCATGTGGCTAATTGGCAAGCAAAGGCCGCCCAAAACGGCCTGGGGAGCTGCGGCACTTGGCGTGATCGGCATTGGGCTTTTGGTACTTTCGCCACAGGCTGCCTTTGACAGCATAGGCATCATGGCCGCCCTGGCCGGGGCCTTTTCCATGGCACTGGGGGTGTATTTTTCCAAACAATGGCAGCACAGCCTTTCCATACTGGCCTTTACCGGCTGGCAGTTGTTGCTTGGCGGGCTAGTACTCGTCCCTGTGGCACTCACCTATGAAACCCTGCCCGATAGACTCAGCCTTGCCAACATCGGTGGCTATCTCTATCTCTGCCTCTTTGGTGCAGTCCTGTCTTATTTTCTCTATTTTCGTGGCATTAACAAACTTCCGCCCGCCGCCGTCTCCTCACTCGGCTTACTCAGCCCAGTCTGTGCCTTTGTACTTGGCTGGTTGTTCTTAGGGCAAAGCATGGGCGGCAAAGCCCTACTCGGTTTTGCACTGGCCCTGATTTCCATTTACGGCGTACAGAAAAGCTTGCGTGCTGGATAACTTCTTTCAAGATTGAGGCCTGGCAACCCAAAGATCTTTAATTTGCTCTTCCCCTCTATCTAGCCAGGCCTGAAGACCCTATGCAAAATTTCCGTCATCAAGTCAAACACCCTTAACACCCTTGTACTGGTGACGGTTTGATAGGGGCGGTATAAAAAGAGCTGCCATTTTTGAATGGGGATTTGAGGAAGAAGCTGCTGCAATTCGCCACTTTCAAGATAGGGTTTGGCAATAAAATCGCTGACCAACCCAGCTGACTTGCCACTTAAAATGGCCTGTAAACCGCTGTAAGGTTCGCTATGGTAGAAATTAATGCGGCGTGGCAAGAGCGCTTGCTCAGGATTAAGCTGCAAGTGCCAAGGCCTGCCGGTGGCTGGATTGATGGGCGCTACAAAAGGGTAACGCTGGGCAAAGTCCTCCAGATCTTGTGGCGGCCCCAATTCGGCAATTAGGTTGGGGCGTGCTACCAGCACATCACCGATTTGCGTAATGGTTCGCACGATGAAATCATGGTTGGGCTCCAGCCCAATGCGTAAGCCCATATCTATGCGATGTTCTACCAAATCCAGCTTGTTCATATCATCTCGCCAATCAATAATTAAGTCTGGATAAGGCGCAGTGGCTTCAAAAAGTGCCTTTAATATCAAATCATTATGTCGCCAGGCTGGGACAGTAATCCGCACAATGCCTGCCATTTCATCCTGTTCTTTTGCCTTGATAAAGAGCCGTTCACTGTCTTTTAACCACTGCTCTGCCTTGGGCAAAAAGGCCTCGCCGAAGGCAGTGAGCTTGATATTGCGTGTATTGCGTTTAAAGAGTTGTTCGCCTAGTTGGGCTTCTAACTCGTTAATCACACGGGTGATCACGGAGGGCGAAATGGCCAAGCGATTGGCTGTTTCCCGAAAATTCTGGGTTTCAGCAGCAATACAGAAGTATTGAATAGCATCAAATTTGTTCATAGGCTTCCTTGGCAGACAACAAGCGGTCGTCAAAATCAAAAAATTTACAAGCATCTTACGTTAGAATTATTCTCAAAACAAGAACAGTCTATTCGTAAATTAGCAATTTTATTTTCAATATTCCCTGCCTATAATGCCCCCATTCCAAGGCAATTCGCCTGTTCTTTTTAACCATTTACAGAAAGGAAAAGCAAATGACTAAATTTTTAAAAACCACTTTACTGGCTGCAACAATGGCAGCGACTTTCAGTACATCTGCCTTGGCAGACGTAAACATCACCGCAATGAAGGGGGTAGAAACCGTGCAAGTGACCAATAACTGGGATAAGATTTTCAAACAATCTGATAAAGTCGAACACCACAAGGTGCAATTTAAAAACCGCTACGGCATTACCATCGTGGGCGATCTCTATGTGCCGAAAAATGCCAAGGGCAAATTGCCTGCCATTGCGGTCAGTGGCCCATTTGGTGCGGTGAAGGAACAATCATCAGGCCTATATGCCCAACACTTGGCAGAACGTGGCTTTGTCACTCTTGCCTTTGACGGCTCTTACACGGGCGAAAGCGGCGGCGAACCACGCAACATTGCCAGCCCAGACATCAACACCGAAGACTTCTCAGCCGCGGTGGATTTCCTAGGCTTACAAGATTTCGTTAATCGTGATCAAATCGGGATTTTAGGTATTTGTGGCTGGGGTGGCTTCGCCCTTAATGCAGCGATTTCCGATACCCGTGTCAAAGCCGTGGCGGTTTCTACAATGTACGATATGACCAAGGTGATGGCTCAGGGTTATGAAATCGACTTCACCCCGAACGCCCAAGGCACCTATGATCGTAAACCAGCGATGACCGCAGAAGATCGCTATAAAATGAAGGAAACAATGAATGCCCAACGCTGGGCAGATGCAGAAAGTGGTGAGCTAGCTTATACCGCAGCCAACGACCACCTGCCAGCACCTGAAACCCACACGGCCGACACGCCAAAATTTGTGAAAGAGTATGCGGATTTCTATAAGACCTCTCGTGGCCACCACGCTCGTTCGGTCAATTCAACCGCAGGTTGGTCAAAAACAATGGGCTTGTCCTTCTTGAATATGCCAATCCTGCAACGAGCAGCTGAAATGCGTACCCCAGCCCTGGTGGTTCACGGCGAAAATGCCCATTCACGCTACTTTGCGGAAGAAGCCTTTGCCTCACTGGGCTCAAAAGATAAGGAACTTTACATCGTACCAAACGCCACTCACGTAGATCTCTATGATGATGCCGCTGGCAAGGTGCCTTACGACAAGTTTGATGAGTTCTTTAAGAAGAATTTGAAATAAGCAGAGCAAGCGGTCGTTTTTGTCAAAATTCTTGCAAAACGACCGTACTTGATTTCCCTTTACCTTTCCTAGACTACCTTCCTTTCAAATAGGCCAAGTAAGCTGCCAGTAAGAGACTTATTAGGGGAGCAATAAGCAGGGTTTCGGCAGCAAGCAGGGGTTGTAGGTAGGCTGAAGTAACCGCTCCCGAAATAAAGGCAAGGGCGAGCAGGGTAAAAATGCCAGCAATGCTCCTTTCCTGTGGGGCTTTAGACAGGCAATAATTGCTCCAATGAAAGACAGCTTTTTTGATATTGCCGGTGGTAAAGGAATCGTTAAAAGCCTGGTTATTGACCTTGGTAAAGGACCCTGTCGTCAAGGCCAGTCCAAGGGCCAGCGGAATTAAGACCAAAATCGGCTGGGCTAGGCTGATTAGGGCATAAGCCAGCAGGCTCAAAAGGGCAAATAGGCTTAAAATCACAGGCTGCCAAAACCGGCCCTGCATTTTGTGGCTGACCCAACGAGCCAGGGCAATGCCGATAATAAAGCTAATCAGGCTGGCAAGCTTAACTCCTGCCCCTGTCCAATTTTGTTCAACAAAATCGTGGGTGAGAAAAAGCACATTGCCCGTTTGTGTTAAGGGGATGGCTCGGTCGAAATTTAAATAGGTATAGCTGTCGATAAAGCCGCCAAGAAAGGTCAAGGTGGCGGCAACTTCTAGGCGTTGTTCTGGTTCAAGTGTGGTCATCTTTTTGAATTAGTCCTTAGCAATATCAATCATTCTGGGCGAGCAGTCAGGGCTTGTCAAATGGCTTGTGATAAACAGCAAGTGGTTGTTTTTGTGAAAGATTTTGCAAAACGACCGCTCTTTGCTGTTTGCAGTAGACAATTTCAACCCGTGACAATTTGTCACGGTTTCAAATTCATCCAAGTTATTCCAGCGTCCTATAAAGCCCCAGCCACCTTGCTATCAATAAAATCCAAAAAAGCCCGCATTACCGCTGACTGGTGGCGGTGTCTTAGGTAGATCAAATGCACAGGGTAGTCGTCCATTGGGTGGTCTGGCAAGACTTCGATCAGTCCATTTTCTTGAATTAGGCGGTTGGCGAAGTTTTCATCTAACAGGCCCAGACCCCGCCCGCTTTTGATGGCGTAGATGATGGCGTACATATCGTTGGATGCAAAGGCATAGGGCAGGGACAGGATCTTCTTGCCCATTGGGATTTGGGCGGTTTTTTGATCGCCCTTAGTCCAGGCGACCAAGGGGAACTTGACCAAATCAGCCGGGCTTTGGGGCCTGCCGAAACGTGCCAGCAGATCAGGATGGGCCAGCCATTTGGCTCGGGCGGTCATCACCCGTTTGGCGACCACATTGTCGGTGTGTAAATCGCCACTGCGAAAGGCGAAATCAATGCCATCTTCCACCAAATCCAACAGGCGGTCGGTTACCTGCAAATTCACGCTGACCTGCGGATACAGGGCACAAAACTCATCAATCCAGCCCCAAATTTTTTCCGCCCCGGCACTGGTGGAAATCCGCAATTTTCCACTCAATTCGTCAGAACTTTCACCAAAAGCCTGCTCAACCTGCAGCAAATTATCCATACTTTGATAGACCTGCTCATAGAGTTTCTGCCCAGCCACAGTGGGTTTCACCCCCGTTTTCTGGCGGTCAAAGAGTTGAATTTTCAGGGATTTTTCCAGATCGACAATCTGACGGCTGATGGTAGCAATGGGCACAGACAGGCGTTCGGCCGTTTTGGACAAGCTGCCATCTTGGACGACAGAAACAAAGAGACGAAGGGCGTTTAGGTTCATAGTCTTTCCATATTTGCTAAGAGTTGCCTTATTTTAAGAGTTAGGCATTTCATATTCAAGAAAAATACGGCCAGGCTTAGCTTTCCAAATATGAAAATCATCTTCCCACTTTTGACTATTCATCCATCTGTTTTTAAGAGCTAGAATAGCCGCCATCAAGACATTTCAGAAGAAAGGAAAAAACAATGTTAGATTTTGAAACCACGGTAAAAACCCGTCAATCCATCCGCAAATTTCTGCCGACCCCGATGACAGAAAGTGAAATCAAACAAATTTTAGCTGATGCTCAAAATGCCCCGTCCGCCTGTAATACCCAGCCTTGGCTGGTGCATATTGCATCAGGCGAAACCTTACAGCGTTTGCATAAGATCTTTGCTGAACGTTTTGCGGAAGGTAAATTCAGCCCTGACTTTGAATTTAACCAGATGAAGTACACAGGCATTTATGAGCCACGCTGGCGTGAGCAATATGCCCATGTCTTTACCACCAGCTTTGGCGTATCCCGTGAAGACAAGGCAGGCCGTCAGCCTGTCATTGAACAAAACATCACAGGCTACGGTGCGGCACATATGGCCTTTTTATTTATGCCAAGCATTGATAACCACGATGTAAATCTTGCCAGCGACGTTGGTATGTATTCGCAAACCTTCCTACTCTCTTTAACGGCTCGTGGTTTTGGCGGTATTCCAATGCTCTTTTTATCGATGTTTGCCGATGATATTCGCCGTGAATTGGGCGTACCTGAAAATTACAAGCTACTACACGGCATCGCCTTCGGCCACCCAGATTGGGATGCTCAGCAGAATAAAAAACACCTAGGGCGTGTGCCTGTGGAAGAATCTGCGGTGTTACACTGGTAAGGACAAGCGGTCGATTTTGCGAGAAATTTTGCAAAACGGCTGTGCTTTGTCTGATATGTCAACATACTTACTTGGGGACAATTTGTCCCTAAGTAATTTCAACCCGTGACAATTTGTCACGGTTTCATTACCTTCTACCTTGAGACGTTGTTTGAGCTTACACCAATATGCGGTTGGATCAACACTTTCCGTTAAAATAGCAACCACATCCACAATGGAAAAATACCATTTTTCCTGATCTTCGTCCCAAATTGACCGTACTTTCTGTTCTTCAAACAACTTAATTTCACTCATTTTTCGCCTTTTAATACTGGTTTTATTGTCAGTTTTATAGGGCTAGTATAATCATCTTTTTATCCAGTTCAATACTGGATGTTTAATTTTTCGATCAGGATCACAATTATTGTTTGGGTATTGCTAAATCTAGCCCTGCCCACTCTTCTCCAACAAAAACTCAATCACCACCTGCACCTTCTGTGGGCGGTGTTGGGTCTGCACATAATAGAGATAAAGGGGCGGATATTGTCGCCAGTGGCGTTTGAGAATGGGGATAAAGTCGTCCTTATCAGTAAATTGCGCCATATTCACTTCAAAAATCCGCCCAATGCCCAGGCCCTGACGGGTGCTGTCGGCGATGATTTCAATGGGCGAATTGGGCAATCAGGGCAATTTAAGGTTTCAATAAGCCAACAAGCGGTAAAAAATTCCTTCTTTTTTGCAAATCCTCTCTTGAAAAAGCAATGTGATGATGATCACATTTTAGAAAAATGTTAATGAAATGTTATTGTTTTTCTACAGGGATTTCGCTACTCTCAAGGGCACTTTCAAAAAGGAGGAACAATGAAAAAATTTGCTAAAAAGAGCCTGGTTGCAGCCCTGATTTTGGGGGCGGCAACGGCTTTCGCCAATGCCCCTGCTATGCCGTCTGCCACTGAGCAAGCGGCCATTCGTTACGACAGCAGTAAGGACATCTTCCACCCCGTTTATGCCAAAAATGGCATGGTGGCCAGTGAGCAACACTTGGCAACAGCGGTCGGCCTGGAAATCTTAAAACGGGGCGGCAATGCGGTAGATGCCAGTGTGGCTGTGGGCTTTGCCCTGGCGGTTGTACTGCCAAATGCGGGTAATATCGGCGGGGGCGGCTTTATGGTCCTGCACGATGCCCAGTCGGGCAAGAATTTCTCGGTCGATTTCCGTGAAGTAGCGCCGCTCAAGGCCAGCCGTGATATGTACCTAGACCAAGAGGGCAAGGTGATTGACGGCCGTTCCCTCTACACCCATTTTGCAGTCGGCGTGCCTGGCACGGTGGCAGGCATGGAATATGCCCTGAAAAAATGGGGAACCATGAGCCTGGCTGAAGTGATTGAACCGGCCATCAAGCTGGCCGAAGAAGGCTTTATTGTTGGCCCTGCCCTGGCCAAGACCCTAGCAGCTGAAACCGATAATTTGGGCAAATGGGAAAGCTCCAAGGCCATTTTCTTTAAAAATGGCGAAGTACTCAAAGAGGGCGATCTCTTGGTGCAGGCTGATCTGGCTCAATCCTTAAAACTCATTGCCAAAGACGGAGCCAAGGCCTTTTATGAAGGCGATATTGCCCAAAAAATTGTGGCCGAAATGGAAAAACACAAAGGCCTGATTAGCCTTGAAGATATGAAGGGCTATCAAGCCATAGAGCGTGCACCGATTGAGGGCCAATATCGGGGCTACAAGGTGGTTACCATGCCACCACCAAGCTCGGGCGGGATCCACCTAGTACAAATCCTCAATATGCTTGAACGCTATCCGCTGGCTGACTACGGCCTCAACAGTGCCAAAACCATCCACCACATGGCCGAAGCCATGAAATTGGCCTATGCCGACCGCTCCGAATACTTGGGCGACCCAGATTTCGTTAAGGTGCCGGCTGCGGGCTTAACCTCCAAAAAATACGCCGATGAATTAGCTGGCAAAATCGACCCGAACCAGGTTCGTCCATCCAGTGAAATCAAGCCTGGCCAACCTCAGCCTTATGAAAGCGACCAAACCACCCACTATTCCGTGATGGACAAAAACGGCAATGCCGTGGCCGTGACCTATACCCTCAACCTCAACTTTGGCAGCGGCATTGTGGCGGAAGGCACGGGCATCCTACTCAACAATGAAATGGACGACTTCTCGGCCAAGCCAGGCGTGGCCAATGCCTTTGGCTTGATTGGGGGCGAGGCCAATTCTATTGCGGCCAAAAAACGCCCACTTTCCTCCATGACCCCAACCCTGGTGATGAAAGATGATAAGCCTTGGTTGGTCACCGGCAGCCCAGGCGGGGCAAGAATTATTACCACCGTGCTGCAAAGTGTTATCAACACCATCGACCACAAGCTCAACCCTGCTGAAGCCATTGTCACCCCACGGGTTCACCACCAATGGTTGCCTGATGAATTGCGGGTGGAGGAAGGCCTCAGCCCAGACACCTTGGCCATTTTGAAGGAGAAAGGCTATAAGATCAGCGAAAAAGCCCCAATGGGCCGTGTGCAGATCATCCAAGCCCGTGAAGACGGCTTCTACGGCTACTCCGACCCTCGCAACCCAGAAGGCAAAACCATGGGGTACTAGGGACTGTTGATAATTCCCCCCTCAGCCCTTCGGGCAGCTCCCCCCGCAAGCGGAGGGAGCGAAAGTTAGACAAAATCTTGATGAAAAACTTCCCTCCACCCGCTTGCGGGGGAGGTGCCGAAGGCGGGTACAACCTGATAACATCCTTTACATCATAACCCAAGGACATCGTTTACATTCTTTGCCGTAAAATCGCACCAAACATCTTATCTTTGGTGAAGAAAATGGCTTGGAAACAAACGAATCCTATGGAACAAAAAACGTTATTTATCAAGGCTTGGTTGTCCCAACGCTTTACAAAATCCGACCTGTGTGAACAGTTCGGAATCAGTCGTCCAACAGCCAATAAATGGATTGAACGCTTTAAACAAGGCGGCTTTCCTGGTTTGCAAGAGCTATCCAGAAAGCCACATTATTCGCCCAATGCCACGCCACAATGGATTGTTGAGTGGCTGGTCAGTGAGCGACGCAAACGCCCCGATTGGGGGGCAAAAAAGCTGCTTGACCTGTTTGAGCAACGCTTTCCTGAAGCCAAGAAACCGGCTGATAGCACAGGCGATTTAATCTTGGCTCGAGCAGGACTGGTCAAGCCCCGCAAGGTTCGCCGTCACACGCCAGCAGACAGCTTGCCCTTTGCCGAATGTGACGCCCCTAATACAACCTGGTGCGTGGATTTCAAGGGGCAATTCCAGCTAGGTGACCAGAAATGGTGCTACCCGCTAACGGTGAGCGACCAGTTTTGCCGTTACTTATTGCTTTGTCAGGCCCTGCCCAATACCTTGGGTGACCCTGTAAAAGCCCAGTTTGAACGACTTTTTTACGAGTTCGGGCTGCCTTGGAATATTCGTAGCGACAATGGCTCGCCCTTTGCCTCAACTGCCCTGGGTGGCTTAAGCAAGCTGGCCAAATGGTGGATTGACCTGGGCATTCGGCCCGAGCGTATTCGCCCCGCCCACCCCGAACAAAATGGGCATCATGAGCGAATGCACCGTAGCCTCAAGGCTTGTTTACTCAAGCGTGAGGCCATTGCAGGGAATCTTGCAGACCAACAGGCCATGTTCGATGCTTTTGTGCACGAATATAACCATGAGCGTAGCCACGAAAGCCTGCTTGATGATGACAAAAAACGTCAGACGCCAGCAAGTCTTTATCAGCCCTCAAGTCGTATTTATACCGGCAAGATTGAAGACTATGACTACGGTCAAGGTGTTGAACTTCGTCGAGTTAAACCCAGTGGCGAACTCTGTTGGCAAGGTGAAATTTACTACCTGAGCCAAATTTTAAAGCAAGAAACCGTTGCTTTTGTGCCTTACGCCGATGGTATTTGGCACATTTATTACCGTTTTCATTTTCTGGGTCAAATGGATGACCGAGAGAAGAAAATTACTCCAGCAAGTAGCTGGCATATTAACCATACAATGTAAACGATGTCCTTAGAGAAAAATGTAAAGGATGTTTATGTTGTACAGGCGGAGGGGGGGATTTAATGACCTTTAAGCAAATTATCAACAGACCCTAGGGCTTTTTAAGAACACAAGCGGTGCAAAAAGTTGGATTTTCTGCACCGCTTGTTCCAAGGGTTTAGCTATTGCTTAATAGATACCACCCTAGACAGTCCCTTGCGATCAATAGTGAAATGCAAATCTGCCTGATCAATATCATAGGCCCTTTCCATTTCCATAAAGCATTCCCTAAATTGCCCAACGGGCTTGCCATTGACTTCCGTAATACGATCTTTATCTTCAAAGCCATAAGCCTTGGCCTGTTTATCTTTAATTGAAATCACACAGCCTTTTTTGGTTTCAGGATCAAAGCTCAAGTCAAACCCAAATTGCGGCAAGGAAATAAGCTGATGAGCCAAGGCTTTTTTATCTAAGGCTCGGCTATCTAGGGTAAGATAAAGTGTCTTAGGCATATATTGGCCACTCTCATCCTTGCTCAGTAACTTAATCGTGGCCTGACTGTTGGCACCGCTGGTGGCAACCATGGCTCGAAAGGCAAAGGGATCGCTAATTTCCTTGCCGTTGAAGCTGGTTAAAATATCCCCCACCTTCAAGCCCGCTTTGGCAGAAGCCGAATTGGGCAGCACTTCGGTAATAAAGAGGCCTTTGATGTTGTTGGCTAATTTATAGGAGCGTCTTAGCCCATCATTAATTTGATTTCCCATGGCTCCCAGGGCGCCAAAATTGCCAAAGCCATATTCCTTAAATTGGGCCAGCATCCCTTTTACAATATTGCTTGGCACGGCATAGCCAATACTTTCGCCCTTGGAATGCTTGGCTGTGTTAATACCGATAAGCTCGCCCTTGAGGTTAAGCAAGGCACCGCCTGAATTTCCGCTATTAATGGCTGCATCGGTTTGGATATAGGTGATAAAACGCTCTTCCTTTTTATACTGCTCATTTTCCATCCCCAGCTGCATATAGAGTTTATAGCTTGGGTTGCTTGAGAACCGATCTAGGCTTGAAATAATCCCCTTGGTCACGGTTTGATCTAAGCCATGTGGCGAGCCAATAGCCACGGAGGCCTGCCCCACCTGAAGTTCATCAGAGTCTGCAAAAGGCACCGCACTAAGATTCTCTGGGCTATCGACTAATTTCAGCAGAGCCAGATCGGTTTTATCATCCCGCCCGACCACAAAGGCTCGATAGAGGCGGCCATCCTCAAATTGAACCAAGAGCAAGTCGAATTCTGTCTCCAATTCTTCACAAGTAGGACTTAAGGCATTCTGCACCACAACGTGATTATTGGTTAGAATATAACCATGAGTTTCATCCACGACCACACCAGAACCATTCCCACTCAAAAAATAGCCCATACTGGCTTTTTGGGTATAGGTGCTTAATTTTGCAGGGGAAATCAAAGAACCCCGCTTTTTCCGCCCCTCAACCATGGCGGAAAAAAGGGCTTTCAGATCAAGCGTATCTTCTGCCAATTCTTGCTTAATCTTTTTCTCGCTCTTCCCTTCTCTCTTTAACTTGCAATAGGCTGCAAGCTCCTGTTGTTTCTTGAAGGTTGGGAAATATAAATTTCGGAGATCCCAAATCGTTACCATAGAGGGCTTAACCCGTTCAACCATCTTTTCAAGGCTTTCTGCTGGCGCCTCAGCCCAGGCTTGGGCACTCGAAAAACCTGCCAAGAGGCAAAGCATAAGCATACTTTTTTTCACGTTCATTCTTTTCTTCGCTTCTGATTATTTAGAAATAAATGCCATCCGACCCCTTAGGCACCACCAGATCCACTTCAGGCAGACTGGCTTCTTTTTCAGGGGGTTCAGGCTGAGGGGTAGGCTTGTTAGGCGAAGCTGGTTGCGGCTTGGCCACTTGTTTCTCAGGCTCACTTTTTTTCATGTCGGCCTCGTTTACCACCCGAGGGAAAAAATAATACTGCCCCGTCAACTTACCCTTAACCAAGTAGGCATGAATAAGTGGATTGCCCTCCACAAAGGCCTTGATGGTTTCTGGGCTGGGCTTGAGGCGGTGGAAGGCTTGTTCCAACTGGTTGCGGGAGGCCACAGTGTCAAAGCCGCAGTCGCCCACATCTTCTCGGTTGCGGATGTCGTACTTATTCACATTGGCCCTGTCTTGACGAATCATGGCCACCACACTGGCAGCATTGTGGCCTGACACCAGGCTTTCCCCCTTGTGATTGACCTTATCAATATTGGAAATCCGTGCCTGATAAGAGCATACGATCTCATAGTTTTTGGCTGGTTTCTCTTGTGCCAACAAGGCGGGGGCAAATAAAAACGAGCCTAGCAGGGCTGCTAGGCTAGATTTAGAGATAAACTGGGGCATAAATTTTCCTTCACATCAGAAATTGACTGGCAACCCACTGTGTATAAACAAGTTCAGCAAGGCTGAAGAATTATCCAAGATAATGGTTAGAATATCAACAGCCTTGGGGAAATAAGTGGTCAGCTTATTGAGAAGATAGTTGCTTCAAATTTTCACAGGCATTTTTATGGCCTTGATTACAAGATAAAGTCCAATACTCCCTGGCCTTAGTTAGATCTTTTGTAACCCCTTGACCATAATAATACATTCCAGCAAGACCGTATTGAGCCCATGTATCTCCATGTTCAGCAGCTTTTTTGAGCCAAATAAAAGCCTGCTCATAATTTTGTTTTATACCCTCTCCAGCGTAATACATAGTGCCAATATCAGATTGAGCATCTTTATGCCCTTGCTCAGCTGCTTTTTTAAGCCACATAAAAGCTTGTTCATAATTTTTCTTGATACCTTCCCCTGTACTATACATATGGCCAATCATGAATTGAGCCTGTTTATAACCCTGTTCAGCTGCTTTTTTAACCCACACAAAAGCCTGTTTATAGTTTTGTTTTACGCCTTCTCCTCGATAATACATCACCCCAAGATTATATTGAGCGTACATATCTCTCTGTTCTGCAGCCTTCTTAAACCACTTAAAGGCCTCTGAATAATCTTGAATAAGGTAATATTTATGACCTAAATAAACTTGCGCCTCCGCATTCCCTCCCTCAGCATAAAAACTCAACCTTTCCTTATTCATATTCTGAAAGTCTTGAGCAAGGGTGGTTTGAGAAAAGCCGACTGACAAAGCAAGCGAAACCAAAAGGCCTAAAGTGTTCTTAATACGCATAGAAAGCTCCAAAATAGTAAGTTAAAAATAGGGCGTGTTAATGTTTTAAGTATATAAAATAAGCAAATTTATCTAATCCTTTATCCCCAGCACGGCAGAGCCGTACTAGGCAATAAATAGGTTGATTTTTATGCTTGAAACATCAACAGACCTTAGCAAACGATTGCAATTTCAACATTTTACACTGGTTTTTTTTGCACAATAAGATTGTGAATTTTAAGCAGTTTAAGCCTTAAAAAAGACCAAAAAGGGATGGAAATAGGGTATTTAGTCGCAAGAAAAGCAATCAGGCTTAGTGTAAATTAGCTCGCCTGTAGGGTGGGCATCCTTGCCCACCATTGATAACTGTGTTGAATCGGTGGGCAAGGATGCCCACCCTACCAGCACTTGACAGAAAAAAGAGAAGAAAACTACTCCCTCGCAAGCGCCATAATGGGATTAAGCTGGGAGGCTTTTTTGGCCGGCATATAGCCGAAGACCACGCCGATTAGGGTTGAGAAGGCAACGGCAGCGATAATAGAGCCTGTGGAAAAGGCCATGCTGAAATCGCTCATAAAGGTGTTGAATAAGAGGCCGATGGCAGAAGAGAGCAAAATGCCTGTTACACCACCAATCATACAAATCAGCACTGCTTCAATCAAAAACTGTTGCAGAATGTTGGACTGCCTGGCTCCAATGGCCATCCGCACGCCGATTTCCTTGGTACGCTCAGTAACAGACACTAGCATAATGTTCATCACACCAATCCCACCCACAATGAGGGAGATAAAGGCGATAGAGGAAATCAAGAGCTTCATGGTGCCAGTGGTGCTTTCCACGGTCTGCTTGATGGTGTCGCTGTTCATGATAAAGAAGTCCTTTTTGCCGTGTCGCATGGTTAGAAATTCGGTCAGGCTTTTCTCTGCCACGGTGGTATTGACGTTATCAGCAATTTTCACCGTAATGGAAGAGATGGTCGTCCCACCTGTCACCTTATTAAGCACCGTGGTATAAGGGGCATAAAGGTTAAGCGAGCTGCTGGCCCCGCCCATTTGCTGGCGGTTGCTCACCACGCCGATAATCCGCAAGGGGCGTTTATTAAAAATCACCACCCTGCCCAACGGGTTTTCATCGGCAAAAATGGCCCGCTTGGCACTTTCATCAATCAAGACTACCTGGGCATTTTCCTCAATATCTTGGGCAGAAATCAGACTGCCCTGTCTAAGTTTAAGCCCTTCCACATCAAAATACTGTTCACCCACCCCACGCAAGCTGGTGGAAGAAAAAGATTGGTTGCCGTAAATCAGGGTGCCGCTAGACGATGAGTTGGGCGTTACGCTCTGCACATAACTTTGCTTGGCTAAGGCATTGGCATCGCCCACCGTTAAATTAGGCAGGGCACGGCGGTCGCCAAAGCCCGTGCCGTTAAAAATAGACATGGTGTTGGTGCCAATCCCCCTGATATTTTCCAGGATTTTTTGTTGGGAGCCGTTACCCAAAGCCACCACCGACACCACCGAGGTAATGCCGATAATGATCCCCAGCATGGTCAAAAGCGACCGCATTTTGTGGGCGATGATGGCACTGACCGACATCCTAAAGGCTTCGACCAGCTGATCCTTGCTGAAGCCAAAACGCATTTTTGCAGGTTTTTGGCCATTTTTGACCGCTTGCACCGCCTCTTTTTGGCTGTCGCCGATAATCTCACCATCTTTAATCTCAATGACCCGATTGGCCGAGGCGGCAATATCTTTATCGTGAGTGACCATAATAATGGTATGGCCTTCGCTGTGGAGCTGGCGGAGGATTTCCATCACGTTTGCCCCACTGCCCGAGTCCAAGGCCCCTGTCGGTTCATCGGCCAGGATAATTTCGCCGCCATTCATCAAGGCACGGGCGATACTGACCCGCTGTTGCTGACCGCCTGAAAGCTGGCTGGGCTTGTTGGCCTCTTTGCCGTCTAAGCCCAGTTTATGCAGAAGCTGCACAGCCCCTTCCAAGCGTTCCTTTTGTGATTTACCTGCATAAATAGCCGGCAAGGCAACATTTTCGGCTGCGGTCAGGCTGGAAAGGAGGTTGTAGCGTTGGAAGATGAAGCCGAATTTTTGGCTTCTCAGATCTGAGAGCTGATCGCCCGAAAGCTGGGCGGTTTCCTTGCCATCGATCTTGTAAGATCCGCTGGTGGCCGTGTCTAAACAGCCGATGATGTTCATCAGGGTCGATTTGCCCGACCCCGACTGGCCGATAATGGCGACAAAATCGCCCTTTTCAATCGAAAGCGACACATCCTTTAAGATATGCACCCGATTTTCCCCCTCACCAAAATAGCGGTTGAGGTTTTTGATTTCGATGATGTTCATTTTGTTTTCTCTTAAGGGAACTCCCTCCCCCGCAAGCGGGGGAGGGAATTTACTTAGCATCACTTACTTAAAATATCCTCGGCCCACGCCCAGCACTGCCCACCTTCTCGCCTGCGGCAACTTGGGAAACGATAACCTCCTCGCCCTCATTTAGGCCTGATTTAATTTCAGTTTGGAAGTCGTTTTGCACCCCAATTTCCACCTCACGTTTTTCTGGCTGGTTTTGGCCGTTCAATACATTGACAAAATAGGCCTTGCCCTGGCGTTGTAGGGCCATATTGCTGACATAAAGCACATCATTGGCCTGGGCGATTTTGATGCTGTTTTCGGTGGTCATCCCAATGCGTAGCACACGGTTGGGGTTGTCCACCACTAAATTGGCGTAGTAATAAACCGCTGAGGCACTGGAACTGGTGCTGGTTGTGGTGCTTGAGCTGTTATCGCTGATGGTGGTTGTGGCAGGATCAACCGAATCGACCACCGCATCATACTGGGTGCGGCTGTCAGATAAAATGGTAAAGGTCACCGCTTGGCCGGCCTTAACCTTGGTAATGTCGCCTTCTGAAATTTCAGGCTTGATCAGCATTTTATCCAGATTAGCCACTTTCACGATGGTTGGAGTGGATTGGTTGGAATTGACCGTCTGGCCCTCTGAAATCGGGGTTGAAATCACCGTGCCGTCAATCGGCGAGGTAATTTTGGTGTAGCCCACATTGGTTTGAGCCGTGTCCACCTCAATTTCAGCCTGCTTAATGCTTTCTTGCAGGGCTTCAATTTCGGCCTTGGCGGCATCAAGGGTGTTCTTAGCATTTTCCATTTCTACCTGTGAAGCCGATTTTTGGCTGTAGAGCTTGGCCAGGCGATTATAGTTGGTTGTGGCAATGGTATGGGCAGTTTGCTTGGCCTTGAGCTGGGCCTTGTAGCTGGCTAATTGGGCCTTTTTGGTGTTGAGGTTATTGACCTGGGTGGTGGAGTCAATTTCGGCAATTAAATCGCCCTTATTCACTTCCTGCCCAAGTTTGACATAGAGCTTAATCACCTTGCCCGACACCTGGGCCCCCACATCCACCTCGTTGGTGCTTTCAATCGAGCCTGTGGCGATCACGCTTTTTTCCACATTGCCCCGTTGGACAGGTTCGGTTAAGTAGGTTGTTGCAGGCGTTTGGTTATCCTGCCAATAGTAGTAGCCTGCACCAGCTGCTAGAGCGAGGAGCAGTAAAATCAGGAGTTTTTTCATGGTTTTTGCCTTCCGAATAATGATACCTGCTATTTAAGCAGGCAAATCTTAAAATAATCTTAAACTTTAATTCCCCAAAGGGGAATGATGATGCCTAACCGTGGGTAACTCGTTACCCACGGCAATAAAGATGGCTAGCTTTCTTGCTCAATCAAAATGAGAATGGCCGCATCCCCGCCCCATTCTCTAGGGGCTTGATGCAGTGCCATAACCTTGGGGTGTTGCACCAACCAGCGGGGAATCTGCTGTTTGAGGGTACAGGTGCCGAAGCCGGTCATAATGCTGGCACAAAAGACCTTTTCCTTTTCGCAGGCCAAGATCAGGCTGGCCAGCTCTAGTTTGGCCTTTTCCCGGGTCAGGCCGTGTAAGTCTAAAAAGAGTTCGGGCTGGAAATCCCCCCTGCGGAGCTGCTTGAGGATATGCGGATCAACATCCGAGCGGCGGTATTTAACCTTGTCATTTTCTTCACTCAAGAGCGGTTCATACTCGTCCGAAAAGTAGAAAAGCGTGTCCTTCTGCTCCTGCAAGGCCCGTACTTCATTAACCTTCTTGCGGGGCTGGGTTTTGGCCACAAAGGTGTCTTGCTTGATCTTTTTCGTGCCCTTTACGGCTTCACGAAAAAGGGCTAATTCTTCTTCATTTAACATTTTTTTACCTCTAATCAATCCGCAACATTCTAACACAAAGCAAAATATGGTATAACACTGCCATGTTTGGATAAACGAGAATCTTATGATTGACCCTCAATATAATTTGGATCTCCTCGATGAGATCCAGGCCTCCAATGCTGCCGATGAGCTGCACAGCATTTTGGATATGATGCGCTGGGCCTATAGCTGCTTTAACGCCTCCGATCTCTATTACGGCCACGGCTACGACAATGCCTGGGACGAGGCCCATCAGTTAATTTTAAGCGGTCTTTATCTGCCCATTGATGTGCCTGAAACCTTCTATGCCTCCCGCCTGACCCTGACCGAAAAACAACGCCTTATCAATATGGTGGAACAACGCTTGGGCTGGCGTAAACCTGTAGCCTATTTAACCAATTCAGCCTGGTTCTGTGGTTTGGAATTTTATGTGGATGAACGGGTCATCGTGCCCCGCTCCCCCATTGGCGAACTGATTGGCCAAGGCTTCACCGGCATTTTACGGGCAGAACCACAACGGATTTTGGATATGTGTACCGGCTCGGGCTGCATTGCTATTGCCTGTGCCGACCGCTTCCCCAATGCCATTGTGGATGCCGTTGATCTGTCTGCCGATGCCCTTAACGTTACGGAAATCAATATCGACCGCCACCAAATGATCGAGCGAGTTTACCCTTTCCAATCCGATCTCTTTAACGATCTAGCCCAAGACAAGTACGACCTGATCGTCACCAACCCGCCTTATGTGGATGCCGAAGACCTAGGCGATATGCCAGAAGAATATCACCACGAGCCTGAAATGGCGCTAGGCTCAGGCCACGATGGCCTAGAAATCACCAAACGCATTTTAGCAACCGCTTCTGCTTATTTAAGCGACAATGGCGTGCTGGTTTGCGAAGTCGGCAACTCCATGGTGCATTTGATGGAACAATTCCCAAGCGTGCCTTTTAACTGGATCGAGTTTAAAAACGGCGGCCTAGGCGTATTTAGCCTGACCCGTGAACAGTTGGCCGCCCACCAACACCTATTTGCATAAATTGGCCCAAAACCTCCCGCTTGTTGGGAGGTTTTTCTTATTTAAACACAAGAAAAGGAAACAAACATGATAACCCTCGGAACCCCTCTTACCCCCAAAGCGACTAAAGTAATGATGCTCGGCTCAGGCGAACTGGGCAAGGAAGTCGTCATTGAACTCCAACGCTTAGGCGTGGAAGTGATCGCCGTTGATCGCTATGAAAACGCCCCAGCCCAGCAGGTCGCCCACCGGGCCTATACCATTTCCATGTTAGACGGCCAGGCCCTTAGAGCCCTAGTTGAACAGGAAAAGCCTGATTTTATCGTGCCAGAAGTGGAAGCCATTGCCACCGCAACCCTTGTTGAACTCGAAGCAGAAGGCTACACGATCATCCCAACCGCCAAGGCCACCCAACTGACCATGAACCGTGAGGGCATTCGCCGTTTGGCCGCTGAAGAGCTGGGCTTGAAAACCTCGCCTTATCGCTTTGTGGAGAATTTTGAGGCCTTCCAACAAGCGGTTTCAGAGATTGGTATCCCTTGCGTGGTCAAGCCCATTATGTCCTCCTCTGGCCACGGCCAAAGTGTGGTTAAGTCAGAAGCCGATATCCAAAAGGCTTGGGATTATTCTCAGGAAGGTGGCCGGGCTGGTGGTGGCCGTGTGATTGTAGAAGGCTTTATCAAGTTCGATTATGAAATCACCCTTCTCACTGTTCGCCATATCCATGGAACCTCCTTCCTGGCCCCAATCGGCCACGTTCAAGTGGACGGGGATTATCGTGAATCCTGGCAGCCCCAGGCAATGTCAGATCTGGCCCTCAAGCGAGCCCAAGAAACGGCCGAAAAGATTACCACTGCCCTGGGCGGAAGGGGGATTTTCGGGGTGGAACTCTTTGTTTGTGGCGATGAAATCATCTTTAACGAGGTCTCCCCACGCCCGCATGACACCGGCATGGTAACCCTGATTTCGCAAGAACTGTCTGAATTCGCCCTCCATGCTCGGGCTATTTTAGGCCTGCCTATTCCTGAAATCGCCCTCATCAGCCCATCAGCCTCCCGGGCTGTGGTGGTTGAGGGGAAATCCAAGCAGGTGAGTTTTGGCAATTTAGATAAGGTCTTGGAAGAGGCTGGCACCAATATCCGCCTCTTTGGCAAGGGCGAAGTCAATGGCCACCGCCGTTTAGGTGTGGTATTGGCTCGAGATGAGAGCGTGGAAAAGGCCAGAGAAAAGGCTAAACGGGCTTATGATAAGTTAAGTGTTGAGCTCTAAAAAAATGGTGGGTCAAAACCCACCATTTTCTTTACCTAAATGGCCCAACCCAAGGCATAGAAGGCCACAAGAGCAACAGCAATAATCACCGTGCCGATATTGAGTTTCTTGAATTCGCCTGAAATCACACGGCCAATCACCAAGACGGCAAAGCCCAACATAATCCCCGTCACGATGTTGGCGGTAAGCACGATAAAGACCGCACAAACCAGGCCAGACATGGCACCAACAAAATCCTCAAAATCCAATTTAGACACATTGCTTAACATGAGCAAGCCCACATACATAAGGGCAGGGGCGGTGGCATAGCCAGGCACCAAGAAGGCCAGCGGCTGGAAGAAGAGCATAAGTAGGAAAAGCACGCCCACCACAACCGCGGTTAAGCCTGTTTTGCCACCCACGGCAGTGCCTGCGGCAGACTCAATATAAACCGCAGCAGGGGCTGTGCCGAAGAGGCCAGACAGCACGCTGCCCAAGGAGTCGGAGGTCAAGGCACGGCCGCCGTTAATAATCTGGCCGTCCTTGTCTAACAAGTTGGCCTGGCCTGCCACTGCACGAATGGTGCCTGTGGCATCAAAAATGGCCGTCATCACCAGGGCAAACACCACAGGCAGAATGGCCGTGTTAAGGGCGCCCATAAGATCCAAATTAAGGAAGAGGGAGTTTTCCCCAAAACTTGGCATTTTAAAAATCTGGCCGCTGAATTTTACATTAGGGTCAAAAATCAAACCAATCACCGTGATGGCAATAATCACCCAAAGGATAGAGCCTTTGACCTGCAAACGTTCCAAGCCAATAATGGCAGCCAGGCCAAGCAAGGCCATCAGCACAGGGAAGGAGGTAAACTCGCCCATCTTGACCGGCAGGCCAGCTTGGTTACCCACAACCAGGCCTACGCCGTTAGCGGCGATAAGCAAGAGGAAGAGGCCAATACCAATCCCCGCCCCATGGGCAATGCTGGCAGGCAGGTTACGGAGAATCCAGGCCCGAATGCCTGTTACCGAAACCAGGGTAAAGACCACCCCCATCAGGAAAATGGCCCCCAAGGCAACAGGAATAGAAATACCCTGGCCCAGCACCAGGCTAAAGGCAGTAAAGGCGGTTAGGGAAATGGCCGCACCAATGGCCATGGGCACGTTGGCCCACAGGCCAATCAAAATCGACCCCAAGCCCGACACCAAACAGGTGGCGATAAAGACTGAATCGGCAGGAAAGCCAGCGGCACTGAGCATATTAGGCACAACGATAACCGAATAGACCATGGCCAAGAAGGTGGTTAAGCCTGCAACCACTTCCTGACGAACAGAAGAGCCACGGGCTTCAAGTTGAAATAAAGACATAAGGAGACCTCGAATAAAAAAGAGGGCGAGATTTTACCCAAATTAACCCACTTAAGCAAACGATTGCATCAAACAAGCGGTTTATTTTCATCAATTTTTTGCAAATTTATCTGCGCCAAATCAACACTTAACCCTTGCAAAAAATAGCCAAATCTTTACTATGCACCATTCTTTTTTAAAACCCCATTTATTAAGCCATGCATTTAGAACAAACCTCCAAAGACGAAAAGAAAATTGCCTATAACATCAACAAGTTACATAAAAGACTCCGCCGCAATGTGGGCAATGCCATTGCTGATTTCAATATGATTGAAGAGGGCGACAAGGTGATGGTCTGCCTCTCGGGCGGCAAGGACAGCTACACCCTCTTGGATATTTTGCTCAACCTCCGCCTTAATGCCCCTATCCATTTTGACATCGTGGCCGTCAATCTAGACCAAAAGCAGCCCGGCTTTCCTGAGCATATCTTACCTGAATATCTCAAGAGTATTGGGGTGGATTATAAGATTGTGGAAGAAAACACCTACGGGATCGTGAAAGAAAAAATCCCTGAGGGCAAAACCACCTGCTCGCTCTGCTCCCGCCTGCGCCGTGGCATTCTCTACCGCACCGCAACCGAACTGGGTGCGACCAAAATCGCCCTGGGCCACCACCGTGATGATATGCTGGAAACCCTCTTTCTTAATATGTTCTATGGCGGCAAGATGAAAAGTATGCCGCCCAAACTTATTAGTGACGATGGCAAGCAGATTGTTATCCGCCCCCTAGCCTACTGCAAGGAAAAGGACATCGAACGCTATGCCGAGGCCAAGCAGTTCCCCATTATTCCATGTAACCTCTGCGGCTCCCAGCCCAACCTGCAACGCCAGGTGGTCAAGGAAATGCTCCAAAACTGGGACAGGCTCTACCCAGGACGGATTGAAACCATGTTCAGCGCCCTACAAAACATCACGCCATCGCACCTTTGTGACCCAAAACTCTTTGATTTTAAAGGGCTTAAACGCGGCCAGCTGATTGAGGGCCTTGAAGGAGACATCGCCTTCGACAAGGCTGATATTCCCAATACGCCAGTGGTGCAAGATGAAGAAGACTTGACCGACTACAGCCAAAATGGGCTTATCCAATTTAAGGAAATTGCCTAGGGGTTGTTGATAATTCGGAAAAATTTGCGGTTGTCGTGATCTCTGATGAACTAGAGATGTAATTCCCCTCTTTAGCAAAGAGGGGGCAGGGGAGATTTGGCAGTAGTGATAGCGGAGTGAGGGAATAATTAGTAAGAAATTATCTTGTTTGTTTTTTCTCCGAAAATAGATCTCGGCATATAGGACAAAATAGTTGGTAAAAAGTGGCTTAAAGCCTTATAGTACAAGGCTTTAAGCCCTCTTTTTGAAATATGCACAAAAAACTGTCCTTTCTGCCAACATTCCCCGATCCAGAAGTATGGCAAACAAAATAATGTACAGCGTTACAAATGTCTTAGCTGTAATAAAACATTTACCTTTAAGAATAAATTAGATCCTGAAAAAATTTGGCTTGATTATTCATCTGGAAAACAAACACAAGTACAGTTAGCAGAAAAATATTCTTGCTCTTCTCGAACTATTCGAAGATATTTAGAGAAGCACCCTAAATCCTCCTTAAATAAACCTCAAAATACATACTTGAACTTAATTATTGATACAACATTCTTTCACCGAGATTTTGGTGTAATGGTGTTTATTGATAGCTCTACAAAAAAGGTGGTTTATCACCAAATAGTCAAAACAGAAAAAGATATCTATTACAAGAAGGCCATGAACCGTTTAAGGGAAAGAAATTATATTATTCAATCAGTTACCTGTGATGGGCGTAGAGGCCTCTTAAAAGATTTGTTCAATACACCAACACAGATGTGTCAGTTTCATCTTGTAGCAATCGTAATGAGGGCATTGAGAAAAAAACATCAATCACATGCAGGAAGAGAATTAAAAAGTATTATTAAGACGCTTAAAACCAGCTCTAAAAATGAATTTTATTTAAAAATATATGAATGGAAGAGAAAACACCAGGAGTTTTTAAGTGAACGGTCAGATAAACCAAATGAAAAAGGGAAATACCCTTATAAACATCGAAGTGTAAGAAGTGCTGCTGCGAGTATTAAGCGTTATTATGAATATATTTTTACTTATGAGAAATATCCTGAATTAAATATTGAAAAGACAACAAATAGGATTGAAGGTTTATTTAAGGAACTAAAAGACAAATTACGTCCGCACAGCGGTTTAACAAGAAAGCATAAGATCTTGTTTATACAGGACTTTTTGAACAAAAAGAGTTGGTAAGGATCTGTTAAAATAATCTTTACCAACTTTTTTGTCCTATAGAGGCATAAAGTGCAAAAAGACCAACTATTTTGTCCTATATGCCTAGATCTCTCGTTGCTATTTCTTCTGCCAAATCTCCCCCTGCCCCTCTTTGCTAAAGAGGGGAGTGGATCTCACAGGTTTTCACTTCCCTATTTCTTATCTAACAAGCATTTTTCTTGAATTATCAACAACCTCTAAGGCTACAAGCGGTCTATTTTCTAAACATTCTTGCAACCACAGGAATTAAAATCAAATAAACCACCTGCGCCCCTATGCCTTGCCAGTTGGCGTAAAAGCCAATCAGCGGGAGATTAGGCAGGCCTTCAACTAGGCTGGTTGGGAAAACATTGGTCAGTTGTAGAGCGTGAACGCTAACCCCCAAGATCTTAAAGCCCAAGAGGTAGATAAGTGCGGTCATGGCCTTAAAAAGATGATGAAGGGGCAGCCATTGGGCGGTTTGCTTGATAAGTAAGGCGATCAAGCCAAGCAAGACCAAGGCCAGCCCAATGCCTAAGAGCAGATCCTCAAGGCTAATGAGGGGCATCATACCCGCATAGAAGAGAATGGTTTCTGCCCCCTCTCGAAAGACGGAGAGGAAGCTGAGCGTTAGCATAGACACCAAACTGCCCGTGGCCAGGGCCTGGGCGACCTGTTTGTCGATAAAACGTTTCCAGCCAAGAAGGGAAGATTTGCTATGCAGCCAGGCGCCAACAAAGAGCATCATAACCACGGCCACAATCCCCACAACGCCCTCTAAAATTTCTCGGCTAGTGCCGGCTGACAGGGCAGGAAAGAACTGCTGTAAGGCGATGGCCCCAAGCAGGCTGGCAAAAAGTCCCAAACCTGCTCCCGCATAAACCCAACGCTTGGCCTTGGGCTGTTGGGCGGCCTTAAGGGCGGTGAGCAGGGCCATAATGATGAGGAGGGCTTCTATGCCTTCACGCAGCAGGATCAGCATGGCATCCACCACCCCATAAGCCCCGGCCAGATCTAGGCGATTGAGATCGCTGATCAGGCCTTGAAAACGAGCCAGGTTACTCGGCTCATTGCCTTTCACCATAATCAGCGGCAAGTCGCTTTCTACACGGGTATAAAGCCCTCCATCACGGGTGCGGACTTCCCCTTCAAAAATAGCCCATTGCTGGATAAAGAGAGTAATGTCGGCTCTGCCCTCTTCCAGCTGATCTTGCTCAAAATGGCGGTAGCTTTTCTCAAGCAAGGCAATGCCCTCAGGCAGGGTTTGTGGCGCATTGGCAACCGTAGATTGTTGGGGTTGAAGCACCTTACCCGCCTTGAAATCTGCCAGTGCCTGGCCTAGCACCTCGGCCTGTTTAGCCATGTCAGGAAAGTTAGCCGGCTCCGACAGCATGGCAATCCGCAAGAGGGTAATGGCCGTTTCAATTTGGCCATAATGGCCCAGGCTGGTTTCCCGCACCACCTTTTCGTTTATCGTCCAAGTGGTGTTAAAACGCTTGTATTCGGCCTGAATTGCAGATAACTCCTGATTTTGCACCGCTTGTTGCAGCTTTTGGTAAACAGGCATCACCCGTTTGGCAAAGGTCTGGCGTTTTTGGGTGTAATCGACCGGGTTTTGTTCCTTTTCAAAGGCATAAAGGGCCTTGGAAAGCTGCTCAAAGTTGGCCAAGTTTGGGCTGGTTAAAGACTGAGCCAGGCTACTTTCCACCTGCTTGCCTGCAGCAGAAGTATGGTCAGGCAGGGCGATGAAGCCCTGCTCAAGCGCCTGCAAATAGGGCTTGGCTGCCTCCGCATCCTGCCGCTTCACCGCTGCCATGGCATCTGATAAATGCACAAAAAGCGGGCTGGTATCGACCTTGGCGAAAGCTAAGGTACTGCTAAAGAAAGCCAATATTAAAAATATAATTTTAGGCATAAAACCCCTCTGATTCCCCCTCAGCCCTTCGGGCAGCTCCCCCCGTAAACGGAGGGAGCGAAAAATCAAGATAGACTTCCCTCCACCCGCTTGCGGGGGGAGGTGCCGAAGGCGGAGGGGGGCAAATAAGATATAAATCCCTTATTTCTACCCTGCTTGCACCGCCTCAAACAAGGCTCTGCCCAAATAATCCTGCTCATCCTTTACCCCCGCAAAGCAGGCAAACAAACCGCTGCCTATATGGGTGATGTATTCATTGAGCTTGTCAATATTGCCAAAAGTATTTTGGATCTTGATGAACTGGGCCGGGTCTTTTTGGAAGGAGATAAAAAGCAGGCCTGCATCAAACTGGCCCTTGTCATCCACCCCGCTGGCATAGGAGAAGGAGCGGCGTAAAATAGGCACGCCGGCCTTTTTGGCCAAATGGACGTGGGAAGGCTCAGGGATAAGGGGTTCGCCCTTATCGTTCTTCTTATGAATATCAACTGGGTCAAATTCCTTGTGGCTGCCGATTGGGGCGCCTGTATCACGGTGGCGGCCGAAGGTTTCTTCCTGGGAAAAGAGGTTGGTTCTGTCCCAGGTTTCTAGGAAGGTCTTAATCCGGCGGACGGCCAAGTAGGAACCGCCCCTTAGCCAATCTGGGCTGTCCACCCAAACCGTGGCATCCAAGTCTTCTTGCTTAGTGGAGTTGGCCGTGCCGTCCTTAAAGCCAAAGAGATTGCGGGGCGTGTCTGAACCCTCAAAGGAATTAAAGCCCATCTGGCTCCATTTCATGGTAATGTGGCTACGGGCCACTCGAACAAGGTTCCGCACCGCATGAAAGGCCACCTGGGGATCATCTGCACAGGCTTGGATACAAATATCGCCCCCTGTGTAGTTAGCTTGGAGCTGATCCCGAGGGAAATGGGGCAGATCGGCCAGTTCCTTAGGCTTATATTGATTAAGTTGGAGCTTATCAAAGAAGCTGCTACTTACCCCAAAGGTTAGGGTTAGGTTATATGGATTAAGCCCATCGGCTTCGCCCGTATCGGCCGGTGGCACATAGGCATTTTTGCTATATTCTTTGACATTTTTACCGCTTGTCAGCTGGGCGGCATAGTGGGTCCAGGTCTTAAACATTTGCTGGATGGGTGCTAGCTCCTGGGTGTGGAGGTCTAAGACCATAAAATAGATATGCTTTTGGGCGGGTGTGGCAATGCCCTGTTGGTGCTGGCCGAAAAAAGGAAAGGCATTGTGAATTTTAGGAGCAGGGCGAGGTTCCAAGGCAAGGGCCGAGGTGCCAGCCATAAGGCCAGCACCGAGGAATGTTGCTTGTTTGAGGAAATCCCGCCGCTCATTGGCATGATGCGTGCTCATAGGATGTCCTTATTCTAAAATTACACCCATTTGGGCAAGCGGCTCGCCCAATTTATTCACGGCTTCTGCTAGGGCCTTGATGTCGGCTTCAGACAGTTTATCATAGCCCACATAATCAAAGCTGCCCTTGGCCTGGTTGTGCTTATCTAACAACATATTGACTGCGGCAAATTTGCTCTCAATATCCTTGGCTAAATCCTTATTTTTGGCTTCCACAGCTGGGCGGAAGATCTCAAAAATCTTCTCCGCCCCCTCAATATTGGCCTTGAAGTCGTAAAGGTCGGTTTTAGAGAAAATTTCTTCCTCACCGGTCACTTTTGAAGTGGAAACTTCATTGAGCAAGTCCACTGCCCCCGTAATCATCAGCTCTGGCGTCACTTCTGCCGTTGGGATCTTGGCCCGTAATTCTTTAACATCTTTTAAGAGCTGATCGGCCGTTGCTTCTGTGCCCTTGGTGGTGTTTTGCTCCCAAAGCACCTTCTCAATCTTGTGGAAGCCAGACCAATCTTTTTCAGTTTTACCCTCTTCAGCCAAATCCGCCAAACGGGCATCAATGCGAGGGTCTAAGTCGCCAAAACTCTCGGCAATAGGCTCGGAACGTTCAAAATACATCCGTGCAAGCGGGTAAATTTGCTTGGCTTTTTGCACATCGCCCTGTTTGAGGTAGCCAACAAATTTTTCCGTATCCGTCACTAAATTATCAATTTGGGCAATCACAAACTGCTTGTAGGCTTCGGTTTCCTTGGAAAAATCAGCCGCATTCACTTGGCTGGCTAAAAAAAGACTAGAAATAGCAATGGCTAAGGTTTTTAAACGCATAGGAGGCTCCTTTATTGAAAATAGAGAAAGAATAAATAAGAGTGATTTTCAATAAAGTAAAACTTTTCAAGCCAAGAGGCAACAAAATTTACCAAAAAATCGCCATAACGCCCTTTTTTTCGGCACATAACTGATTTTTATCAAATTCCATTTGACAGCCAAGGCAAAACTCGTAAAATACAGCCCTGTTCTTTCGAACAATTCAATGCGGGAATAGCTCAGTTGGTAGAGCACGACCTTGCCAAGGTCGGGGTCGCGAGTTCGAGCCTCGTTTCCCGCTCCATTTTTTCTCCTCATCGGCGTGTTAGCAAAGCGGTTATGCACTGGATTGCAAATCCATGTAGCTCGGTTCGACTCCGGGACACGCCTCCATTACGACTTTTCTATAAAAATCTTAATCCACTCTCTTCTTGTCCTTTATCTAAAACAGCATAAAAAAGCCCTGTTTTTCAACAGGGCCTAGTAAGCACATCTTATTTCTGCCGCATAGCTGGGAAGAGGATCACATCCCGAATAGATGGGGCATTGGCGTAGATCATGGCCAAGCGGTCAATGCCTAAGCCTTCGCCTGCGGTTGGTGGCAGGCCGTGTTCGAGGGCGACGATGTAGTCGTCATCGTAGAACATGGCTTCGTCATCGCCTGCTTCTTTTGCGGCCACTTGGGCTTGGAAGCGTTCGGCCTGATCTTCGGCATCATTTAATTCTGAGAAGCCGTTGCCGATTTCACGGCCGCCGATAAAGAGTTCAAAGCGGTCGGTGACCTCTGGGTTTTCATCGTTACGGCGGGCCAGTGGGGAAATTTCCGCTGGGTGGGCCATGAGGAAGGTTGGCTGAATGAGTTGGTGCTCGGCCACTTCTTCAAAAATGGCATTGACGACTGAACCCAAGCCCCAGGATTTTTGGATCTCAATACCCAAGCCCTTGGCAATTTCCACTGCCTTGTCAAAGTTATCTAGGTCTTCACGTTTAATGCCCTTGCCATATTTAACCACGGCATCGTGCATGGTGATCCGCTCAAATGGTTTACCAAAGTCAAAAACATATTCGCCGTAAGGCACGGTGGTGGTGCCTAGAATGTCGATGGCCAGTTTACGCAGAAGTTCTTCGGTATTGTCCATCAAATCGTGGTAGGTGGCATAGGCCTGATAGTACTCAATCATGGTGAATTCAGGATTGTGGCGTACCGACACCCCTTCATTACGGAAGTTACGGTTAAGCTCAAAGACCCGCTCAAAGCCGCCTACAGTCAGGCGTTTGAGGTAGAGTTCTGGCGCAATTCGCAGGTACATATCCACATCTAAGGCATTGTGGTGGGTCACAAACGGCTTGGCTGCCGCACCGCCTGGAATAACTTGCAACATTGGGGTTTCGACTTCAATAAAGTCCTTATCAAGGAAGAATTGACGAATGCCAGACACCACTTTAGAGCGGATAATAAAGGCACGGCGGGATTCTTCATTGGCAATCAGATCTAAATAACGCTGACGGTATCGGGTTTCTTGGTCGGTCAAGCCCTTGTGCTTGTCTGGCAGTGGGCGTAGGGCCTTGGTAAGAATTTGTAGCTCGCTGGCACGCACGGTTAATTCGCCAGTTTTGGTTTTAAAGAGCGTGCCTTTCACGCCGATAATATCGCCCAAGTCCAACATAGCAACCGTGTTGGCATATTCGCCCTCTGGCAGGCTATCACGGGCCACATAGAGCTGGATTTGGCCGCTGACATCTTGGATGGTAATAAAGGTGGCCTTGCCCATGGCACGGCGCAGCATAATCCGGCCTGCCACTACGGCTGGAATTTCCTGTTCCTTGAGGGCTTCGCCGTCAAGGCTGTCGTATTGGGCGTGCAGGTCGGCTGCCTTGTGTTCACGGCGGAAGGTATTGGGGAAAGCATTGCCACGGCGGCGGAGTTCGGCTAATTTTTCACGGCGGGCCAACATTTCGCCGTTCAGATCGATTTCTTGATTTTCTTGTTCAGACATTTTTTAACTACCTATAAATAAAAATACAGACAATTATAGGCGATTTTGGCTCAAATGGATAGGCAACAAGCGGTGGGTTTTGGGGGAATTTTTACAAAAATCCGCTTTGACTTAACCCAAGTTTAACTTGGTTTAAGGTTCTGGCCTTGTTTAATTGTAAAATTTATGTTACTTTTTAAGGGTCTGGTAACAGCGTTATCATCACACAAAAAAAGCATTTTCTTTCATTTTCACGACTTATAGGAGTATTTTATGGGCTGGATTGCAGCAATTATTGTCGGTGCACTCATTGGTTGGATTGCCGAAAAAGTAATGAAAAGTGATATGGGCTTGTTGATGAACATCATCATCGGTATTGTCGGTTCTTCTTTAGGCCGCTGGGTCTTTGGCGACCTACTCGGCATCGGTTCTGCCCAAGCAGCAGGCGCCTTCACCTTCTCAGGCCTCCTCTTCGGCGTGCTAGGTGCAAGTTTATTGATTTATATCTTACGTTTCTTAAAAATCAGAAACTAGGGCGTGTCCTCAATTTGAAAACGAGTCGGTTTTTCGAGCAAAAAGCGACAGATACGAGGAAAAAAACGCAGACAAATTGAAATTTGGCGAGTATTTTTGACAAAGTAGATGACGAATTTTTGCCGAAAATACCGCCGTGAGCAAATTGAGGATATGCCCTAAGCAAATTCCTTCCTTGAGCCACCCTTTGCGGTGGCTTTTTTTATTGCCATAGGCAGGCCTTGAGAATTGAATTAGGCCTAAAAACGTGTAGAATACGGTGCAATATTTTCTTAAAAAAGGTTGAACAATGAGCGATACAATTTTACATAACGAGAACGAACCTCGTGCCAACTTTATTACCCATATTATTGATGAAGACTTAAAAACAGGTAAACATAATAACGTTTACACCCGCTTCCCGCCTGAGCCAAACGGCTATTTACACATTGGCCACGCCAAATCTATCTGCCTCAACTTCGGCATTGCCCGTGACTATCAGGGCCTTTGTAATCTGCGTTTTGACGACACCAACCCTGTTAAAGAAGATGTGGAATATGTGGATTCCATCAAGGCCGATGTAGAATGGTTGGGCTTTAAATGGGAGGGCGAACCACGCTATGCCTCTGACTACTTCGATCAACTCTACGCCTATGCCATTGAGTTAATCGAAAAGGGCCTGGCCTATGTGGACGAGCTTTCGCCAGACCAAATTCGTGAATACCGTGGAACCCTGACCGAACCAGGCAAGAACAGTCCTTATCGTGACCGCTCGGTTGAAGAGAATTTGGCTCTCTTTGAGAAAATGAAAAATGGCGAGTTTGAAGAGGGCAAGGCCTGCTTACGGGCTAAGATTGATATGGCTTCCCCTTTTATTGTGATGCGTGACCCAGTCATTTACCGCATTAAATTCGCCAGCCACCACCAAACAGGCGACAAGTGGTGCATTTACCCAATGTACGACTTCACCCACTGTATTTCCGATGCCATCGAACGCATTACCCACTCGCTCTGTACCCTGGAATTCCAAGACAACCGCCGTCTTTACGACTGGGTGCTGGAAAACATTTCGATTGAGCGGCCACTGCCGCACCAGTACGAGTTCTCTCGCCTCAATTTAGAGGGCACGCTGACCTCTAAGCGTAAGTTACTCAAGCTAGTGCAAGATGGGATTGTAGATGGCTGGAACGACCCGCGTATGCCGACCATTTCTGGCCTACGCCGCCGTGGCTACACGCCTGCCTCCCTGCGTGAATTCTGCCGCCGTATCGGGGTGACCAAGCAGGACAACGTGGTGGAATACTCTGCCCTTGAGGCCTGTATTCGTGAAGATCTTAACGAAAATGCCCCTCGGGCTATGGCTGTGATCAACCCAGTAAAAGTGGTGATTGAAAACTTTGAGGGTGAGGAACTCTTAACCGCACCAAACCACCCAAATCGTCCAGAATTAGGCGACCGCCAACTGCCTTTTACTAAAGAGCTTTACATTGACGAAGCCGATTTCCGTGAAGAGGCCAACAAGCACTACAAACGCTTGGTGCTAGGCAAGGAAGTGCGTTTGCGTAATGCCTATGTGATTAAAGCTGAACGAGTGGAAAAGGATGCAAGCGGTAAGATTACCACCATTTTCTGCAGCTACGACCCTGAAACCTTGGGCAAGAACCCAGCGGACGGGCGTAAGGTCAAGGGCGTAATTCACTGGGTATCGGCCAGCAACAACCAACCAGCCGAATTCCGCCTCTATGAACGCCTCTTCACCGTGGCCAACCCAGGCGGGGCGGAAAATATGGAAGAGGTTTTAAATCCAACTTCCTTGGTGGTTAAACAAGGCTTTGCTGAGGCCAGTTTGGTTTCAGCCCAGGCTGAACAGGGCTACCAGTTCGAGCGTGAGGGCTACTTCTGCTTAGACAGCAAGGATGGCTCGGCCGATCGCTTGGTCTTTAACTTGACTGTGAGTTTGAAAGAGAGCGTAGCATTTTAAGCAATAAAGAATAGGTAAATAAATGGCGGACTGAGGTTCGCCATTTTTTATGGCCAAAGGCCTGACTAACTACAATAAAAAAACACTGCATTTCTTTCAAAATACAGTGTTTTTAGTAACTCAACTAATCAGAGCTTAATTAGGCTTGGCCTTTCACCGCTTTTAAGCCGTGGAACGGAGCCTTATCACCTAAGGCTTCTTCGATACGGATTAATTGGTTGTACTTAGCCACACGGTCTGAACGGCTCATAGAACCCGTTTTGATTTGGCCGGCTGCTGTACCTACTGCTAAATCTGCGATAGTCGCATCTTCAGTTTCACCAGAACGGTGTGAAATAACCGCAGTGTAACCTGCATCTTTAGCCATCTTAATTGCAGCGAGGGTTTCAGTTAAAGAACCGATTTGGTTGAACTTGATTAAGATAGAGTTTGCGATACCTTTTTCGATACCTTCTTTCAAGATCTTAGTATTGGTTACGAATAAATCGTCACCGACTAATTGAACCTTGTCGCCTAAAACCTTAGTTTGGTAGGCGAAACCTTCCCAGTCAGACTCATCTTGACCATCTTCGATAGACACGATTGGGTACTCTTTGCAGAGGCCTTCTAGGTAGTGAGTGAATTCTTGTGAAGTGAATGATTTGCCTTCACCCTTCATTTCATATAAGCCGTTTTCTTTGTTGTAGAACTCAGAAGAAGCACAGTCCATAGCAAGAGTAACATCTTTACCTAATACATAGCCAGCTTTCTCAACCGCTTCTTTAATACAAGCTAAAGCGTCTGCGTTAGATGCTAGGTTAGGGGCGAAACCACCTTCATCACCCACAGCAGTGTTTAAGCCCTTGCCTTTTAATACTTTAGCAAGGTTGTGGAAGACTTCAGCACCGATACGGAGTGCTTCACGTAAGTTTTTAGCACCCACTGGTTGGATCATAAATTCTTGGATGTCCACGTTGTTGTCGGCGTGCTCACCACCGTTGATGATGTTCATCATTGGTAATGGCATAGAGTAAACGCCTGGTGTGCCGTTGAGGTTGGCGATGTGAGCGTAAAGCGGAAGGCCCTGAGAAGCGGCAGCAGCTTTAGCATTAGCAAGAGATACGGCAAGAATAGCGTTGGCACCGAATTTAGACTTGTTGTCTGTGCCGTCTAGGTCGATCATAATTTGGTCGATCTCAGCTTGGTTGTCAGCGTCTTTACCTACGATGGCAGCGGCGATTTCGTTGTTTACTGCAGAAACCGCTTTTAACACGCCTTTACCTAAGAAACGTGATTTGTCGCCATCACGAAGCTCTAAGGCTTCACGTGAACCAGTTGATGCACCTGATGGCGCAGCTGCTAAACCTACGAAGCCACCTTCAAGATGAACTTCTGCTTCAACAGTTGGGTTACCACGAGAGTCGATGATTTCACGACCAATTACTTTAACAATTTTAGCCATTGTTGATGTCCTCTAGATTGAGTGTTAATAAAAGAATTGTCAGTATTTTAAAGCGGTTTATCAAATTTGTCTTCTAAAATGTGAGCAGGTTCACAAAAATTTAGGGGGAATTTGATCAAGATACATATTCAGCCTACAAGCGGTCAGTTTTTGCAAGATAAAGTGCAAATTCTGACCGCTTGTGTCAAGCTCTAACTAAAATCATGCTCCACGAAAGCCTGGGCAATCCCAATCACCACATTGGCGGCCTGGTTCATCACATCCACGGAAATAAATTCATACTTGCCGTGGAAGTTTTCCCCGCCTGTAAAGAGATTAGGGGTTGGCAGGCCCATAAAGGACAGGCGGGAGCCGTCTGTGCCGCCACGGATTGGCTCTAGCAAAGGCTCAATGCCCTGCTCTTTCATCACTTTTTCGGCAATATCCACCAAGTAGCGGTAGTCCTTCAAAATTTCGGCCATATTGCGGTATTGCTCAACAATTTCCACTTGCCCACAGGCCTGGCCATATTGAGCCTGCATGGCAGCCATGGTGTCGGTTAGCATGGCACGATAGGCCTCTAATTCTTCACGATCAAAGCTGCGTAAAATATAGTGGAGCTGGCAGGCTTCAAGGCTGCCCGTGATGTGGTGGAGGTGGAGAAAACCCTCCCGTCCTTCACTGGTTTCAGGCGTCTTATGGGCTGGCAGGCGGCTTTGGAATTCGCAAGCTCTGGCCCAGCCATTGACCAATTTATCCTTGGCCGAACCCGGGTGAACGCTGCGGCCATAAAGGGTCACCACGGCCTTATCGGCATTAAAGTTTTCATACTGCAACTCGCCTACAGGCCCGCCGTCTAGGGTATAGGCCACATCCGCACCAAAAGCCGCAACATTGAATTTATCCGCCCCTCGGCCGATTTCCTCATCCACAGTAAAGCCGATACGGATCTTGCCGTGCGGAATTTCAGGGTGAGCCAAGAGGTATTCGGCCACCGTCAAAATAATGGCCACGCCTGATTTATCATCTGCCCCAAGAGCGAGGTGCCATCGGTGGTAATTAAGGTATGGTTGATAAGCTGATTAAGGGCCGGGAAATCGGCTGGCGACAACACATCACCTGAGCCTTTCAGGGCAATATCGCCGCCTGAATAGGCCTCAATAATCTGCGGTTTGACATGCTGGCCGTTAAAATCAGGCGAAGTGTCCACATGGGCCAAGAGGCCGAGCACTGGCACAGGCTTATCGGAGGTGGCAGGAATGGTGGCAAAAAGGTAGCCGTTTTCATCTAGGCTAATCTCGCTTAGGCCCAGCTCGGTCATTTCTTGCTTGAGCTGGTTGAGCAAATCCCACTGCTGCGGGGTGCTGGGCGTGGTTGAACTGGTTGGATCAGAGGTGGTGTAAACCTTGGCATAGGAGACCAAGCGTTGGATAAGTTGGGCTTTAAAATTCATGAGGGTTTCTCCTTATTAAAAACGCCACTAATATAACAAAACTAGCACCAAAGAGGTGCTAGTTTTTGCAAAAATTATGCAGTTTTTAACCGCTTGCTGGCTTCTTATTTGTCCAAAAAGTCTTTTACGCTCATCTCACAATAGTCAGGTTTTCGTCCATTGTTAAATTGTGCGACAGAATCATGGCAATTTCCGATAGAAAAGCCCAATTTCATCAGCTTATTGGTTGAATAGTCTTCTGCCAGGGCCTGCATGGTTTTTTCAACCTCAGCCTGCGGGGCATTGGCCAGTTCGTTTAGGGTGATATCACCACAAGCCCCTAAGACAAGCGTAAGGGCCATAAGCGAAAATAATTTTTTCATGTGCATTCTCCGTGAATGGGGTAAATTTAGCCTTAGTTGGCCAATGCTGCTCTTTGTACAGGAATGATTTCCGACATGCCATTACGCTCAATCTTTATTTGAAGATCCTGCCTATTTACATCAAAGGCTTCAAAATATGCTGCAACACATTCTCTAAATTGGCGAACTTCCTTATTGTTAATCTCTAAAACCCGATCACCCTTTTTAAAGCCTATCTTTTTCAATAGATCTGTATGAGGCGTGAGAATACAACCTGTTCTAGATACTGGATCATAACCAAATTCAAGCCCCTGATGGTCATAACCTTTAGTAGAATTCAAAGACTTATCTAAAGGGCGATCACCAAGCCTAACCTTAAGATCTTTCTCCGCATATTGACCATTGTCTCCCTTGCGTAATATTTTGAGGGTAACTTCAGTATTCGCCCCACTGGTGGCAACCATGGTACCAAAGAGAAAGGATCGGTTATGGGCTTTCCGTTAAAAGCGGTAATCAAATCCCCTGCTTTCAAGCCCGCTTTGAAGGCCGCAGAGTCAGGAGAGGTGCCTTGCACCATCAAGCCTTGCACTTGGCTAGGCAATTTCTGTATCTTTCTTATGGCCTCCGTAATTTGAACCCCTTTGATACCAAGGCTGCCAAAGTTACCAAAGCCATAGTCCTTAAGCTGGGTCAGCATACTGCGGACAATATTGGCCGGCACAGCATAGCCAATATTTTCCCCCTCGGTGTGCTTGGCGGTGTTAATGCCAATCAGCTCCCCCTTGAGGTTGAGCAGGGCGCCACCTGAATTGCCGCTATTAATCGGTGTGTCGGTTTGGATATAACTAATCAACTGCTCCTCACCTGGCTCCTGATTGACCTCCAAATTCATTTTCAGCTTATAAACCCCACCGCCCTGGCTACGGTCGAGGGCTGAGATAATGCCCTTGGTCACGGTTTGCTCCAAGCGTAATGGAGAGCCAATAGCGATAGAGGTTTCTCCCACCCGTAGCTTGTCGGAATCAGCAAAAGGAATAGATTTAAGGTTTTTCGGGGCATTGACTAATTTTAAGAGGGCCAAGTCCGTTTTCTCATCCCGCCCAATCACGAAAGCCCGATAGACATTGCCATCGCCAAACTGAACCAATAACAAGTCTGCTTCTGGTTCAACTGTTCTGCAATCAGGCTCCATAAATTCTGATACCACCACATGATTATTGGTTAAGATGTAGCCATTTTCACCGTCTATAATCACGCCTGAACCGCTGCTGTCTAGCTTATAGCCCTCAGAAACATTATCAGTATAGTTAATCAATCTTAAGGGTGGAATGGCATTCTTTTTCACTTTTTGAAACTCCCTATCAACCCACTTATAAAAGGCCTCCTGTGTTTCAATAAATTCCTTCTTCGCTTTTTCTTCTGGATTATTCGACTTGCTATGTGTTTCCCTTAACTGGCACATATACTTATTTTCCGAATTCCCCTTAAAGGCAGGAAAATCAAGATTGCTTAGGTTCCATACAGTCACCATAGAAGGCTTAACCTGCTCAATCATATCGGCCAAATTTTTATCAGGGTTTTCCTCTTTTTTGTCAAAAAAGGCCTGGGCTGGGTTTAGGCTGGCCAAGCCAAGGGCTAGGGAAAGGGCAATAAGGGTATTTTTTAGTTTCATTATGGTTTCCTCTTGTTTTATTTGCATAGGGGCTTATCGTGGCTGGCCACCGCTTGATAATGGATTTCAAGAGCCTGGGTTTGGCGGGGCATCTGCTGGCTCATAACCAGCCGCTGGCTTGAAACCTCATGCACCCGAAGGCTGGCCCAGGCGCCCGCTCGGCTGGAATGGAGGCGGAAGGCATTCTGCCCCTGGCTTTCAAGCTGGTAGTGCTCAACTTGGGAAGCCTGAGGGTTGGTTCTAGAGACATAATTGCGGTATTTATCGCAACTATAACGCCAAACAGTGGCCCGGCCATCAGGCGACACCTGAAAAATATTGGCCATATTATCTTGCATCTCCATGGCCCAATACTTATGGTAGAGGCCTGAAGGCAGGCTGTTGGCCTCAAAATGCGGGTTGGCGGTGATAAGGTTACAGCCTGTAAGGGCAAGCGATGCCACAAGGCTAAGGAAGAGCTTGGTTTTCATGGTGAATCCTCTCAATTGATGGCATTATTTAGAAAAATATTTTTTTAGGCTTTGACAGGCGTCAGTAGAACCTTGCTTACAAGCTAAATTCCAATAGTGTTTGGCCTTAGCGCGGTCTTTTTTCAGGCCTCCCTTGCCAAGGTAATACAGATTACCAATCTTATCTTGTGCCAAATAAACACCTTGTTCCGCAGCTTTTAAGTACCATTTTGCCGCTTGGCTATCATCTTCCACTTCTTCATATATAACACCAAGCATAAATTGCGCCCTTTTCTCACCTTGGTTTGCGGCCTGTGTAAACCAATAGAAGGCTTGTTCGATGTCTTGTTTTACCCCTTCTCCATTCAAATACATAAAGGCTAAGCTTGTTTGAGCATCAACACGCCCTTGTTCAGCCGCCTTGGTGTACCATTTAGCTGCTTGAGCATAATCTTGTTTTACCCCTTCACCGCCTTCGTGATATATCATACCAAGAGTAAATTGCGCTAGTTCATGTCCCTGTTCTGCTGCCTTGGTGTACAATTTAATTGCTTGAGTATAATCCTTGCTTACCCCTTGACCTTCGTAATACATCATACCAAGAGAAAATTGTGCATATTTATTCCCCTGTTCTGCTGCCTTGGTGTACCATTTAGCTGCTTGAGCATAATTCCGCTTAACCCCTTTACCTTCCTCATACATAAAAGCGAGATTAAATTGTGCTTTTTCATCCCCCTGTTCTGCTGCCTTAACATACCATTTAGCGGCTTGCTTATAATCTTGCTTTACTTCTTTCCCGCTATAGTACAGATGGCCTAAATAAGCTTGAGATTCTTTAAACCCCTGTCCTGCAGCTTTAGTGTGCCAGTTAATTGCTTGAGCAAGATTCTTTTTTGTCCCCTGCCCTTGGAAATACATTACACCTATATTATATTGGGCTGATACATATCCTTGCTCTGCAGCTTTTTGATACCATATTAGTGCCTGCTTATAATTTTGTTTTACTCCTTCACCATAATAATACATCTCCCCAATACTAAATTGAGCATTTACCATTCCCTGTTCAGCAGCTTGTTGATAATACTTGAGCGCCTGTGCATAATCTTGATTTACGCCTTGCCCTTTGAAATACATGGTAGCAAGATTATGTTGAGCTACTACATGCCCCTGCTCTGCTGCCCTCATATACCATTTAGCAGCCTCAGTATAATAATTTTGAGCATAATATCTTTCTCCTAAGTAAGATTGAGCCTCCCTATCCCCATTTTTGGCATAGAAGGTCAGCCTGTCCTGATCCATACTTTTAAAATCTTGTGCAAAGGCAGTTTGGGCAACCCCTGTGGCCAGGGCGCAGGCCAGAAGGGTGGTCAGTAGTTTTTTCATCGTCACTCCCTGTTAAGTATAAAAAGGGCAGGCAAGGTGGCCCGCCATAAAAGAATTAGTTTAAGAACCAAGTGGTTGGGTTGATGGCTTTTTGATCGTTGGCCTTCACAAAGCCATAAATCACCCGAATAATAAACCAGATGCCGACCAAGATAAGCACAAAGGCACCTACAACAACAAACAGAAGCAGAGCGCCTAAGAAGCAACCCAGCAAGGCAATCCAAAAGGTGCGAATAAGATAGGTAAAATGGGAGTGATAAACGCTGCCCTCTGCATCCTTACGTTTAACATAGGCAATAATCAGGCCAATAAGAGCTGGCAGGCCTAGGAAGATGCCTAGAACATAGAGGCCATAGGTAATTAAAACAATATTTTTGTGTTGATTGTCTGCAAGAGGTGCAGAAGCTGGGGTTTGTTCGCTCATAAAAATGATCCTTAGATAAAAATTAGACAATTCGCTTGCATAAGGCATGCAAACGTTTGCTATTTTAAGTTGTTTTTTTTTGAGCAATAAAGTTTACACAAAAGATGGCGATAATTTAAACGCTTAATTTACAGGCAGTTTTGGGTGAGAAAAAAGGCTAGAAAAAGAGCAAGAAAAAACGCCCCCAAGGGGTTAGCTTGAGGGCATTTTTTGCAAAAATTATGCGGTTTTTGAGCGCTTGTTAGTCTTCATCCGTAAAGCGTTTGGCCTTGTATTTCGGGTTCATGAGGTTTTCAAGCGAGAGGATGTCGTCAAGCTGTTCTTCGGTTAGTAAACCACGTTCAAGCACCACATCACGCACGCTACGGCCTGTGGTGGCGCAGATTTTACCCACGATGTCGCCATTGTGGTGGCCGATGAATGGGTTGAGGTAGGTGACGATGCCGATGGAGTTGAAGACGTAATCCTCACAAACCTTGCGGTTTACGGTGATGCCGTCGATACATTTATCCCGCAGGTTCACGCAGGCGTTAGCGAGAATGTCGATGGACTCAAACATGGCTTGGCCGATAACAGGCTCCATCACGTTGAGCTGTAACTGGCCGGCTTCCGCCGCAAAGGTCACAGCCGTGTCGTTGCCGATCACCTTGAAGCAGACTTGATTGACTACTTCAGGCACAACTGGATTGACCTTGGCTGGCATGATGGAAGAGCCTGCTTGCAGCTCTGGCAGGTTGATTTCGTTTAAGCCTGCACGAGGGCCGGAGGAAAGTAGGCGTAAGTCGTTACACACCTTGGAAAGTTTAACGGCTGCACGTTTAAGGGCGCCGTGTACCATCACATAAGCCCCGCAGTCGGAGGTGGCTTCGATCAGATTTTCGGATAGCACACAAGGCAGCTGGGTCACTTCGCTGAGGTATTTAACGGCCAAGGCTGAATAGCCTTCAGGCGTATTGAGGCCTGTGCCGATAGCGGTTGCGCCTAGGTTTACTTCCAGCAGGAGTTCGGCCGTGCGTTTAAGGTTACGGACTTCTTCATCTAAAAGTACAGAGAAGGCCTTGAATTCTTGGCCAACGGTCATCGGTACGGCGTCTTGCAGTTGGGTACGGCCCATTTTGAGCACGTCTGCAAATTCATTGGCCTTGGCTTCAAAACCTTGTTGGAGGTAAAGCACCTTGGCGATTAAGTGCATGACGCTGTTGTAAACGGCAATGCGGAAGCCCGTTGGATAGGCATCGTTGGTGGATTGGCTGGCGTTTACATGATCCATTGGGTTGATAATGTGGTATTCGCCTTTTTTGTGGCCAAGAATTTCCAGGGCTAGGTTGGCAATCACTTCGTTGGTGTTCATATTAACAGAAGTGCCTGCCCCGCCTTGGTAAACGTCTGATGGGAACTGATCCATGCAGCGGCCATTAACCAAAACTTCATCACAGGCCTGCACAATGGCCTTGGCTACTTTCTTCGGAATGGCACCTAATTCGCCATTGGCCAGAGCCGTAGCCTTTTTGACCATGACCATACCACGCACAAATTCAGGCACATCAGAGATCACGTTTTTTGAGATCTTAAAGTTTTCCACCGCCCGCAGGGTATGAATGCCCCAGTAGGCCTCATTTGGCACTTCACGTTCACCTAATAAATCGACTTCAATGCGTACATCGCTCATAATTTTTCCTCATTTAAGATAGGGGTTGTTTTAGTAACAATATGATAACAATGAACGAAAAATAAAAATGTGAACTAGATCATATTTTGCAAAAGCAATACTGGATATAAATTGAGGGTTAGGATTAGTTTTTTTAATGGTAAAATACAGCCACAAAAAAGCCCCCAACACTGGGGGCTTGCTTCACAAGGAGAACAAAATCTTACTTATAGGCTTTCTGTGAAAGTACGGGTAATGACATCACGTTGTTGTTCTGGCGTGAGTGAGTTGAAACGCACGGCATAGCCAGATACACGGATGGTTAATTGTGGGTATTTCTCAGGGTTTTTAACCGCATCTTCAAGGGTTTCACGGCGTAACACGTTTACGTTTAAGTGTTGGCCACCTTCAACCTTGATGGTTGGGGCAACGTTTACTGGCACTTCACGGTAGGCGATTGAGCCTAACTCGTTTAAAGCCACCACTTGGTCTTCAACGTAGTCACCTTTTGCACAAAGGCAGCGGGCTTCGTTTTTCTCTTCATCTAGCAACCAGAAAGAATTGACTAGATTGTTGTTGGCAGATTCGGTAATTTGTACACCTTTGATCATGATGGAAAACTCCTCTATATTTAGTTGGGAAAATTATGAAAAAAGTTTATATTTTCAAATATATTTGAATATTCTACCCCTATTTAGAAAGATTTCGAGCAAAACTTGTCTATTTTTTGATTTAACGCATTAAAAATAGGCATCTCGTTACAGATGAAACCCTATCATAACAGAGGCTTAACAAATGAAGACCTGGACAGAAGCAATCGGGCCTGAAAAAGAACAGGCATACTTTAAAAACATCCTCCAATTCGTCCATCAGGAAAGACAGGCCGGCAAGGCCATTTACCCTCCCCACCAGGAGGTCTTTAGTGCCTTTTCTTTGACGGAATTTGATCAAGTGAAGGTGGTTATTTTGGGTCAAGATCCTTATCACAATCCCAATCAAGCCCACGGCCTGGCCTTTTCGGTCAAGCCGCCCGTGCCTGCGCCGCCCTCGCTGGTTAATATCTATAAGGAATTGGCCACCGATATTGAGGGTTTTCAAATTCCTCAACATGGCTATTTAATTGACTGGGCCAAACAAGGCGTGTTCTTGCTCAACACCGCCTTAACCGTTGAGCACGGCAAGGCCAATTCCCACGCCAATTTAGGCTGGCAGACCTTTACCGATAAGGTTATCGCCCAGCTCAACCAACACAGGGACAACCTGGTCTTTATCCTCTGGGGCAGCCACGCCCAGAAAAAGGGGCAGTTTATCGACCGCACCCGCCACTGTGTGCTGACCGCCCCCCATCCTTCCCCCTTTCTGCCCACCGGGGCTTCTTTGGCTGTCGGCATTTTTCCAAGGCCAATCAGTATTTGATAGACCAAGGAATAGAGCCGATTGAGTGGAAATTACCGCTTAGCTGTCCAAGTAGAGAATGATAAGGATGGATTTTGCCCGGCTCATAGCCACATAGGATAGATTTTTTTGTTCTAAGACGGATTGAGCAGGGCAAACATAAATAATGACATCGTTTTCTAGGCCCTTAAAGTTTGCAACTGAAACCAGTGCTGCTTCAGGAAGAGGGAAGGACTTAACTGAATACTCATCTAATTCACAGACATGTTTTAGAGAGAGACTAGCAAGTTTTTCTAATGTTGCATCATCACTTAAAAGGGTGATTTGAGAATAGGTCAAGCCTTCATCCTTGATTAGTCTGGACAATTCTTGTTCGAGAGTCTGAGATAAAGAAGCTAGATTAAGTCCCTTAACCTCCTTAACATCAACTCCCCTCCCTGCTCCTTCTGTACCCACATCAAGGTTTAAGGATTGTTGGATAGTACTCAGAATAGTCGCCGTATTACGGCAATTCCTTTTTAGGGGCACCTTGGCGGGATTGAGGGCTAGTAAATAATCTAGAGCTGCCTGCTCAAGCTCATTAAAAAGTCCTGATTGATTATTTACATCAAGGAAAAAACACCAATCTCCCTGCTCTAGCCCCTTCACTAAACAAGTATCTAACCTATCTAGTAAGTCTAATTTAAGTAGATCCTGCCCTTCATCAACAATAAGCTTATCTAAGCTTGCCCAGCCCCTTCTTTTTAGATTTTGCTTTAAGCCTGATAGGGTTGAATAAACCACATTTGGCAGGGGATGGTGCTCCTCAAGATAGTTCTTAAGCCAAACAGAATGACAGACCAGTCCAATCTTGATATCTTTTGTTGCCCAACGTCTTGCTAGTTCAAGGGCTAGAAAGGTTTTTCCTGTTCCTGCCCCTCCTTCACAAACCACCCGGGGACATGCCTCAATGACATCTAAAAACATAAATTGCTGCTGGGTCAATCGTATAATTTCATCGTTTGCCTGATCTGCATAGCTATGAAGAGGGATAATAGACTCAAAGTCTGGCCGAAGGAAATGGACAATATCCTTGACCTGCTGGCTAGATAAGGTCTTATCCCCATGCTCCTTTTGGCGAGAATAGCTAAAAAGAGCCTTCAGCCATCCCTCTAAATTTCGATGTCTCCCATCATCACATAGCAAGGCCCTATCCCATTCTGCCCCCACACTATTTAATTTACAATCAGGCAGAATAACACCATATCCCCTCGTAATAGAATTCATTAAATGCGGGGGTAATTTCTCCGCCATCTTATCCAATAAACCATGTAGGGCACTTTCAGCCTGTTTAAAGGGGCCTTCTTTCTTGGTATTACTTTCACCAAAGCGGTTGGTAAATTCCCAAATACCATCAATACATTTTACCAAGCCTCCCTTAATTTCAAGCACATAGAGCCCCAGAGGACAAACAATTAGAAAATCAATCTCACCAAAACGCTTATATTCATGGTGGGTGAGGTTGAGCGAATGCAGGGCATAATAATCCTGGGAAGAAAAACTCTGTCGCAGTTGATCAAAAATTTTCCTTTCTGCATCAGACTGAGTTCTGTAGGGAGTTGAGGGAATCATTTTCATATTCAGCCTCCTAGCATCTCTCGAACCCTAGCTTCGGTTTTTTCATCTATTTCAGCATGAGCCAGTTGGACTAAAAATGCAGGTATATCAATTTTAGTTTGAATATATTTTTCAGGATCAATATAAGCCTCCACCCATAATTTACCGTCTTGTAAAGTGCCCTGTAATTTCGCTAGACCTACTATATCAATTTGAGCCTTTATACAGCTTGTCCATTTAAATTTCTTAACTAAGCCAAGGGCACATTTTTCCTGGGCCTTATTCCAATTTGGTGTATTAAATAGGCTATAGAGGGTTTTAGGAAGATGAATAGTCTCAAGAGCAAGAGATGGATAAATTACCCCGGCCATAAAGCAAGATACAGGATTAATAATTGCCTGTTGGGATTTTAATTTTCCAGAAAGCTTATTAAAACCTGTAAAAATTGCCCTTAAAACGACCGCTTGTAAGATATCTGTTTCCCTTAGACAGGCATGTTCATCTTCCAAACCAAAGAGCTTTTCAAGCCCATCTTTGGCCAAGAGTAAAATAAGGCTATTAACTGTTCTAGAACTTTTATTTTCCTCCAAGTAGGACGATAATGAATTACTTGCTAATTTTTCATTAATACCTGTCAAGGCTTCAATAACTTTTTGTTTATAGAAATGTTGTTTATCGGTGCTTTCTTCAATTTCTTGGCTAAAAGTTGCAATAACTGAGTTACCCAAATGTACCTCAGCTGATGGAAGAAGATTTTCTGCCAGTTTCCAGAAAAGACGAGAAGAAGTATCTAACTTATCTATCTCCAGCTCCCCCCTAATCCAAGTAGAAAGGTGAGATAAGATCCGTTCTCCTTCTGAAAAGACAAGAGCTTGACCGCCCTCAAGGCTAGCCAAAAGCTTATTTGCCAATGGATAACGCCGACTAAATTCATATAGGGAAGCAATAATGGCCCCTACTGATTTGGCCCAATTCAATCTATTTCCATCAATACTAGGTTCAGAAAACGTCTTATCTTTCCAAGCCCGAACTAAGTCATTTAGATCTAATTTATTTTTGGTATTATAATAGCGATGAGGCATTTTCTTTAATTGACTATTAAAATATGTTTCAGGAACATTTCGAGTTTCAATAGCCAGATCTTGGATTCTGGTTTTATTATCATCCTGTTCAAGATAGTTAATTTCTCTAATCCAGGCACTTGGCAGGTATTCAGGTAATAAAACAGCTTCAACATCAGTGAAATTAGTTTTTTCATTAAAGCTTTCTTGTGCCCAGACTCCATTTCGATAAAGATAAATCTCTCCTTGATAAGCTACAAAATCCACCTGCAAGAAACAATCAATATAATTAGGTTTACGCTTGGTTCCCTCTTGGTTTTTTTCAGCCATATGATTTGCAATTTCTTCCAAAGAAATTTTTTGAGGAAACAGGAGTGTGTAATGTGGGAAATAATGGTTAATATCCCAATCCTTATCTTTGATATTATAAATAAGGCCCTCTGCCAACATAATAGCCAGATTATTATGACTAGTTAATTTATACCAGGTTTTTAATTCTTTATAGGTTAAAACCTGTCTATCTGATGCATTTATTGCACCTAACGTTAATTGTTCACTCATAGCCTGTTACCTTACGTAAAATGTTTTCATTATCTGGAAGAATGGATTTAATATGAGATTCCTCCCCATGTTGTAGGAGAATCAGTTGTTCCTTGGGTCGAGAGGTCATTACATAAAAGAGTTTTTTACTGTCGCTCACAATCTTAGGATCATTGGGGTTAAAATAGTACTTATTGACATCACCTAAAAAAACATAATCAAATTCCAAGCCCTTACAGGACTGGCCATTAATAACAATAATACCTCCCTGATTAAAGTTAAGACTTTCTTGAATACCATGTGCATAAGTCCTAACCAAAATACCTTTTTCATTATTTTTTAAGTGCTTATAAAACTGTTCTCTTATTTTATTATTAGGGCAAATAACACCTGCTAGCTTAGACTTATCTAAGGTCATAGTGTTCAGGATCTTTTGGTAAATCAGCTCTGGGTTATGATAAGTATAAAGCACAGGGATAAGCTCATTATCCCTATCAGGTATTTCAGGTTTATTACTGGCCTCATCGGTATAAAACTCATTGGCCAGTTTGGCTATTCGGCTGGTATTTCTATAGTTCATGGAAATATAGTTTACTTCATCAGCTTCTAAAGAAAACTCATCCTTTAGATCCTTAATACTACTATTCCTTTCAGTGATTTGTTGATTCTGATCTGCTGCAATATAAAAATTCTCAAAGCCAATACTAATTAATGCTCGATAAAACTCAGGAGGCATATCTTGCCCTTCATCAATAATAAGGTAGGGTTTATCAGCTATTTCTAATTTTTCAAATGGCAAGGAATCAATATGAGCAAGAACCGCCTGCCAATCCCAGTCAAATTTAGAGCTAGCTCCTTCTTTGGTTGGAATATTATCCAGATCCAAATATTGTCTAACATATTGGCAGAACCAAGATTGCCACTGGGCTATCTTCAAACCCTCTTTCAAAAAGCTTTGGGTCATCTGCACACTGCTTTGAATCAAAAGCTTATTGTAGGCTAGGTAGATATAGTCTTTTTTAGCCCTTTCTAGCCGACCTGCCCTCAAGAGGGTCATAACTGATTTACCTGTTCCCGGCCCGCCTACAATCAGATGTACCCCATCTAGGGGCAGGTCTCGTACATAAATCTGATCACGATTAAGTTCATCCGCATCAGGGAGTCTAAATTCTCGATTTTCCATTATTCAACCTCATCCAAAATAAAGGGAATATCCTGCCCATTTCCCTTGATAAAGATCCTATCAAGGAGGATATTTCCATAACAACAAGATGTTTCGGGCAAAAGCTGGCAGGCATGGCAGGCTGCCTTATTTAATTGCTTAGGCCCTTGGCCCTCATGTTCTGAACAGATAGGATCAAGCGAGCACCAATTAACCTTCTCAAAGGCCTGAGTTAAGAGGGCTAAGAGTCTTTTAGGCTCAGCCAGTTCAGCTAGTCCGCCCAAGGTTCCACTAACATCAGGCACTGAGGTATAAATTAAGATCCCGGCCATAGGAGCGGAATCATCTTTACCTAAATAACTATAGATTCGCTCCTTTAAGGAAGCGGCAGGATAGCCAGCCTTACTTTCTAAAAGTCGGATAAACTGGTGGGAGAGAGCATGTAGGAGCATAAATCTTGGCGAAAGCTCAAGTTCTTCAAAGTGCGGGCTAGTGGCCGCACCTAGGGTGGCTAAGCGATCCTTAAAATAGGCTATCCGCTGGGATAAGGCAGGATTTTTCTCCCATTTTTCCAGTAGCTCGTGGTTAAACTCCAGAAAAATACCCTCTCCATATAGATCTAAGGCCGGAAGCCAAGTTGGTTCACCAATAACATTAGGGGCAAGAGCGTAATCTGTTCTCCCTCACTAAAGCCCCGGCTAAAGCCCTTAAGCACCCGAAGCTCTTTTAAGCGTGCGACAGAAACCACTCTATCAATAAATTTCACAACTTTCCCCGCATAACTTTTAGGTTCAAGATCTGTTAATAGGGCCTTCCATTTCTCACTTAAGTGATAGGGGACAAAATCCTCATCTTCTGAAAGGGCCTCAAGTGGTGTAATCAAGGCCTGATATTCTTTTTGTAGCAGCTGGCCTGGGGTTAGATCAAAGAGTAGACTATTCCCTCCCTGTTTAATTGCCTTGAGAGCTATTTCTAGGTCAGGTAGTGAGCAATCCAATGACTTGGCCAAACGCTTGAGAATATTTTTACGCTGCAAGAGATTTCTAGCTTGATCCAGCTGGGCTAATTCCTGAGAATGAACTAAAACCCTTGCCTCTAGACTATTTGAAAGGCGAGATTCAGGCGGAATAATCAGAGCATCAACCGCATAAGGGGTGTGCAGGCGAGTGTCGTTGATTTCAACAATTTCGGCATCTGTCAGGTTTGCTTCTGCCCTTATATCATAAATCCAGGGCTGGATATTGCCGGTAAAAGAGGGATTTTCGTATAGGTTAAGTTCTGCTTTGGAGGAACATTTAGTACAGCTAATATAAAGCTTAGGATCGTTAGGATTATCAAGATCTCTGCCCAAGGTTAAGTAAGCCTCATCGGCCTCATATCCACACTGGCTAAGCCTGCCTCTATGAGCCAGTGCATGCCAATTAAGATCGGATAGATAGCCCTTTTCTGAATGTATAAGTACATAGTTAACCTGGCTTAGATTTCCGTCACATCTTTGGTCTCGCCTTTGATCATACGCCCCACAACGTAGCTTATCTGAGGTTACATAGTCTGCTTCCGCTGTTTTCTTCCAAGGACGGTAATGTAATTTTTTACATTTACTGCAAATAGCCCACTTGGGAAAAATGGTAGCTGGAATAACTGTACCATCAATAAACTTGCGACCATCACTTTCCTTGATTTGTGCCAGAGGGGGCTTGCGAAGCAGGATATGACGAGGAATGCCCAAACTGATTTTAGCCTGCTCGACATAAGGGATAATATCACCTCCTTCCCCCAAGAACGGGTGTCATGAACTGCGATAAGGAAGTCCTTGGGGCGAGTCACCGCACCTGGGGCAGAATAACTGAATAAATGGGATAAGCGAACTGGCACATAAAATTCATCTTTTTTCTTCATGCTTTTTTCCTATTTCAAGTCAAATAAGGCACTAGCCTCAACATTACGCATGGAATTTAAAATAGGCCATTTTCCCCTTGATTCTTCCTCACCATAGGCTCTAAGTAGAGAAATAGCCTCTTTACTCCTTGCTACATAATGCAAAGCATTTCGATTATTGCGACAATCACAACACAATTTATCCCATTCTTCAACCAGCATCTCCAGGTGTGCCTTGGTTTCAGCTTCCCGTTCCAAATCAGCCTCCTTGCAACGTAAATAAAAGGTTTCGAGAGTTTTCCTGATCTTCTCATGTTTGGCCTCGAAGTTTCTGGCCTCTTCGTTATGCAATAGCTCAGGCATACTGTGCCTGATACAGAGAATCAAGGCAGCTGCCAGAGCCCTCTTTCGAGCCTGATAGGTATAGGGCGTAACACTGGTTGGTTCAACAAAGCGGTAAAAGGATTCATGGTAGGCCCTAAAATCCTCATAATGGGATAGGCTACGGGCCTGATCCCGATAATAATTGACAAAGACAATGCCAGGAACCTCACTCCGCCCCACCCTGCTGCTGGCCTGAATATATTCTGCGGTTGTAAGTGGCTGCCCATTGATGATCATAAGAGCTAATCGCCCGACATCTAGGCCAACTGAAATCATATTGGTGGCTAAAAGGACATCCACAACCTCGGGATCGGTTTGGCTGGCTTCCAGTTGCTTAAAGATAGCCGCATTTTCATAGGCTTGGGCCTTGCTGGTCAGTTGCTTAATGGTCTTTATTTCCCGCTCAACCTGCTTTTCATCAACCTGCTTGGAGGACAAAAGCTTAATAAATTCCCCCACATCCGTACTAAAAGCGTTGCGGCTGGTACTGACCCCTCGTAGGCTTCCATGGTAAATTACCTGTGTCCACCAGGCATCAAGCAAATCATCTTTATATTGATCTTGTCCAAATAAGACCTGTGGAGCCTGGGAGAGGACAGCCGCAAGTGGGGCCAGATTATGCTGGCGGTTACGATTAGGGGCAAAATAACCTACATAGCAACGGCCTGCCCGCTTATCCAGAGGAACAGTTTTGGCGAAATAACTGTCATCTGCACTAATACCAGAAGGTGGGAAAATCAAGGCTTCCTTGCCATAAAGACGCTTAATCTGCTCAGAGGCCTGATTGATAGTAGCTGTTGAAGCAATATATTTAGGGCGAACCCCCTTCATGTGTAAAACAGTTTCAAGGGCTGCTTCATAGCAGCCCGCAATAGAGCCTAATTCAGAAGCGATTAGGTGTAATTCGTCCTGTATCACCAATTCTGGTGGACGATTGCCCTTTTGTCCAAAAAATACATTAGTTCTCTCATCCCAAGGCAGACGAGCAAACTTATCCATTGTTCCGATCAAAAGAGTAGGCGGATTATCATAAACCGAAGCATCAACCACATGACAAGGGAGGGCTTGCTGGCAAAAATCACAGTCTTTATTTGAACAACGGAAGATAAAATGCCCTCTTGAAAGGGTCTTGTCCCAACTCACATCCAAATTAGCAGCCTTGAAAGGAGCCTTACACCAAGGACAAGAGGTCAAAATAAACTTGGACATATTTTGTTCATCACCCGACCTAATGCTGTTAACTACCCCTTGTGCCTCTTGATAGGTATTGGGAGTGGTAGCAGAACCCAGCCATAGGCCAATGCTTATCGGTTCCTGGCCCAGATCTTCTCGTTCCTGACGTAGTAATTCCAGTGCTAAAATCAGCTTGGTTGCCCGCAAAAACTGTTGGGTAGTTAAAAGACGTAGGGTATAACGCATTAAGACACTTACCCCACCAGCTGAACGCTTGTATTTTAGGCGACGATAGACAATCAGGAAGGCCATAAGCCCCAAATAGGCTTCTGTTTTACCACCACCTGTTGGAAACCAGATCAGATCTACCGTATCACGATATTCATCTTCCTCATTAATACTTGAGCTTAAAGTAGTTAAGATAAAGGCCAACTGGAAGGGCCGCCAATTGATCTTATCGGCTGAACGCCCAGATGCTTGCCGCATCTGTTTAAGCATGGCCTGATTGGCCAGGGCAAAGGACTTGGCTGCAAGGCGGTCATTCCTCAAGAGTTCAATCCCCTCCTTCATTCTAGCAATGGCTATTTTCATCCTGGCTAACAGTCGCCCTCCGGCCTCCTGCATGATGGCTAATTGCTGGACATATTCTTCTTGCTCTAGAAACCAGCGAGAATAACCTACAACAAATTGTTCTAGGGCATCGCACACTGATTCAGGCTTATCTAAGAGGCTGCTCAAAAAACTTAGATTTAAGACCGGAGAAGCACCATCAGAGGTGTCGGCTGTCACTTGTGGCACTTCAACAAGCGGCATAAAATCAGTATAAATTTCGCAAACTTTTTTCTTCTCTAGAGAATCAAAGTTCCATTGCACAGCAGCTCCATGCCCAACTGCAAAAACCTTATTATTGGCATATTGTAAAACCCGTTCCTGTTCCTCTTCAGATAAGAGGCTGTATTCTGCTGTAGGATAGGTATCAACCTCCCCTTGGCGAATAAAACAATGTAGTCTAGTTGCGAATAAGGCGGAGGTTTCTTGGTCGGTTACAAGGGCTTGAATATCTTGGTTTTCATCAATCACAAGAAGGTTAAATAGGGAAACCGTAATTATTGTTCCTGCTCCATGTGGCCGGGCTTGTACATCGATCCCTAACCTTTCTTTTTGTAGTTTAGGATCAATAATTAGCTTGCGAGTAGGTTTATTGGTTGTCAGAGCTTTTTTATCACCACCAATAAAATAGGGGCGATAAACATTCTGGTTATTTTGTGGATGGGTATCAAGTTCATAACAACGGCCTGAAAACCAGACTTCAATCTCCCATTCTGGACTTGAAATAAAAAAGGACTGGCTAATGGCAGAAGGTGGGGCGTAAAAGCGTTTTATAGAAGGAGGTGGTGGGTTAGATTTATCTTCATCCTCATCATTATTTTCAACCACATAATCTACCTCATTTGAAGACATTTGAGGATAAAGCACTGCACAAGGATAGCGTTCTGTTGGGCGAATCCCCTTAATCTCATCTTCTTGAGGTTCAGACATCTGCTGAGGAACACATTCCTTGCCAATCAATTGCTTGCGAACCCATGTTAATAATTTCTTCCTATGTTGGCAATAATCAATCTGCGACATAAATATTCCTTAGACAAAAATATGATTAATTATATTTTAACTGAAATAACAGAAATAATTCTAGAGCTAGAATAAAAAAGATAAGACTTGTCAATCCCTAAATTTCAATTCCTCGATCCCGCTCGCAAAAATCACTTTTCTCTAAGGCAGAAAATTTCCCCCTGATCCATACTAGGCATATTTTTCCCTCTTGAGTAACGCTTTTGGATCGTGCTGTGCTTGGCCTGGTTTTAGGCCTTCTCCCCATCTTATTTCTGCCAGAGGCTGGCCTTAAACTTGCCCCCTGGTGCTTGGCTGGGCTTGCCTTGATTTGCTTAAGCCTGCGTAAGTGGTTATGGATGGCAAGCTGCTTGCTGGCCGCTTTTGCCTACCTGCAAGTTGGCCTAAGCCTTGATGAGGCCAAATCCATCCCCCAAGGCAGGCAAAACGGCCTGCTTACCATCACCCGTATCCTCAAGCAGGAGGGCTACCAAACGGCCATCGGGCAAGATGAACAGGGCAGGCAGATTTATCTCAATTGGCAGAGCGACACGCCTCTAAAACTCCATCAAACCTATAAAGCCGAACTTAACCTCCGCCCCGTGTCTGGCCGTTTGAATATGGGCAATTTCGACCGCCAAAAATGGTATTTTGCCAACCATATTCAGGCCATCAGCACGGTTAAAAGGGCGGAAATGCTGGCCAGTGAAGCTAAGCCCCTGCGCACCCAATGGCTGGAAAGTGTGAGAGGCCAAACCCAAGGCCTACCTAGCCAAGGCCTCCTCTTGGCTCTAGCCTTTGGGGAACGAGCCTGGCTCAAGGCCACCGACTGGCAACTTTTTCAACATACCGCCACTGCCCACTTAATCGCCATTTCAGGCCTGCATATCGCCCTGGCCTTCGGTTTTGGCTTTTGGTTGGCCAAGTCTGTTCAATGGCTCCTGCTTCGTTTTCAGCTTCTACAAGCGGTTGGTTTTTCCCTCTTTTTTACAAGAATAGCAGGGCTGGCCCTTGCTCTGGGTTACAGTTATCTGGCTGGCTTTGCCTTGCCCACCCAGCGAGCCTTAATGGCCATTTGTTTCCTACTGCTTGTTCAATTCTTGCGGCGTTATTACACACCTTTCCAGCTTTGGTGGCGGGTGGTAGCCCTGCTCTTGGTGCTAGACCCGCTGGCCCTCCTGTCTGATAGCTTTTGGCTATCCATTTTGGCCGTGCTCAGCCTGATTATTTGGTATCGCTACTTTCCCCTCAAACATTTTTGCAAAATTTCGGCCCAATTCCCCCGCTTGTTGGCCTCACTTGTGCACCTGCAAGTTGGGATCTTGCTAGTCTTTGCCCCCGTGCAGTTCTTCTTTTTTGAGGGCTCATCTCCCCTAGCCTTTGTAGCCAACCTTATCATTGTGCCCCTTTATAGTTTCTTATTGGTTCCCCTTGTCCTCTTGTCCCTGCTCACCCATAATTTTTTGGGTAGCTGGCAAGTGGCCGACTGGCTGGCCCAGCTGAGCCTAGGCCTGCTTGAGCCACTTTCTCATCACTGGTGGGAGCTAAGCCTTTACTGGCAATGGCAGCTCTTAAGCCTTAACCTCTTGACTTTACTGGGGCTTTATTATTGGATAAACCGCAAGCCCGCCTGGCCCTATCTGCTGATCTTGCCCCTGGGCTTTAATCTTACCTTTTATCTCTATGAAAGGTTCCAGCCCCAAACTCAATGGATCAGTTTTGATGTCGGCCAAGGCCTGGCCATAGGCTTGCGTTATGGGGATAAGATAGTGCTTTTTGATACGGGAGCCAGCTGGGGGGATAATTCCATGGCCAAGTTAGAAATCCTGCCCTATTTGGCCCGCAAGGGGCTAGAAGTGGAGGCCATTTTCCTCTCCCATGATGACAATGATCACGCAGGCGGGGTGGCGCATTTGCTAGAAAAATATCCCCAGGCTCGGCTGATTTCTGCCGGCAACATTCCTTATGCCAACAAGCCGCCTGAAAGCTGTCAGGCAGGCCTGCATTGGACTTTCGGCCCTTTCCAGCTCAAGGCCCTTTACCCTCAAAGCCAGCAGCTTAGGGCCAAAAATCAGGATTCCTGCACCCTCTTGGCCGATATTCACGGCTATAAAATCCTCTTAACGGGCGATTTGGGCCTGGAGCAAGAGCGGCAAATCGCCCACAAAATAGGCAAAATAGACTTCCTACAAGTCCCCCACCACGGCAGCAAAACCAGCACCAGTGAAACCTTGCTGAATGCAACGCAACCCCATACCGCCATTATTTCTACCGGCCGCTTTAACCCCTGGAGAATGCCCAATCAGACCGTGGTCAAGCGGTTGGAAAAACATAAAATCTTGCAAATGAACACGGCCAGAACAGGCATGGTGGAGGTGAACTTTGAACCCAATGGCTGGGAAATCCGCACCGCACGGGGGAAATGGGGGGCTTGGTATGGGCAGTTTATTGAATAAAATTAACAGTTGGTTCAGTAGGCTCACCAACCGTTAATTTTTTGATGGAGTTGAATGTTAATCCGACAGCGACTTCGTCGCAATCGGTTACTAATATTCAGGGGGCTTTGCCCCTGTTGAAATCCGAGGGGCAAAGCCCCTCAACTATGCTTAACCACGTACGGCTTTGCCGTGCGTGGGCTTATTGTAAAGCACAAAAGACATCTTATTATTCTATACCATAAACAAATTGACAACCTAGACAAAACTGACATTTAATATTACACTTCTAAACGCTAACTATTTTTATTACGAGGAACCAAATGACCACTCTCAAACAGCAAGTCGCCGATTTTTTAGCTGAAAATCCCCATGCTATTACCCTTGATATAGCCAAGCAGCTCCAGCAGCCAGAGGGGGATATTCTGGTGAATCTGCCAGACCAATTTGTGCGGGTTTTCCCAGCCGATAAGGCCCAAGCCATTCTAGAAGATGTACCTGAATGGGGAACCTTTACCACCATTATTGAAAAGGAAGGCTCGATTTTTGAAATTAAGGATCGCTTCCCAACAGGCACGCTGGGACATGGTTATTACAACCTCAATATGAAGGACGACCAAGGTGCCATCCACGGCCACCTAAAATTAGATAAGGTTCGCCAAGTGGCCTTTGTTAGCCTGCCCTTCCGTGGCAAGGAAAGCTATAACATCGCTTTTATCGCCCATAGCGGTGAAACCATCTTCAAAATCTACCTAGGGCGGGATGAAAAACGCCAGCTCTTCCCAGAACAAGTCGAAAAATTTAAAAATTATCAATAGGAGCAAGTTATGACAGATCGTCAAGAAGTCTTACAAAACCGCCTAGGCCCACAAATTCAAGAAATGAAGGAGGCCTGCAAAACCATTATGTTGGCCACCCTAGATGAAGAGGGCAACCCAAATGTGAGCTACGCCCCCTTTGTGGTGCATAATGGAAAATATGTGGTCTTGATTTCTGAAATCGCCCGCCACGCTCGCAACCTACAAAAAGTGCCAAAAGTATCCCTAATGTTGATTGAAGATGAGAGCCAAAGCCGCCAAATCTTCGCTCGCCGCCGCTTAAGTTTTGACGCCAGGGCAAGCGTGTGGGACAAGCAGTCTGAAGAAGGCCAAAGTGCCTTAGAGGCCTTAACCGCCCGTTTTGGCGAGATGATCCCAGAGCTCGCCAAAAACGCCGACTTCAAAGTCTTCGCCTTTGAACCCAAGCAAGGCCTTTTCGTAAAAGGCTTCGGCCAAGCCTTCCAAGTCAGCCCAGATGACCTTGTGAACTTTGTTCACCTGCAAGAAGGCCATAAACGGGAAGAGGTTGGACATAAGCCTGAGGCCTAAACCTTATTTTTCTAAAAACCCTGCAACCAAAAGAAGCAGGGTTATTTTTTGCAAAAAATTCCGCTAAAATGACCGCTTGTTTTCTCAACCCCAAAGCCTATGCGTCTCTTTATTGCCGAAAAACCCAGTCTGGCCCGTGCCATTGCCGATGTCCTGCCCAAGCCCCATAACCGTGGGGAAGGCTTTATTCAATGCGGCAAGGACGATGTGGTGACCTGGTGTATCGGCCACCTGCTGGAACAGGCGGAACCAGACGCTTACGATGAACGCTTTAAGCTCTGGCGAATGGAGCACTTGCCCATTGTGCCAGAACAGTGGAAGCTCATTCCCAAGAAAAATACCCTCAAGCAACTGAAAGTAGTCGAGCGTTTGGTCAAGCAGGCGGATGTGCTGGTCAATGCAGGTGACCCGGATCGTGAAGGGCAGCTCTTGATCGATGAAGTTTTTAGCTACCTCAATCTGCCAGCCGAGAAACGCAACCAAATTCAACGCTGTTTGGTCAGTGATCTCAACCCAGCTGCCGTGCAAAAGGCCATCGAAAAATTGCAAAATAATCGGGATTTTGTCCCGCTTGCAACCTCTGCTCTAGCACGTGCTCGGGCCGATTGGCTTTATGGCATCAATATGACTCGGGCTTATACCCTGCAAGGCCGATGGGCGGGCTACAAGGGCGTGCTGTCGGTTGGGCGGGTGCAAACGCCTGTGCTAGGCCTGATTGTGCGGCGAGACTTGGAAATTGAGAACTTCGTGCCCAAGGATTATTTCGAGGTGCTGGCCCATATTTTAGTGCCTGAAAGCCAAGACCGCTTTACCGCCCAATGGCAGCCCAGTAAGGCCTGTGAGGACTATCAGGACGAAGAAGGGCGGGTGCTGTCACGTGGCCTGGCCGAAAATGTGGTCAAACGCATTACCGATCAGCCTGCCACTGTGACCCACTATGAAAATAAGATCGAAAAAGAGGCCGCTCCCCTGCCTTATTCTTTATCGGTCTTGCAGATCGACGCTGCCCGCCGTTATGGATTGTCGGCTCAAGCCGTGCTAGACATCTGCCAAAAGCTCTACGAAACCCACAAGCTCATCACCTACCCTCGTTCCGACAACCGCTATCTGCCCAATGAGCATTATGCCGATCGCTTTAAGGTGATGGGGGCCATTGCCCATCATTTGAGCGAATATGCTGACAAGCCTGAGGTGGTCGATCCCAACATCAAGGGGCGCTGCTGGAACGACAGCAAGGTTGAAGCCCACCATGCCATTATCCCAACCGCTCGCCAAGGTTCAGTACAACTGACCGAAAACGAACGGCGGATCTACCAGCTTATCGCCCGCCAATACCTGATTCAATTCTGCCCCGAGGCCGAATATCGCAAGGGCAAGATTGAGCTAGAGATTGCCGGCGGGAAATTTGTTGCTTCGGCTCGCAACTTGATTGTAGCTGGCTGGAAGGCCTTGCTGGGCAAGGAAGACAGCGATGAGGTGCTTGAGCCCCTCTTGCCAGTGGTCAAAAAGGGCCAGGTCTTGCACTGCGAAAAAGGGGAAATTGTCGAGAAGAAAACCCAACCGCCCCGCCATTTTACCGATGCTACGCTTTTGTCGGCCATGACAGGGATTGCCCGCTTTGTGCAGGATAAGCAACTGAAAAAAGTCCTGCGTGAAACGGACGGACTTGGCACAGAAGCCACCCGAGCCGGCATTATTGAATTGCTCTTTAAACGCGGATTCCTGATTAAAAAAGGCCGAACCATTCACAGCACTGAGGCCGGCAGAACCCTGATTTTCTCCCTGCCTGAAAGTGCCACCCTGCCGGATATGACCGCCCATTGGGAAATGCAGCTAACCGACATCAGCAAAAAACAAGCCACTTACCAGCAGTTTATGTGGGATCTGACCCAACGCCTGCCAGGTTTGTTGCACAGCCCCAATCGACAGGTTTTGCAAAATTTGGCCAAAATCCAACCGCTTGCAGGCCAGAAGACGACAAAATATCGCAAAAGCGACCAAAAAAAAGGCGAGTAAACCAAAACTAAAAATTTCTGCTTGCAAGCCAGGCAGAAATCTCTATAATGCACGCCATTGCATTGTTCCACTGAATGGAACTTAATTTAGCAACCTAATTTGATTGAGAAAGAAATGTTAATAAACTTACTTACTGTTGCTTATTTGGTTGTTGCTGTTGCGATTATTGGCTTCGTGCTTATGCAGCAGGGTAAGGGTGCTGACGCAGGTGCTTCTTTCGGAGCGGGTGCTTCAGGAACAGTATTTGGTTCAGCTGGTTCAGCCAACTTCTTATCAAGAACAACAGCCGTTTTAGCCATTATCTTCTTTGGTATTAGCCTGGTGTTAGGCAATCTAAACAGCCACACAAGTGCACCAAAAAGCCAGTTTGAAGATTTAAGCCAAGTTGAGCAAAAACCTGCTCCAGCTAAAACAGAAAACAGCGATATTCCTCAATAAAAAATCAGTTTACGCTCTGGTGGTGGAATTGGTAGACACGCTATCTTGAGGGGGTAGTGTCCATAGGATGTGCGAGTTCGAGTCTCGCCCAGAGCACCAATCAACACAAAAACCGCTTTTTAGCGGTTTTTTTATTTATATAACCTCCCTCTCCCCTCCTACCAACGATAGGCTCTTCATATCATAACCATCTAACAGATAGTAATCATTTTCACTTAATTCAGATTGACATCAAGCCACAAGCCCCTAAAATTCTCCCTAGTTTTAATTTAATCTTACCTTGGAGAAATCATGGAAAACATTGTGATTGTTGGAGGCGGGGCTGGCGGTTTGGAGCTGGCTACCTACCTAGGCAACAAGTTGGGGGCTAAGAAAAAAGCCCGTGTTATTTTGGTGGATCGTAACGACAGCCACCTTTGGAAACCCCTGCTGCACGAGGTGGCCACAGGTTCTTTAGACATTGGCACCGATGCCCTAAGCTATCGGGCCCATGCCAAGAACCATCATTTTGAGTTCCAAATCGGCAATCTTATCGGGGTCAATCGTGAGGCTCAAACCATTCAACTGGCCGCTATTTATAATGATGAGCAAGAACTGTTGGTGGCAGAACGTGAAATCCATTACGACAAACTGGTGCTGGCCATTGGCAGTAAGTCCAATGATTTTGGCACCAAGGGGGTGGCGGAACATTGTATTTTCTTAGACAGCACCGATCAGGCCAAGCGCTTTCATAAGCAGATGATGGAGCTTTACCTTAAATTCGCCAACAATAACGACAAGCAGGTGCATATTGCCATTGTCGGCGGCGGGGCAACGGGGATTGAACTGGCCGCCGATCTCTACAATGTTGCCAACCACCTTCATTCCTATGGCTATGGCAAACTCAACAATGCCAGCCTTAAAGTGACCTTGATTGAAGCGGGCGAACGCCTCCTGCCTGCCCTGCCTGAAAAGGTGTCACTGGCCGCTCTCAAGGAATTACGTTCGCTGGGTGTGGATGTCAGTGTGAAAACGGCGGTAACTGAAGCCACGGAAAGCGGTTTTATTACCCAATATGGGGAAGAAATCCCTGCCGATATTATGGTTTGGGCGGCGGGCATTAAGGCGCCTGATTTCTTGGCAACGCTTGGCTTTGAAACCAACCGCATTAACCAAATTATGGTCAAGGATACGCTACAAACCACGTTAGATGATAAGGTCTTTGCCCTGGGCGACTGTGCCTGCCTCATTCAAGAAAACGGCAAGCCTGTACCACCCCGTGCCCAAGCTGCCCACCAAATGGCCAGTCGCTGTGGCAAAAACATCCTGGCCGCCGTTGAAGGCAAGCCGCTCAAGCCCTTTAAATTTATGGATAAGGGCTCATTGGTGTCCTTCTCTCGCTTCGGCACCATTGGCAGCCTGATGGGGAACTTAACCAAGGGCGATATGTTTATTGAGGGCAAAATCGCCCGCTTGGCCTATCTCTCCCTCTACCGCATGCATCAAGCCGCCCTGCACGGCTGCATTAAAACGGGCTTGATTGTCTTGGTTGGCAGCATCAACCGCTTCCTGCGGCCTTCGACCAAACTTCACTAAGCCGACAAGCGGTGCCATTTGCAGATTTTTTTGCAAATGGCACCGCTTGCTTCATAACTTTTCCTCATATTACATAAATTTCCTCTCTTTCTCATTTTCTGCCAAGCCTCGTATGATGATTCCATCCATTATGATTAAGAGGAACCCATCATGTCTTTATTTCAAATCCACACCATCGAAACTGCCCCAGAAGCCGCCCAAGAAGCCTTGAAAGCCGTCCAGGCCACCAACGGTTTTATTCCCAACTTAATCGGTGTATTGGCCAATGCCCCGACTGCCCTGGAAACCTACCGCACGGTGGGTGGCATTAACGGACGCAACAGCTTAACGGCTGAAGAACGTGAAGTGGTACAAATTACGGCGGCAGTGGTCAATGGCTGTGGTTTCTGTGTGGCAGGACACACCAAAATTTCGCTTAAATTATTGAAAATGGAAGAGGAAGTGGTCAATCAAATCCGTTCTGTTTCCCGCATTGAAAGTAACCCAAAATACGACACCCTGGCCCGTTTTACCCTGGCGGTGATTTTACAAAAAGCCAAATTAACCCAAGCCCAACTAGAGGCATTCTTCCAGGCAGGTTACACCCAGCAAAACGCCATTGATGTGATTTTAGGGGTCAGCCTGGCCACGCTTTGTAACTATGTCAATAACATTGCCGAAACGCCTATCAACCCTGAACTTCAACCTTTTGCCTAAGCAAGGAGGCTAGCATGAGTGTATCTTATCTCTCGCAAGACTTGATTGATTGGCTGACTGAACACGCCGATTCGCTGGATCAATCCAATCAATATGCTGATCAAGTGCTTAATCAACTGGTGGCAGGTGGCGTCTTCCGTCACGGTCTGCCCGAAGAGCTGGGCGGCCTAGGCGGTGATTTGCAATCTGCCATTAAGGCCATCAGTCAAGTGGCTCGCTACTCCTTAACCGCTGCCTTCTGTGCCTGGGGACACCGCACCCTGATTGAAAACTTACGCCAAAGCCGCAGCCCCCTGCATCAGGCCCTGGTGCCTGAACTGCTTTCGGGCAAGCGGGCTGGCGGAACGGGACTGTCCAATGCGGTCAAATTTACCTCGGGCGTGGAAGCCTTGAATGTGAGCATTAGCCAAAAGGGCGAAAAATTCTATTTAAATGGCCGCCTGCCTTGGATTACTAACCTAAGAGCAGATCGTTTCGCCCTTATTTTTGCCGCCTCTTATGAAGATAACAGCCGCCCGCCCCTTGTGCTGGCCATTCCTTCTGAAGCAGGTTTACAGCTGCAAGAAGAATTGCCGCTGGTCGCCCTTAAAGGCAGCCACACGCACCCCGTGGTGCTGGACAACCTTGAGCTAAACCCAGACTGGATCATCGCTGATAACCTCTTGGATTATTTGCCACAAATCCGCCCATCATTCCTTGGTTTGCAATTCGGTATGGCCTTTGGCTTAGCCGAACGCGCCTTAAGCGAAGTAGAAAAAACCTTTGGAGCTAGCCGTGATGTCTTGCAGGCCGAATGGCAGCAGACCCAAGCTGATTTAGCCCGTATTCAGCAGGCACTGGAAACAGGCCTTGCTGCTGGCAGCTTCCTCACCGATCCCAAAGCCCTCTTTCAGCTGCGGATTGATATTGTCGATGTAGTAGCCAATGCGGTGTTACTGGAACTGCAAGCGGGCGGCGGCAGAGGATATTTAACAAATACAGGCTCCAGCTTTATTCGCCGCTGGCGAGAGGCAGCATTCTTGCCAATTGTGACCCCAAGTGCGGTGCAATTACGCTTGGTGCTGAAGAGCTATGCTTAGGGTCAGCGATCTATCCCTGGGCTATGGCCAACGCACGCTCTTGGCCAAGGCCAATTTTCGGGTTCAACAAGGCGATTTGGCCTGTATTTTGGGCCAAAGTGGGGTGGGCAAATCCTCTCTCTTGCGGATCTTGGCTGGTTTAGAAAAAGCACAGGCCGGCCAGGTGGAACTCTTTGGCCAGCCCATTACCCAACCCACGGCTGATATTGGCTTTGTCTTTCAGTCTGCCAACCTCTTGCCCTGGCTGAATGTGGAGAAAAATGTCGCCCTAGGCTTAGATTTTGCCTGCCGTGACCCCTTGAGCAAGGCCGAAATTCAAAAGCGTGTCCAGGCTGTGCTAGAAGAAGTCGGCCTGGCAGACGCGGCCAAGGCCCTGCCCAGTGAACTGTCGGGCGGGATGGCACAACGGGTTAATCTGGCTCGAGCTCTGACTCGTCAGCCAAAATTGATCTTGCTGGATGAGCCATTTTCTGCCCTCGATCCCCTTATCCGCAGCCAAATGCAGCAGCTCTTGCGTGAAGTAATCGATCACCACCAAGCCACAGCGGTAATGGTGACCCATGATATTGATGAGGCCCTCTTGATTGCCAATCAGATCCTGCTCTTGGGTGGCGGCAAACCTGCAACGGTCGCTCAACAGTGGCGATTGAACCAGCCTTTTCCACGAGCAGATCTGCGAGCGCTTAATCATATCCGCCTCGAGATCTTGCAGGTTATGCAGGATCATAGCCAATCGCTCAAACAGCAAGAAAGCCTTGAATTTATGATTTAGGAGGCAAAATGGAACGCCGTGATTTTCTAAAACTCTTAAGCCTCTTTAGCTTAAGTGGCAGTTTACCCCTGCTCTCAGCCTGTGAAAAATTGCAAAAAACTGACCCAAACGCACCGCTTAAAATCGGCTATCTGCCCATTACTGACGCCACCAGCCTCTTGGTAGCCCACGCCCAAGGTTTATTTGAAAAACAGGGCTTGAAGGTGGAAAAGCCCCTTATGTTCCGCAGCTGGTCGCAACTGGTGGAAGCCTTTTTCAGTGGCAATGTGAACTTGGTGCATATTCTCTCGCCCATGAGTTTATGGGCCAGATATGGCTCCCAAGCCCCCGTTAAAATCGTGATGTGGAACCACCTAGCAGGCTCGGCCTTGACCGTTTCGCCCGACATCAATCACATTACCGATCTGTCAGGCAAAACCGTGGCCATTCCCTTTTGGTATTCCATCCACAATATCGTTTTACAGCATTTGCTGCGTGCCAATGGCTTGAGGGTAACGGAAAAAAGGCCTGGAGCGGGTGAAGTGAAAGTGACGGTAATGTCGCCATCAGACATGGTAGTTGCCCTAGCTAACCAAGCCATTTCAGGCTTTATTGTGGCAGAACCCTTCAATGCCATTGCCGAAAGCAAGGGAGTGGGCAAGGTCTTGCGTTTTAGTGGCGATGTCTGGCGGGATCATGCTTGCTGCGTGACGCTTATGCAGGAATTTGATATTCAGCACCGCCCAGAATGGGTGCAAAAGGTGGTCAATGCCCTAACCGAAGCCCAGGTTTACAGCCTGGAACATCGGGCTGCTATTCCAGCCATGATCGGGCGGGGCAGCGGCTATACGCCCCACGATCCAGCCGTGCTGGCCAAGGTGCTTGCCCCCGATCAGACACAGTGGCAGCGTTATGCCCAACAAGGGATCATTCAACACCCTGAATGGCAGCAAAATCGCATTGGCTTTCAGCCCTATCCCTTTGATAGCTACTTGGGCAAGCTGCTCGAAATGCTACAAGAAACCCACTTGGCAGGGCGTAACGATTTTCTGACCCAACTCAGGCCTGGACAGGTCATTCGTGAACTCAATGCCCCACAGTTTGCCCGCCAGGCCATTGAAGCAGGCGGCTGGGTCGATTATTTTGGTTTGCAGGCTGGCTGGAGCCGAACAGAAGAAATCGTGGTTTAAGAAAAGGAAAGAATATGCTTGAAAAGAAATTTTTACTGGGCTGGGCAGGTTTAGGCCTGCTGGTGGTTTTATGGCAAGTTGGCGTCGCCCTACTGCAAGAGCAGTTCGCCCTTGCTGCCCTGCTCTCTCCGCTGGAAACCGCCAAGAGTTTCGGCTGGCTGCTGGGCAGTGGCGAAATCTTCCCCCACCTCTTGGCCAGCCTTAAGCGAATCTTGATTGGCCTAGCTCTCGCCCTGGCAGTCGGCATTCCCTTTGGCCTGCTGCTGGGGTTTTCAAAGCAGCTAGAAGCCTTCGCCACGCCCTCTATGCAATTTTTACGCATGATCTCACCTCTTTCCTGGATGCCCATTGTGGTTATGCTGCTGGGTATTGGCGACTTGCCCATTTATTTTTTGCTGGCCTTTGCCACCGTTTGGTCGCTGATTATTGCCACGGCCAGCGGCGTAAAAAGTATTGACCCAAAATGGCTAGAGCTAGGCCGCTCCATGGCTGCCAGCAAAAAAGAACAGCTCTGCCACATTATCGTCCCCGCCATTGGCAGCCACGTTTTATCAGGCTTGCGGGTGGCCATTGGCATTGCCTGGGTGATTTTGGTGCCCTGCGAAATGCTAGGCGTAAATGAAGGGCTGGGCTATTTCATTCTCGACACCCGTGACCGCCTGGCCTATTCAGAGCTTATGGCGGCCATTGTACTGATTGGTTTAGTCGGTTGGATCTTAGACAGCGGCATCAGAAGACTAGCCAGATCTTAGGCCTAGTCAAACTCCAACTCCACTGCATTCTCCCCTAAGAAATCCTTAAGAGCCTCCATCATGCTCTCTTTTGGGGTCACCCGCCATTCTACCCCACCCTTGAGCAAGGCACGGCCCTCTGGGCTTTGGTAGTAGAAATGAAGCGGCAAGGTGCCCTCCTTATGAGGTGCAATCAGCTCTTGCAGTTGCTTGATAAACTGTGGTGTGAGTTGTTCCTGCTTGATGGCCAGAGCTAGACTTTTAGCAAAGCGGCTGCGGGCCTCATCCAGGCTGATGATTTCCCGGGCGATCATTTTTAGCCCGCCTCGGAAGTCATCGGTTAAGACCGAACCCACGGCCAAAACCACCTGATCCTTCTGCAAGAGGTGGCCGAAATTATCTAGGCTGTCGGCAAAAAGGGTAATATCAATGGTGCCGGAACGGTCTTCCAGGGTAGCAATGCCTAGGCGTTTGCCGGTTTTGGTGGTCACAATCCGGCTGTCCATAATCAGGCCGGCAATGGTGGTGCTTTGGCCCCGGCGGGTCGGCTGTAGTTCATTGAGGCGATTCGGGGCATAGTGGGCCAGCTCCTTGAGGAAGCGGCCAACTGGGTGTCCACTTAAATAGAGGCCCAGGGTGGCTTTTTCGCCCTCCAGGATTTTTTGCTCCGACCATTTTGGCGTGTTGGCATAGGCATTTTGCACCTCTTCAGGCGTTTCGGTCAGCACGCCGAACATATCGCTCTGACCTAAGGCCTCCATCTTGCTGTGTTGATCGGAGGCTTTCAAGGCATCTTCCAAATTCTTCATCAGGGCCGCGCGGTGGGGCCTAGCTTGTCAAAGGCCCCTGACATAATCAGGCCTTCAAAGGTGCGGCGGTTGATTTTTTTCAGATCCACTCGGGCGGTCAGATCAAAGAGGTCTTTGAAGATCCCGCCCGAATTGCGGGCCTCCAACATGGCCTCAATCGGGCCTTCACCTACCCCCTTAATGGCCCCCAAGCCATAAACAATCTCGCCCTTTTCATTGACACTAAAACGGTGCTTACCGCTATTGACATCAGGTGGCACGACCGTCAGGCCCATATTGATACATTCATCATAGAAGCCGACAATCTTGTCGGTATTATCCATTTCCGAGGTCATCACCGCCGCCATAAATTCAGCTGGATAGTGGGCCTTGAGCCAGAGGGTCTGGTAGGAAACCAGGGCATAGGCGGCCGAGTGGGACTTGTTAAAGCCGTATCCGGCAAATTTTTCCACCAGGTCAAAGATCTTCATGGCCAGTTCGGTATCAATGCCTTGGTTTTTGGCCCCCTCTTCAAAGACCGATCGCTGCTTGGCCATCTCCTCCGGCTTTTTCTTACCCATGGCCCGGCGGAGCAAGTCGGCTCCACCCAGACTATAACCGGCCAAAACCTGGGCAATCTGCATCACCTGCTCTTGGTAAACAATGACCCCGTAGGTCGGCTCCAAGACAGGCTTGAGGGACTCATGCTGATAGACCTTATCAGGGTAGGAGACCTCCTCAATCCCGTGTTTACGGTCGATAAAGTTCTGCACCATGCCAGATTCCAACGGGCCTGGGCGGAAGAGGGCCACTAAGGCGATAATATCCTCAAAACAGTCGGGCTTGAGGCGGGAAATTAAGTCCTTCATGCCCCGAGATTCCAACTGGAAAACGGCTGTCGTTTGGGCCTTGAGCAGGACATCAAAGGCCTTAGGGTCGTCCAGGGGAATGCTTTCAATCCGCACCTGTGGCTTGCCTTCACGCTCCAGCCTTTGGTTGATCATCTCTAAGGCCCATTTGATGATGGTCAGTGTCCGCAGGCCCAAGAAGTCGAACTTGACTAGGCCAGCATATTCCACATCATTCTTATCAAAGTGGGTAACGGGGTGCAGGCCTTCGGAGTCGCAATAAAGGGGAGAGAAATCGGTAATGGCAGTTGGGGCGATCACCACCCCCCCAGCATGCTTACCGGCGTTTCGGGTTACGCCCTCCAGCTTGCGAGCCATATCAACTAAAGCCTGGACTTCCTCATCCGCATCATAGAGCTCCTGCAATTTGGGTTCGGCTTGGAAAGCTTTTTCCAGGGTCATGCCCGGGTCAGACGGAATGAGTTTGGAAATCCGATCCACGAAGTTATAAGGGTGGCCCAGAACCCGGCCCACATCCCGAATTACCGCCTTGGCCGCCATGGTACCAAAGGTAATAATTTGTGAAACCGCCTGCCGGCCGTAGGTATCGGCCACATGCTCGATTACTCGGTCCCGGCCGTCCATACAGAAGTCCACATCGAAATCGGGCATGGAGACCCGTTCAGGGTTGAGGAAACGCTCAAAGAGCAGGTCAAATTCCAGCGGATCTAGGTCAGTAATTTTCAGGGCATAGGCCACCAAGGAGCCTGCCCCCGAGCCCCGGCCAGGGCCGACCGGAATATCGTTATCTTTTGACCACTGGATAAACTCCATCACAATCAGGAAGTAGCCCGGGAAGCCCATCTGGTTAATCACATCTAGCTCAACTTGTAGCCGTTCATCATATTCTGGCCGGCGTTGCTTACGGACTTCTGGATCGGGGAAGAGGAATTCCAGCCGCTCCTCCAAGCCCTCACGGGATTTCTGCACCAAATAATCTTCAGTGGATAAATCCCCTGTTGGGAAATTAGGCAGGAAGTATTCACCCAAGCGAATGGTCACGTTACAACGCTGGGCAATATGCACCGTATTTTCCAGGGCCGAAGGCAGATCAGCGAAGAGCTGGCACATCTCCTCCTCAGAGCGGAAATACTGCTGGGGGGAGTATTTTTGCGGGCGTTTAGGGTCGTCTAGGGTATAGCTGTCGTGGATGGCTACCCGAATTTCGTGGGCATCAAAATCATCTTCCTTGAGAAAGACCACATCATTGACCGCCACCAAGGGAATTGCAAATTGTTGAGCTAATTTGACCGCTTGTTGGATATAGCGTTCTTCCTCTGCCCGACCAGTACGGCAGAGGGAGAGGTAATAATGGTTGGGAAAGTGGGTTTGATAAAAGGCCAGCAGGCTCTCGGCTTCTGCCTGATTGTCCTTGAGTAAGGCCCTGCTCACATCGCCCTTACGGCCACCGGAAAGCACGATAATGCCCTCACTTTTCTCCGCCAGCCAGGCTTGTTGCACCATAGGCAGCTCCACATAGCCCTGCTCGTAGGCTTGGGAAATCAGCAGGGTAATATTATGGTAACCTGTATTATTTTTGGCCAGAAGGGTGAGTTCAAAAGGCTCTTGGCCCTCCCCCGCCTGCACCAGCACATCCGCCCCAATAATAGGCTTAATGCCCGCCCCAGGGCCTCCCCATAAAACTTGACCAGGCCACAGAAGTTGGTGAAATCCGTCAGAGCCATGGCCACCATCTCATGGGCCGCACAGGCCTTGAGCAAGGGTTTAACCTTGGCGATGCCATCAATCATGGAGAAATCACTGTGGACTTTAAGGTGGACAAAACGTGGGGCTGGCATGGGTTTCCTATTTTTGGTAGAGTTTGGAAAAAGCTATTATAGCAAAGAGAAAATTAAAACAGAAATGGGTTGCTTCTCCTTAAAATCCACTTAAAATAAAACTAAACTTGAATTATTTTAGGATAGGAATATGGGTTTACAAATTGGTATTGATCTTGGCACAACAAATAGTTTAATTGCACAATTTATTGATGGAGAAACTCGTTTAATTCCTAATCAGTTCGGGCATACTCTGACACCCTCCGTTGTGAGTGTTGCAGATGATGGACAAATTTTAGTTGGCCTGCCAGCAAGAGAGCGATTAACTACTGCGCCACAGCTAACCGCATCAGCCTTTAAACGTTTTATGGGAACAGATAAACAGTTTCAATTAGGCAAACACCGCTTCCGTGCTGAAGAGCTATCCTCACTGGTCTTAAAAAGTTTAAAGCAAGATGCAGAAATCTTTTTAGGGCAAGAGATCACGGATGTGGTGATCACCGTTCCCGCCTATTTTAATGCTATTCAGCGCCAAGCCACCCAAAATGCTGCGGAGCTGGCTGGTTTAAACGTATTGCGCTTACTCAATGAACCAACTGCCGCAGGATTAGCCTATAATTTACAAGAAAAGCCAGATAATACCCGATTTTTAATCTACGATTTGGGTGGAGGCACCTTTGATGTATCCATTTTAGATTATTTTGATGGCGTGGTGCAGGTGTCTGCTAGTGCAGGTGATAACCACCTAGGTGGCGAGGACTTTGTGCGTGCACTTGCTCAAGCCTTTATCAAAAAATGCGCCAGCCTCAACGAGGAAATCGGACATAAATTACAAACTCATCAGGAGTTTTGGCAAAAATTAGAGCAGGCCAAACGTCAATTAAGCCGAGAAAAACAGGTTGAGATTGAAATCACGCTAGATGGAAAACTATACCAAGCCAAAATTAGTCAAGAAGACTTCCAACAAGCAGCTCAACCGCTATTAATGAGACTACGCCACCCCCTAGAGCGAGCCTTGCGTGATGCGAAACTCACCCCCAGCCAAATTGACGGTATTATGTTAGTCGGTGGTGCAACCCGAATGCCTATGATCAGACATTCTGTAAGCCAGTTATTTAAAAGAATAGCCCAAGCCAGCATAAATCCAGATGAAGCCATTGCCCGCGGTGCTGCTGTTCAAGCGGGGCTGATTGCTCGCCATCAAACATTAGAAGAAGTGGTACTAACCGATGTCATGCCTTTTAGCCTAGGGACGCAAACAGTACAAGAACTAGAAAATGGACGTTTAGTTGGTGGGCGTTTTGCTCCCATTATTGAGCGTAATATGCCTGTGCCTATTTCACGAGTAGAACGCTTTTGGACAGCTCATGATAATCAAACCCAAATCCAGGTTGAAGTCTTACAGGGAGAATCAGCTCTTGCTAAAGAAAACCTTCATTTAGGCGAAATATTAGTCAAAATTCCCCAAGGGCCTAAGGGCGAAGTTTATGTTGATGTCCGCTTTAGCTATGATATCAACGGTTTATTAGAAGTAGATATATTTAACCAAGAGCTTAATATTCAAATTAACCAAGTTTTCCAACAAAATACCCAAAATCTTTCGCCTAAGGAATTGGAAGACTCTCGCCAAAAATTAGCGAAATTAAAAATTCATCCAAGAGATCAGCAAGAAAATGTCTATTTACTGGAAAAGGCTAAACGTATTTATGCTGAATATGTTGGTGATGATCGTAAAATTATCAGCGAAGCCCTAGCCCATTTTGAGGTTGTTCTAGAAAGCCAAGATCTTTCCCTTATCCAAAAACGCCGAAAATGGTTTGAAGAAATTTTAAACCGCTATGATGATGGCTGGTGGCTATAAGGAGAGAAAAATGACTTGCTGGCAAATATTAGGTATTGAGCCAACTAATGACGAACGTGAAATTCGCCGAGCCTACGCTAAAAAGCTGAAAACCACTCGTCCTGATGAGGATGCCGAAGGCTATCAGGCCTTAAGGGAAGGCTTTGATGAAGCACTTCGACTCGCTCCCTACCAAATGGAAGAAGAACATACTCTCTCTGAAGAAAGTAATTTTAATTGGCACTGGCCCAATGAGCAGAAAGATGAGTTAAATAATTTAGTTGAACAATTAACCTCTGCTTACCAAAAACAAAAATTAGCAGACTTCTATTCTTACTTCTGTTTAAAACTCGAGGAAATGGTAAAGCATGATAAAGAGCAAGCCCTTAGGCTTTTTCTCCAATTTATGCGAGAACAATCCATCGAAATTCCTTCTTTATGGGCAGAAATGGATAAACATTACGCCTTTAATAATAACACCCATTATGCGACTCAACTCAATTCAAATGAATTAAACTCACTCCCTCTCTATCAATTTTTTGCTTTATTTAAATTTAATTTAAATATTTTAAAAAATCACTTAGATAATCTTATTCAATCAGAAGAAAGTCAAGAGTGGATAAGTGATTTATGGTACTATTTTCAGCATGAAACAGCCTTTTTGAGTGCTAAACAAAAGAACCATCTCCGACAATTTATTGCGCTTATCCTTAAAAAACACCCTGATAAGATCAGTGAAACACTACGTGCATATTGGATTCAGCATTTCAATTTTAGCCCCGCTTATTTTAAGCAAGGAGAAAATGATCTTATTTACCTTCGCTCGCCAGAACATTTTATTGCCTACTGTGAGCGCCTGCGTATCAAACAATCACCGCAAGCCCTTGAAAACAACTGGGAAAGGTTAAGCCCTTATATTGCCCATTTCGATTTGGATAGCCAAAGAGATCTACAAAAATATTTTCGTTTTTTACTGAATTTTTCAGAAACTCCAGCTTACTTAAAGCAAGCATTACATACTATTGTAGGACAAACCCAAGAAAAAATTATCCAACAAGCCTTAAGCCCTTCAGCCTTTGAAGACTTTACCGCTCAAGATATGATTCAACACCTGGCCTATATTTTTCAAACAGAAGAAAGTGACGGTTTAATTAAACATTGGGATCAAATTACTCAACTTCTAGCAAGTATTCCTTTTGAAGAAAGTGAGTTTATTTCTTTACAATGCTATCGTTTTTTAAAAGAACATGAAGTAGAAAACTCATATATATGGGAGAAATTTATCCACTATTTTGGTTGGCATAATGATTACCGTTTGGCTGAACGGCTCAATATTGAGGAAATTCATTTCATTCATGAACGTTTAATGCTTGCTCATCAAGAAAAAGTAAATCAAGAAAAAATGGAGAAGTCACAAGTAACAAAAGCTATATTAACTTATCTAGCTGAAGGAACTGGAAAACTTTGTTCTATTTTTATGATGGTGATACTCATGCCGTGGCTTCGTTATGAGTTACCCTCTATAGAAAAAAGAATTAAATCACATAGATACGGTTTTCTTTTTAACAGATATTTTGAACGAGCCCATGATATAAGATGTATCCTTTTTTCAGTTTTACCCATTCCTATAGTCTATACGATAATGCTTAGGAATAACGTTGATAATACAGGGTTAAGTTCATTTATGCTATATGGAGGAGCGATAGCTTTTCTTTTCTTTATCATAGGTGGTATATTGATTAAAATAAAGTTCATAACATCTGCCATCCTTCCCTTTTTCGACAAGATATTATCAAACAAAATATATATTTTATTTATGAGCTTTATTATTCCTTGTGCAATTCCTATTTTGTCACTTTTAGAAATAGGCAACACACGTGCTGGGGAAATTTCTACGCTTATCCTCAGTGTGTGGGGAACAATAACGCTTGTACCCAAACATAGCAATCGAAAACTATTTGTTCTTATGCTAAGCACCATAGGATTATTGCCTTTTTTCATATACTTAAAAGAGGTGTTACAAATAAGGGAATTTTACATCATTAACCTTGCTATGATTTGGGTAAATATCAACCTATACCTATTATATTATAGCCAAGAGAAGTTAGAAAAATTCATGAAAAAGATAAAAGACACCTTTCGAGATCATGCTCCTGTAGAAAAACGTTCTCTTTATGCTATCTCACAATCATTTTATGCGCTATTGTTGGGTGTTTTATTATTACCTGCTCTATGCGAAAAGTATTATAGCCAAACACAAAGTATGTGGTTTTTATTTGAATTTTTTATTGGTGGATTGCTAATTCTTTTACCTTTCGGCTATAGTATTGAATATATGCTTTTCCTCTACCCTGCCATGTTCATTTTCTTTACCCTTCAAGTCATCCTAAAAGATTACTTGGTTCTAAACAGCAAGGAAGAGGTATAATTGCCAGTAGCCTCAATTCAGGCTAGAATAGCCCCCTTTTTGATCAAGATAAACTCGGACCATGTTAAATAAATTTCTTTCTCTTTCCGCCCTTGCCCTCTGCCCTAGCCTGGCCTTGACGCAATCCTATGTCGTCTATGACTTTACCCATAACAAGGTCTTAGAAAGCCACTTGCCTAATCATATCCAGCCCATTGCCTCTGTGACCAAGCTGATGACGGCCAATGTCTTTTTAGAACACAATAAGAACCCAAATTGCACGGCCTCCATCACCAGCCAGGATGCGGATCATATCAAGGGCACGGGCACTCGCCTGCCAAGAAATACACCTATTTCCTGCCATGAATTGCTCAAGGCTATGTTGATCCACTCCGACAACTACGCCGCCCACGCTCTTTCTCGTGCAGCAGGCATGAGCCGGGCCAAATTTATTGAGCAGATGAACAAAACCGCCAAGAAAATTGGCATGAAATCCACCCGTTTTAGCGACAGTTCTGGCCTGTCTGCGAGCAATGTTTCTAATGCCATGGACTTGGTTAAGCTGGCCAAATATTCCATGCAAAAGCCTAAAATCCAGGCTCTGTCTAACACCAAATCAACCTATATTCGGGCAGGCAACAAGATTATTTTGATGGAAAACACCAACCGTTTGGTGAGGGAAGAATTGTTTGAGGCGGCGGTCAATAAAACCGGCTATATTCGGGAGTCGGGCTATAATCTGGTGTTTGTTAATAAATATAAGTGCAACAAGGCCATTATTGGGGTGATTAGCTTAAATAATCGGGGGCCAAATGCCAGGGCCAATTTCACACGAAGCAAGTTACAGCAATATGGTTGCCCAACCTTAACAACCAATTATGTGGCCCAGCGAGCCAGTTAAACACAAAAAACCGAGTAAATATCTACTCGGTTTTTCTTTGCAAATTTTTGGCCATTTCCGACCGCTTGCTAATCCCGCTTTTTACTCAAAAGCCACCAAACGATAATCAGGCATAGAAGGCTTGGTATCAGGGTGCCGATGGAAACTGGCAGCCAGGTGGCAATCAGGCTCATGTTGCCAAAGACGATATTGGCCACATAGAAAACGAAGCCGGCGATAATGCCGATAACGACTTTCGCCCCCATGGTGGAGCTTCTAAGCGGGCCGAAGATAAAGGAAATGGCCAAGAGCATCATAACTGCCATAGAAACAGGCTGGAAGACCTTGCGCCAAAAGGTGATCTCAAAACGTTTTGGGTCTTGGCCTGTATCCTTGAGGAAGCCCACATAGTCGGCCAAGCCCGAAATGGACAGAGACTCTGGCTTGAGGGAAACAATCCCTAGCTTACTTGGGGTAATAGTGGTTTGCCAAGGCAGATCGGCCTGTTTGCCTTGCTCAATCATATTCTCAGCAATTTCAGACTTTTCCACGCCCTTGAGCATCCATTTATCCGCCTCATAAACCGCTTGATTGGCCTGTAAGACCGATTTTAATTCACGATCTTCAAACTCATAAATGGTTAGGCCATGCAAATCGGTTTCGCTATTAATTCGGCGAATATAGACAAATTGATTGCCATCCTTGGCCCAGAAGCCGTTGGTGGTGGACAGCATGGTGCCGCCACTTTGGGCAATGGAACGCATATTACGGGCGAATTGTTCGGTTTGTGGCACGCCCCATTCACCAATCACCATAGTAAAAATTACCAGTGGAATGGCAGTTTTCATCACTGCCAAACCAATGCGGAAACGGGAAAAGCCCGAGGCCTGCATAACCACCAGTTCGCTACGGCTAGCTAGAGTGCCTAGGCCCATCAAAGACCCCAAGAGGGCTGCGATGGGGAAGAAGGTTTCCACATCGCGGGGAATGGTCAGGAAGGTGTAGTAGGCAGCCTTCAGCCCATCATAGGAGCCTCTGCCCACATCACGAAACTCTTCCACAAATTTGATAATGGCCCCCAGGCCCACCAGCATAAAGAGGGTCAGCATGATGGAGGCTAAAATGGTCTTGCCGATATAACGCTCTAAAACATTCATTTCCTAGCCCACCGCTTTTTTACTGGTTAAACGATAACGAAGTGCCGACATGGTGCGGCTGTCCCAAGTGTTCAAGATCAGGCCTAAAATCAAGAAGGCAATCGACACCAGCGGCATCAAGATACTGGCATCCAACTTGCCTGCCGAGCCTGATGATTTTAGCGAGCTTTGCAGCAAGAAGTAGATCAAATAGAGCAGGAGAGCCGGCAAGAGTTTGGCAAAACGGCCCTGGCGAGGGTTTACGCTGCTCATAGGCACAGCCAAGAGTGCCATGAGGGGAACAGCCAAAATCAAGGCCAAGCGCCATTGCAATTCAGATCGTGCTTCAGGGCTTGGATCATCAATCAACTTCATAAAATCAGCCCGCTGAACCAATTTTTCATTGGATTCCACGTTTTGATAGCCTAAGTAGGCCGAGTATTGGTCGAAATGGGAAATGCGGAAGTCTGCCGTTTTGGGCGTGCCTTCATAGCGAGTGCTGTTGGTCAGGGTCAAGAGCTGGTCGCCATTAGGCAAGCCTTGTAAGCTGCCCGATTCAGCCACCACTGCAGACGGACGGTTTTTCTTTTGCTGATCTGGCTGGAAAACATAGACATCATTAAGGGTATTTTCGCTGATGTTCTCAATAAAAAGCACATAGCCACCTGCCGACATAAACTGGCCTGCGGAAAGAGCAGCAAAACGAGGGTTGGCCTTGGCTTCGGCCAGCATTTCGCTCTGCTTATTAATGGCCCAAGGGGTCAGCCAAAAAACGTTATAGACAGCCAAAGCGGTGGTAAGGACAG